>JAYWAC010000214.1:0-11267 GCA_043782755.1 Pseudomonadota bacterium | reverse complement strand
GAGGCGCTGCTTGCCTATTACTCTGGGCCCGAGCCCAGCTGCCGACTCGGCACGCTGTTGAAAGCCCAAGGTCGCCCGACCGAAGCGCAGGCCTTGTTCGAATCGGTCCTCGCGCGCAGCAAGACCGCCGGCAAGCACTACAACACCCTCTATCGTGATTGGGTGGCGCTGGCCAGACGCGAAGTGCAGGGCTGACGCTGCCGCGTGGCTGATGTTTTGAGCGCACGCTGCTTAGCTCGTGAACTGTCAGCGAGCGACCACAACGCTGTTCATCGCCCTCTGGCAACGCGCCTTGCTTGTTGCCGTGACACGCGCCAAGGTGCTGTCTCAAGTCCCCCCGCCTGTGCTTGGAGTGCAAGCCCGTGAGTGATGACAACGACGAGCTACCCAAGGGCACGCAACGCCTGCACACCACGGCGCCGGCCCCGTTCCTCAAGGGTGAGCCACCCTTCTGTTCGTTCTGTGGACGCGGCAAAGGTGAATATCGCCGCCTTGTCAGTGCTGCCAAGGGCAATATCTGCGACGCCTGTGTGGTGAACGCCAAGCAGCAGTTGGAGGACGGCGACTGATATCGGTGCTGCCAACGACCTCATTAAAATCGCAACTACCATGCGAGGCTCAAAATCACGGCACCCGTAGGTGCGAATTTATTCGCACATTCAATTCCAAGCTCGATGTCGACGACGCCATTTAATGTGCGAATGAAATCGCACCTACATGGTGCTCTGCTCTCACACGCCGAAAGCTATCCCCAGTATCCGACTCAAGTCATCAATGGCCTGCTGCTCCGACACCACCTTGATGGTGGTCATGCCCATGTCGCGCGCCGGTTTGAGATTGATGCCGAGATCATCGAGATAAACCATCGTCTCCGGCGCCACGCCGACGCGCTCGCAGGCCATGCGATAGATGCGCGGATCGGGCTTGCGCATGCCTTCTTTACTCGATTCGATGATGACATCGAACTCACGCATGACCGCCTTGACGTCCTCGGCCTGTTGATCGGTGCTCGACATGCCGGTGCCCTGACCGGCATTGGCGTTGTTGGTCAGGCAGGCAACGCGATAGTCCTGCTTGCAACGTTGCAAGACTTTGACCATGCGCGGACGCACATCGCCGCCCAACAGACCGATGACTTCGCGGCCGCGAATCTGATGACCGGCGGCGGCGGTTTCGCGCGCGAACAGCGCATCGAATTCATCAACCGTGCAACGGCTGGATTCGAACCGGGCCCAGGCGTTGTCCTCGTGATTGATGGCGTTGACACTGCGGATGAAATTGCGCGGCAGACCACGCGCGGTCTCATAGCGATTGAAGTTGTCGAACGGCGATGTGGTGATGACGCCGCCAAAATCCCATAACACTGCCTGGAAACCCATGCTGACCTCGATGCCTTGAAGGAAGCGAGCATTTTCGCAGATTGGGCGCTTGCGGGTATGCTGTCGTATGCCCGCGCTTCCCGACCTGCCCACCGCCGTGCTCGGCCTCTATGCCGGCGCGATCCAGCCGCTCGCTGGCGGCCGCCCGAGCGCAATTCTCAAACGCCCGCTGCGCAGCGAGGCGGAACTCGGTGCACTCGGCCTGGCCGGCGATTGTCAGGCAGACAAACGCCTGCATGGCGGCCGCGACAAGGCTCTGCACCAGTTCCCCAGCGAGCATTACCTGGCCCTTGCCCAGGCCTTCCCCGCTATCGGGGAACTGCTGACACCAGGCTCTATCGGCGAGAATATCTCAAGCCTCGGCATGACCGAGACGACGGTCTGCCTGGGCGATATCTACGCCCTGGGCGAAGCGCGCATCCAGGTTACTCAGCCGCGTAGTCCCTGCGGCAAGATCGATCGCCGCTACGGCGTCGACGGCCTGGCCAAGCACATCCAGCACAGCGGTAGCTGTGGCTGGTATTACCGCGTTTTGCAGGGCGGCACGGTGCGTGCCGGCGCCAGCCTGGCGTTGCTGGAACGCGAAATGGATGCCGTCAGCCTCGCGGTGTTCCACGCTACTTTGCGCGACACCCGTCCGCCACTTGAGCGTCTGGAGCGCCTCATCGGCATGGAAGTGTTAGGCGCTGAATGGCTGAAGAAACTGCGCGGTCGGCTGAGCTGGCTGGCCCGCCACACATCAATTCACCCGACATAACTCAAAGATACAGGATGCTATTCACGTGACGATCGCCAACCAACACGCCGCCGCCTCGGCCATCGCCGAGATTCAACGCGGCCTGCAGGGCTCGGGCTATATCGCGAGCGACGCCATCGCGACTTGCGTTTACATCGCCCAAGCGCTGACCAAGCCTATCCTGGTCGAAGGCCCGCCCGGGGTAGGCAAGACCGAGCTGGCCAATGCCACGGCCAAGCTGCTAGCCAAACCCCTCATTCGCCTGCAGTGCTACGAAGGTCTCGACGAATCGAAAGCACTGTACGAATGGAAGTACGGCAAGCAGTTGCTCTACACCCAGGTGTTGAAAGAGAAGCTCGGCGATCTGATGGAAGGCGCCAAGGGCTTGAAAGAATCGATCGCGCGCCTGCACGAATTCGATGACACGTTTTTCAACGAGGAATTCTTGGAGCCGCGACCGCTGTTGAAAGCGCTGTGGGCACCGCAGGGCGCGGTGTTATTGATCGACGAAATCGACAAGTCGGATCAGGAATTCGAAGCCTTTCTGCTTGAGCTGCTGCAGGACTATCAGATCTCGATTCCCGAGATCGGCACGGTCAAGGCCAAGCATCCGCCCGTTGTGTTTCTCACCTCCAATAACACGCGCGAAATCGGTGACGCGCTAAAGCGCCGCTGCCTGCATCTCTACATTCCCTTCCCCGACGCCAAGCTTGAACAGCGCATTATCGAATCGCGTGTGCCGGCGCTGGAAGCGGGCCTGCGCGGTCAGTTGGTCGCTTTCGTGCAGAGTCTGCGCGGGCTGGATCTGAAGAAGGTGCCAGCGGTCAGCGAGACCATCGACTGGGCACGTACCTTGCTGCTGCTGCATGCTGCCGAGCTGGAACCGGCCCTGGTGCGTCAGACCTTGAACGTGCTGCTGAAATTCCAGGACGACATCGAGCACGTCGATGCCGAAGTGCCGGCCCTGGCGCGTCAGGCGGCGAAGAACGCGTGACCCAGGTCCTGGCCAATTTCATCAAGGCGCTGCGCGCCAGTGATGTGCGGGTCTCGACGGCCGAAAGCATCGATGCCGCAGCGGCGCTGGCGCTGGTCGGTTTCGAGCGTCGCACACTGATCAAGGAAGCGCTCGGCCAGGTGCTGGCCAAGACCCCCGATGACAAGACGCGTTTCAACGATTGCTTCGAGCGCTTCTTCACCTTTGAAGCACTGGGTAAGGAAGCTGACGGAGAAAACGGCGATGGGGCCGCCCAGCAGAATCCCGCGCCGGGCCTTTCGGCCGGCGAAGGTGGCAGCGGCGGCGGGGGTGACGGCGGTCTGGCCGCAACGCTGGAACGCGGCGATGGCGCGGCCCTGCAGCAGATGCTGGCCACGGCCGCGCGCAATGTGCAGTTGCAGAACATCCGCCTCTTCACTCAGCGCGGCATGTATATCCGCCGCATCCTCGAAGACATGGGCATCGAGCCGCTGGACGACCTGCTCTATGCGCTACTGAAAGCCAACGACGACGACCCGCGTGCGCTGAAGCTCAAAGAACAGAAGGCGCGCTTGATCGAGAACGTCGCCGAACTGGTCGACCGGCAGATGTTGATGTACACCGCCAACGCCTGGCCGAAGCTGCGCGAGGAAGTGCTGGAGAAAGCACCACTGGCACGCATCGAGATGCGCGACTTCAAGTTCATGCAGGAACTGGTGCGCAAGCTTGCCAAACGTCTGGTCTCGCTACACTCGCGACGTCGGCATGTCTCCAAGCGCGGCCAACTCGATGTACGTCACACCATACGCAAGAACATCGAATACGACGGCCTGTTGTTCGACACGGTGTGGAAGCGCGTGCGGGTCGACAGACCCAAAGTCATTGCGGTGTGTGACGTATCGGGCTCCGTCGCGCAGGTTGCGCGCTTTCTGTTGCTGTTCCTCTACAGCGTCGCGGAAGTGCTGCCCAAGGTGCGCGCCTTTGCCTTTTCCAGTCATCTCGGTGAAGTGACCAAGCTGTTTGAACAGAAGTCGGTTGAAGACGCAGTGATCGAAACCCTCAACACCTATGGTATGGGCTCGACCGACTACGGCGGCGCGCTGGCCGAACTGGAACGCTTGACCTTGGCCGACATCGATCAGCGCACCACGGTCATTATTCTCGGCGACGCGCGCTCGAACTATGGCGATGCCGGTGAGCGATCCTTGCGCCGCATCCACGAACGCGCACGGCGCGTGCTGTGGCTGAACCCGGAGCCGATGGCGTTCTGGAATTCAGGCGACTCGGAAATGCAGAAACTGGGCGCGGCTTGCGACAAGGTGGAATCTTGCCGCACGCTCAAGCATCTGGAACGAGTAGTGAGTGAGATTGCGCGAACGGCGGTGTGACCTCGAATGAATTCACACCTACAGGAAGATGGAGCCGCCAAGGGCCCCTTCACATCTCAATATGTTCCATGCTCTCCGCGCCGTCGAGCCTGTCGAGCAACGCGCGGTAGCGCGGGTCGCGGACATCCATGGTGACGGTATCGGAGAAATCGGTGCCGGTATCGGAGGGCATCTGCTCGAGCTTCAACAGGCTCATGTGCAACTGACGCAGCTGGTCGAGGAAGGTATCTCGTTCGTGCCCGTCGATCTGGGCCTTGTCGATGGCGATCTTCACGTCGGTCACCAGGCGCGGCAGTTCGCGCACCAGTTGGGCACGACGTTCCGGTGATTCGGTCGGCACGATGCTTTGCAGCAAACGACGGGTGCAATCGATGGCGCGTGCCCAGGCGGCACTGCCGGCGCCGCTGTCGTGATGCACCAGCACCAGGTAACGACGCCAGCTGCGCAGCATGAATTCGACTACCCAGGCAGGCGGCAGCGGCCCTTCGGTCTCGGCAATGGTATTGCGTAACGCGGCACTGGCGGCATGGATATCATCGCGATAGTCCGTGACCTTGGGCGCTTCGTCGGCTGTATCGATAGAACTCATGAATCTCAGTCGTCGCACTTGCGTCTGCTTAGCGCAGTCTTCCCTGGCACAAAGACCGCCGCCCATAGCGGCGCGGAGCAGCCAGAATGGCCTCCATGGCTTCCCTGCCCTAACGGCCAGAAGTATGCCCCGAAGGCCTCACTATATCCAGGCAAGAAAGCGCTCGATTCGCGGCCGCAGGTCTCGTTTACGACGGTCCGTCCGTAGCCAAGTCGGCTGACACAACGGTCTGGCGGCCGGCGGCCCCGCCGCAGTGCGTAACGCACCAGCGCACGTCGCTTTTCTTGTTCGAACTACTTGGCCGTCCAGCCACCATCCATAGACAAGGTGGTGCCGGTGATCTGCGCCGCTTCCGGGCGGCACAGATAGAGTGCCAGGCTCGCGACCTGGGCGATGGTGACGAAGTCCTTGGTCGGCTGGGCGGCCAGCAACACGTCGCGTTTGACCTCTTCTTCGGTGATGCCGCGTGCCTTGGCGGTATCGGGGATCTGGCGCTCGACCAGGGGCGTCAACACATAACCCGGGCAGATGGCATTACAGGTCACGCCGAATTCGGCGAGTTCAAGCGCGATGGTCTTGGTCAGGCCGGCGATGCCGTGCTTGGCGGCGACGTAGGCGGACTTGAACGGCGAAGCGGCGAGCGCGTGGGCCGAGGCCATCATGATGATACGTCCGCCACGCGCTGCCTTCATGGTCGGAATGGCGGCGGCGCTGGCATGGAAGGCCGACGACAGATTGATGGCAATGATGTCGTTCCATTTGTCGATGGGAAAATCCTCAACCGGCGCGACATGCTGAATGCCGGCATTGTTGACTAGGATGTCGAGGCGACCGTGGGTCTCAACGACCTTGGCCACCATCGCACGCACCGCAACCGGGTCGCGCATATCGGCGCCGTCATAGTCGATGCGGCTACCACCGAGGGCGCCGAGGCGCGTGCGCAATGCGCTGACCAAGGCTTCGTCGGCGATGCCGTTCAAGGTCACATGGGCGCCTGCGGCGGCGAGTTGTTCGGCGATGCCTAGGCCAATGCCACTGGTGGAACCGGTGACGAGGGCGACGTTGTCTTTCAACATGGCATGAACTCCTGAATTTCATCGAATGAAGGCGCGCTGGCGCCCGGACTGGCCGCTCCCCTCGGTCACTCACACGTCGCGCTTGGCGCGCCGTTAATGGGCCGCAGAATGACACGGATCAAAGCTGCTCGGCTAACTGCTCGAGTGTGCGAATTTGTCGCACCTACAATGCGCCGCTGCAGGTGCGAATTTATTCGCACACTCCTTCCATAAGCCCACCTCCATGGAGCCCCTTACGCCGTATGTAGCGGCCCGCGCGCAGCTTGGCAGGCCGGCGCATGTGGGCGCACTATAGGGTCATGCCTTCATCGCGACGCCCGTACGTCGTGTCCAGTCGAGGCGCAAGGCCATGTCCAATTACAACGACCATAAGCCACCGCACGATCCCGATCGCCGTCGCGTACTGACACGCGGTGCACAGGCGGCGGGCGCGGTCAGTCTCATCGGCCTGCTGCTCGGCAGCTATGGCGAACAGGCAGCGTCGCGCCCGATAGGCGCATTGCGGCCGCCGGGCGCGCTGGCGGAAGATGACTTCCTCGGCGCCTGCATACGTTGTGGCCTGTGCGTGCGCGATTGCCCCTATGACACCTTGAAGCTTGCGCCTTTCGGCGCCTCGCTCGCGACCGGCACGCCCTACTTCGTCGCGCGTGACGTGCCCTGTTATATGTGCAAGGACATCCCCTGCGTAGCGGCCTGTCCGACCGAGGCCTTGTCCAAGGACTTAACCGATATTCGCGACGCCGACATGGGCGTGGCGGTCGTCACCGGCACTGACACTTGTTACAGCATCAACGGCATCGCCCATTGTCAGGCCTGTTACCTGGCCTGTCCCATCAAGGACGAAGCCATCACCATGGAAATGAAACAGGACGGCAAGCGCATCTACTTCGAGCCGACCGTCCATCGTGACAAGTGCACCGGCTGCGGCAAATGCGAAAAGGACTGTGTCGTAGCCGAAGCCGCCATCAAGGTGCTGCCGCGCGCCCTCATTCGTCACGACCTCGGCCTGCGCACGACCTGAGCCCTTGACGATGCATGCCGCTCCAGCGCCGCACGCCGACACGCGCGGCTTTTTCCAACGTCAACGCTGGCTGCTGCTGCGTCGGACCACGCAGTTCGCGCTGCTCGGTCTGTTCCTGCTCGGGCCGTGGTTCGGCATCTGGTGGGTCAAGGGTAATCTCGCCGCCAGTCACTGGTTCGATCTGATCCCGCTCGAAGACCCCTATATCGCGCTGCAATCGCTGTTCGCCACCCATCACCTGACGCGTACCGCGCTGCTCGGCAGCGTGTTGATCGCGGTGTTCTACGGCGTGGTCGGCGGACGGGTTTATTGTTCCTGGGTGTGCCCGGTCAATGTCATCACCGATGTCGCACACTGGTGTCGCGAGCGCCTGCATCTGCCGCCGGGCTGGCGACCGCAACGCGCGCTGCGCGCTTGGTTGCTGGCCATGACTCTGGTGGTGTCGGCGCTGACCGGCGGTATCGCCTGGGAACTCGTCAACCCGGTGACCATGGTGCAACGCGCGCTGGTGTTCGGCATGGGCTTGGCGTGGGCGATCGTAGCGGCGGTGTTTCTGTTTGATCTGCTGGTCAGTCGACGCGGCTGGTGTGGGCATTTGTGTCCGGTCGGTGCGTTCTATAGCTTGCTCGGGCGACGCGCGGTGATTCGCATTGCCGCCCATGCACGCGAGGCTTGCACCGATTGCGGCGATTGCTTCGCGGTGTGTCCGGAACCGCAGGTCATCACGCCCGCCTTGCGCGGCACCGGCAGCGCCACACGCTTGGTCTTGGACAGCGATTGCACGAACTGCGGCCGCTGCATCGATGTCTGCGCCGACGATGTCTTCAAGTTCAGTCTGCGGCCGACCTATGACGGCGATCGCGTAGCCGTGACTTCCTCGACGCCATGAACATGACTCGCGGTCTTTGCGCGCTGGTCTGTTCATGCGTCTTGATCATGAACACAGCACTAGCCGCGCCGGTCGAAGTGCCGCTCAACATTCCCTACGCGCTGGTGCGCGCGCAACTCGCCGAGCGCGTGTTCATCGAGCCGCAGGAAAGCTTGCATGCACTGAGCGACGCCAGCGGCTGTAATAAGTTGAAGCTCTCCTCACCCACGGTCGAAGCCGCGCCGGCGGGCGGCATGCAGGTCGCCATGCAGGTCGAGGCGCGCGGTGGTACGCCGGTGCCGGGTGGTGCCTGTCTGCTGCCCTTCAAGTGGCACGGCACGGTGATCTTGCGTGAGAACGCACGGGTGGCCGATACACCGACCGCGATCGCGTTCCGTGTCGTCGATTCCGATATCCGCGACGCGAGTGGCAAGAAGGAAACCGTACCCGGTGTGATGTGGGGCTGGGTCAAACAATTCGTGCATCCGCGCATGGAAGCCTTCACCTTTGAACTCGCGCCGCTGCTCGGTGGCAGTCGCGAGCTGCTCGGCAATGCGCTCGCCGGCGCGCCAGACTTCGCCGCCATCAGCGCCAATTCGCTGCGCATCGCACGCGCCGATGGCGGTCATGAAGCGCTGGTCGCGACGCTCGCCTTCGATATACCAGAGGTCAATGCCGCCGCTCTGCCGCCGCTGCCCCACGCGCCGCTGACGGCCGAGGAGCTGATGGCCTGGGATAAGCAATGGCAGGCCTGGGACGCATTTGCGACCTGGCTCATCAAGACCGTCGCGGTGGGTGCAAAACCAGACTTGCGCGAGGCCTTGTCGGCGACCTTGCTCGAAGCGCGTTACGAATTACGCGACGCCTTGGCGAGTGATGCCCTTGCGGCCGATCCAGTACGCACGCTGTTCGTGCATGCCTGGCAACGACTCACACCCTTGCTGAGCGAAGCGCAGCTGGCGGTCAATGGCGAGGCCGCGCTGCACTATCTCGCGTTGATCAATGCCGGTGATGCGCTGCGTGCGCTGGATGCAGCCGGCGCGCAGATGGGTGTGCGCATCGATCAAACGACCTTACGTCAGCTCGCGCGCTTGCTGTTGCCGGAGGTCAGCGATGACGCGTTGGCCTATTCCAGCGCGCCCGATCCGGCGCTGCGTGAATTGCTCGGACTGACACCGGAATTCAACGTCGCCGAACACACCACGTTCGAACGCGACTGGCTGCAGCTGTTCATCGCGCAAGCCGAGGCCGGCGAAGTGGATGCCGCCAGCATCGCGCGCCTCAATCAGTGGCTACCAGGCGACGCCGATCTCGACGCCTATCTCGCCACCCTTGATGGCATGCTCAGCGACATCGCCAAGCAGGAACAAGGGCGCGGCAAGGTGCAAGCACCCTTTATCGAAATCTATCGCACGCTGTTGCGCGCCACCGCCTGGCAGGAGACCTGCTGGCGCCAGTACGTGAAGGAAAGCGGACGCATCGAGCCACTACGGTCGTCAGCGGGTTCCATCGGTATCATGCAGATCAACCAGCACGTATGGCGCGGCGTCTACGACTTGCACAAGCTCGCCAGCGACATCGGTTACAACGCGCGCGCTGGCAACGAGATCCTGGTGCACTACCTGGTCGACTTCGCGATCAAGAAAAAGGAACACGAGGTGACGGGCGACCCCAACAATCTCGCGCGTGCCACCTACGCAGTCTATAACGGCGGGCCGGGCCATCTGCGTCGCTATCGCGATCCGAAGGAACAGCGCGATTTGCGCGCCATCGATGCGGCGTTCTGGAAGAAATATCAGGCCCTGCGGGCGAATGGCGTCGAGGCCATCAAGCAGTGCTATTCGGAATGAAGGCGTGCACCCTCAAGGGTAGAGTTTGTAGCTGCTCCAGGCGCCGTCAGCAAGCTGCCAGACAGTGCGTTCATGCAGACGAAAGGGGCGGTCTTCCCAGAACTCGATGAGATCCGGCACGACGCGATAACCGGACCAGAAGTCCGGACGCGGCACCGCACTGATGGCATAGCGCGCGGCGTATTTGGCGACGCGCCCTTCAAGCTTCAAGCGCCCTTCCAGACGATGGGATTGCTTGGAGGCCCAGGCGCCGATCTGTGATTCGCGCGGACGGCTGGCGAAATAGGCGTCGGCCTCGATGTCACTCACAAGTTCAGCGCGCCCTTCGACCCGCACTTGGCGGGCCATGGATTTCCAGTGCAGGCACAGCGCGACGTAAGGATTAGCGCGAATGTCTTCGGCCTTGTGACTCGTGAGATTGGTGTAGAACACCAGACCGCGCGCATCGATACCGCGCAACAACACTATGCGCAATGAAGGCCGGCCATCGGCGCTAACGGTCGCGACGGACATCGCGGCCGGCTCCAGGGCTTCCTTGCTTTCGGCTTGCTTCAGCCACTCGACTAGCTGTGAAATCGGCGACGCAATCGGCTCGAGCGTACTCATGACAGCGTTGCTCACCGAGCCCTAGGCGAAAGGATGACACAGCACGATGGTGTCGGCGCGATCAGGACCGGTAGAAATAATGTCGATGCCAGTGCCCGCAATTTCGGCGATACGATCGAGATAGGCCCGCGCCTTGGCCGGCAGCGCATCCCAGCTACGCACACCCACCGTCGATTCGCTCCAGCCCGGCAAGGTTTCATAGACCGGCCGCACTTCGGCCATCGCTTCGGCCCCAGTGGGCACTGACAGGGACACGCCATCGGGCGTGTCGTAACCGACACAGATGCGAATCTCGTCGATACCATCGAGCACATCGAGCTTGGTCACGCACAAACCCGAAATGCTGTTCAACTGCTGGGCACGACGCAACGCAACCGCGTCGAACCAGCCGCAGCGACGCCGACGGCCAGTGGTCGCGCCGAATTCATTGCCCTTGGTCGCCAGATGTTCGCCAGTCTCATCGAACAATTCGGTCGGAAACGGGCCCGAACCGACGCGCGTGGTATAGGCCTTGGTGATGCCGAGCACATAGTCAAAGGTACGCGGCCCGACACCGGTGCCACTGGCAGCGAAGCCGGCGGTAGTGTTCGACGAGGTGACGTAGGGATAGGTGCCGTGATCGATATCGAGCAAGGTGCCTTGCGCGCCTTCGAACAACAGATTGGAACCCTTGGCGCGGTGCTGCGCGAGTAGTTCCGTCACGTCGCCGACCATTGGACTGATCAACTCGGCGTGGCGCATCGACTCATCGAGGATGCGCTGGAAATCGAGGCCCTCGACC
>JAYWAC010000213.1:0-4253 GCA_043782755.1 Pseudomonadota bacterium | reverse complement strand
AGAAAATATCTGTCGACATCTATCGCATTGCCCTTGCCGTCATAGCCGATACGACGCACCTTTAAGACCAGCGGACAACTGATCTTCGGCCGCTTTTTCGATCTTTGCGCGGCAGCCGACTGCGCGGACGCGCGACATGGCGATGTCATGGGCAGTGAACAAGGATTTCTGCACGAACTTGTCCTGCACCAGGGTCACGCAATGGGCGCTGGGAAAGAGCGCAACGCCCTGACGTTTAAGCGCCTCAAGACGGCGTCCATCGACGAACTCGTTTTCGAGAGTGACCACGTCCACTTGCGACGCGAGTTGCGCGAGTTTGCCGCCGCCGCGATCGCCGAAGACACAACGCGTGGCCAGCGCACAGGCCGGTTCATCCTCGCTCGCGGCCAGCACCACCACTTCGCAACCTAGTTGTGCGGCAGCCATGGCCGTCATTCTGGCCAACTGGCCGGCGCCGATGATGCCGAGGCGTGGAGCGTGATGCACGGATAGGTGGGCGAGCTGCGGTTGGCTGCGGGTGCCAGCTATCGGTGTATGGGCGTGGGTCGTCATGCCGTCCTTCATCGGCGCCATGGGGCGACCGTGCGCGGTTGAAGCTTGGCCATGCTAAAGGGGCGTGGCCTGCGCACTAATCAGTAAAAGCCGATGAATTGCAGAAGTTTATTCGACTGGTTCGAAGGCGTCGTCGATTGCAGCATAGCTCACCGTTATCAACACAGGAGTCAGGACATGGAAATTGAAATTCAAGCCCAGGGCTTCGCGGTGACCGGCGAGTTGCGTGCCCACGTCGCGAAACGCCTCGAAGCGGCGCTGGCGCCCTTCAAGCGTCATGTACGACGCGTGGTGGCGCGCCTCGGCGACGAGAACGGGCCGCGTGGCGGCTATGACAAGAGTTGTCGTATCGGCGTCAGCGTGGGCGGTGCCCCGGACGTGTTCGCCGCCGACACGCGCCCGGATCTCTATGCCGCCATCGATTGCGCGGCCGATAGGCTGGCCGCAGCGCTGGCACGACGACTGAATCGTCGTCGTGATCTGCGTCGCCTCTCACCTACGCGGCTCGCTGGCGACGAGCATGGATCTCGTACACGCGACGTCGGCGAGTATCACTTCGACGCATAGCGTTGAAACGATACTCATCGAGTAGCGCCATGAACACCCGCCTGCCCAGCGCCAATGATCGCGATATCCCGTCCTGGCGTGCGCGCCTTGCGCGGCGCATGGACGATGCACGCGTTCGCGATACGCTGGTTGCGCTGGTGCTGCTGAACGCGTTGATCCTCGGACTCGAGACCAGCGCCAGCTTGATGGCGGCATGGGGCGAAGCGCTGCTGGCCCTCGATCGTGCCTTGCTCACGATCTTTGTCGTCGAGATAGCGCTAAAGCTCATCGCTAGTGGCCGGTATTATTTCCGCGACTCCTGGAACGTATTCGATTTCGGCGTGGTGGTGCTGGCACTCATTCCAGCCAGTGGGCCGCTGGCGGTGTTGCGTGCTTTGAGAGTATTGCGCGTGTTGCACCTCATCGCGCTGGTGCCGAGCATGCGCAAGGTGGTGAACGGCCTGCTCGCGGCGCTGCCGGGCCTGGGTGCGGTGAGCGCCATCATCGTGCTGATTTTCTATGTCGCTGCCGTGATGGCGACCCAGATGTTCGGCGCAGATTTCCCTGCGCTGTTCGGCTCACTGCCGGCCTCGGCCTTCACCCTGTTCCAGGTCATGACGCTCGAAGGCTGGGCGATGGACATCGTGCGACCGGTGATGGCGGTACATGGCCACGCGTGGGTGTTCTTTTTGGGTTTCATGCTGGCCTCTACTTTCACTCTGCTCAATCTGTTCATTGCCGTGATCGTCAACGCTATCCAGGGCGAGAGCCCGCGCGCAGACGCCGTGAACCAACCGGATCTCGCAGCGCTGCGCGAGGAATTGCGCGCGCTGCGTCAGGAGCTCGCGGCGCAGCGCGGCTGATTCATTGAATATCAAGAGAGGAGAAACATCATGAAACGCATATTCTTGTTCCTGGCCACCAACCTGGCCGTCATTGTCACCTTGTCGGTGGTCGCTCACCTGTTCGGCCTCAACCGCTTCCTGGACGCGCGCGGTCTCGATTTCGGCGCGCTACTCGGCTTTGCCGCGTTGTTCGGTTTCGGTGGCGCCTTGGTATCTTTGGCCATCGCTAAATGGTCGGCGAAGAGGGCGGTCGGTGCACGCGTCATTACGACGCCTGTCGGTGCGCGCGAGATCTGGTTGACTGAAACGGTGGCCCGTCACGCGCGCACTGCCGGCATCGGCATGCCGGAGGTGGCTATCTACGACGCGGACGAGATCAACGCCTTCGCCACCGGCATGCGTCGCGATGCAGCGCTGGTTGCGGTCTCAAGCGGACTGTTACGGCGCATGAGCAGCGACGAGGCGGATGCCGTCATCGCTCACGAGATCTCGCACGTCGCCAATGGTGACATGGTAACGCTCGCGCTCATCCAGGGTGTGCTCAATACCTTCGTGATTTTCATTTCACGGGCGGTGGGCTGGTTCGTCGACCGCGTGGTGTTGCGCAATGAGCAAGGCCCGGGTATCGGTTACTACGTGACCTTCTTCGTGCTTGAAATCGGCCTCGGCATCCTCGCCTCGACGGTGGTCATGTACTTCTCACGTCAGCGTGAATTCCGTGCCGATGCCGGCGCGGCGGACCTCGCCGGTCGTCAGCGCATGATAGCCGCGCTCGAACGCCTGCGTAGTGAGGGCGGCGAGCTGCCGAGTCAGGTCGCGGCTCTCGGTATCGCAGGTGGGCGTCGTGACGGCTGGCAACGCTGGTTTGCGAGCCATCCGCCGCTGGCAGAACGTATCGCCGCGCTGCGCGCGAGTTCGGGAGCGGGCATGGCGCACACGACAGCTTCCTGAGCTCGGCAGCGTGGCTTGCCACGCCGCCGTCGAAAATCACGAGACGCCCGCGAACTATCGCGGGCGCTCTCATTTGCGCAAGCGATCTAGACGTCCAACGCACTCTTCGCGGTAGCCAATACCGCCAGCGCCGCTGCATTTTTGATACGACGCTCGACGGTGATGGCGTAATACGTCTCCTTGACCGTGGTCGCGCCGATTTCGCGCACACCGTACTGGGGCGCGATGTCGAGCGCGATGGCACGCGGTGCCGGGAAACATCCCAGACCTTCGGCGCCGAACACCTTGAGCAAGGCCGAGTCTTCGAATTCAGCAACGATCAAGGGCGCGATACCCACGCTGTCGAACCAGCGCTCAAGATCGCGACGCACTAGCGTATTGGCGGTCGGCAGCAGCATCGGTGCGCCGTCGAGGCTAATGGAATGGACCCATCCCCACTTTAACGGCGTCACATAGTGCGCCAGGATGAAGGTGTGTCGAATACTTTCATACCAGAGAGGAGATGGGTCCGTGAATAAGATTACGACTTTGGGTATCGACTTGGCAAAATCAGTCTTTCAACTGCACGGGATTGACTTGGCGGGCAAGGTGGTGTCACGCCGGGAGGTGCGGCGCGCGCAATTAATGAAAACCATTGCGCAGTTGGAGCCTTGTCTGATCGGCATTGAAGCATGCGTTAGCGCACATTATTGGGCTCGCCGATTTGGCGAGCACGGCCATCAAGTAAAGATGATGAGTCCGCAGTTTGTGAAGCCGTATCGCAAGAGCGATAAGAACGATCGCAATGATGCCGAGGCGATCTGCGAGGCGGTTACACGTCCGAGCATGCGATTTGTCGCGGTAAAGAGTATCGAGCAACAAGACATGCTGACACTGCATCGGGTGCGTGAAGGGCTGATGAAAGAACGCGTTGCACTCATCAACCGCATTCGGGGTTCGCTGTCCGAGTACGGTATTGTGATCGCCAAGAACGCGTCAAACCTGCGTCGCGATCTACCCGGCATTTTGGAAGACGCCGGGAACGGGCTGACGGTCATGGCTCGGCAGATTTTCAACGAGCTGTACGATGACTTGAGCGCGCGTGAAGAGCGGATCGCACAAGTAGAGCGCTCGATCCGCACACTCGGTTCGCAACATGAGGTGGTGCGCAGGTTAGAAACGGTACCCGGCATTGGGTATCTGTCGGCGACCGCGCTATTTGGCACCGTGGGAGACGCGAAGCGGTATAAGAATGGTCGGCAGCTGGCGGCCTGGATGGGGCTAGTGCCGCGGCAGTCCTCGAGCGGCGGTAAACAGCGATTATTCGGCATTACCAAGCGCGGCGACAAATACCTACGAAAGCTTCTGGTGCACGGAGCC
>JAYWAC010000212.1:0-11348 GCA_043782755.1 Pseudomonadota bacterium | reverse complement strand
CCACGCTGGCCTTGTTCCTGACTGCCAAGCGCGGTACGCGGCCCATCTTTATCGCTACCGCTGTGGTGCTGGCGCTGTCCCTGGTGTGGGGACGGCAGACCTTGATCGGTGAAGAACAGCCAGGCTCGCCGATCCTGTTTCAGAACGCCGAATACAACATCGCTGCGCGGCATATTGCCGGACGGTTCGCCGGCGCGAGTCAGCTCAGCATTTATTTCGAAGCGCAGGAGCGCGACCGCATCAAAAGCCCGGACGTGGTGCATCTTATGGAAGACTTCGCGCGCTTCATGGCCGTCACGCCGGGCTACGGTGGCACGCGCGACATTCCAAACCTGGTGCGCGCCGTCAACCGGCTCTATCACTACGACGACCCGCGTTGGGGTCTGCTGCCGCTGACGCAGAATGACATCGGCAACACCTTGTTCATGTATCAGGCCGGTGCCTCGGTGCCGGGCGTGATCACCGAGTTCATGGATCTGGATGGGCGGGTGGCCAACTTCGTGGTGTTTTTCAAGGACGCTACCGGCGCGACGGTCTACGCCGCCATGCAGGCCGCCAAGGAATATCTTGCGCATCACAGCGTGCCGGGTGTGAAGGCCTTGTTCGCCGGCGGCATCGTCGGCACCACCGCCGCTGCCAACGAAGAGGTGGCGAACTCGGAAGTGCGTCAGACCTGTCTCATCATCGCGATGGTGATGCTGGCGGTGTTGGTGACCTATCGCTCGCTCAACGCCGCGTTGCTGGTGTTCGTGGTGCTGGCGCTGGCCGTCATGATCAATCGTGCCTACATGGGTTTTCGCGGCATCGGCTTGAATGTCAGTACGCTGCCGGTCACGGCGGTCGGTGTTGGCCTCGGTGTCGACTACGCCATTTATATGCTCGACCGCATCCGTGAGGAAGTCCGCCATCGCACGCTCGATGATGCCATCCAGGTTGCGCTCGCAACCACCGGCGCGGCGGTGCTGTTCACCGCCATCGCGGTCATCGCTGGCATCGCTTACTGGGTGCCAGGTTCGTCGCTGCGTTTTGAATCGGAGATGGCCATGTTGCTGTCCTTACTGACCTTGAGTCACATGGTGGGATCGGTCACGGTGTTGCCGCTTTTAATCCGTGTAACGCGCCCGGCTTTCATCATGCGCGGCCATCTCGATGACCGCGATACAGGCGACGCGGCGAGTCGCGCGGTACGGTCGCAAGCCTGGTCTGTCGCGCATCGGGACGACTCCGCGCCACACGCCTGATGCCACCCTTTCGTGCCTATTCTAATTTGGGTATCGGGCATATACTCCCGAGCCGGTGACGCGGCCGATATGGGGGGAATCCTACAGGCCGCCGTGAGGTCACCAGCGTCCCGCTAGCGGGGAGTGAAGCCTCGAATCCCGGTTTCCGACCAGGGGTGCATAGGCCCATGAATCATCCGCGCGGGAACGGTCGGAAGGAACAGTGTGTTCCTGGCACTTTTTTATCGCTGAACCGCAGGAGATGAGTCTATGAGCTCGGTTGTGCCACCACCACCGCCGCGAATTACGCGTGGCCATAAAATCGCGAACTGGATGATGGACCGCAAGTGGTTCTCCTTCGCGATCATCATGGTCCCCACCGTGTTGTTGGCCATGCACATTCCCAAGATCGAGGTCTTCTCGCGCTTCGCCGACCTCTTGCCCGCCAAGCATGAATATATCGTCAACTACAACCGCATGAAGCAGACCTTCGGCGGCGCGAACGTGGTGACGATGGCCCTGGAGACCACCGATCCGACGGCCGATGTGTTCACTTTTGACACCCTCAAGAAAATTGTTCACATCACTGAACAGGTCGATCTGATCGGCGGCGTGAATCACTATCAAGTGGCGTCTATCGCCCACCCCAAGATTCGCCGTATCCGTACCACGGCCGGCGGCTTGATCAAGTCCGAACCGGTGCTGCCCAAGGACCTGCCGACCGAGGCCGAGGCCTTGAAGCAGTTGCGCGAAGAATCGTTCAATAACGACATCGTCTACGGCACCTATCTTTCCACCGACGGCCGCGCCGCGCTGTTGGTGGCGGGCTTTGACGAAGAGCGTCTGAACTACGTCGACATTCACACCAAGCTGCAGGCCTTGAAGGCCGAGGTTGAGAAGGACGGCAAGACCAAACTCTACATCGCCGGCGAGCCGATGCTGAAGGGCTGGATCTACTACTACTCCCACGAGCTCAAGAAGATCTTTGGCGTGACCGGTGCGGTCATGGTGTTGCTGCTGTGGTTCCACTTCGGTTCGCTGACGGGGGTGGTGGTGCCGACCCTCGGTACCGCGCTGTCGGCGATCTGGGGTCTCGGCTTTGTCGGCTTCATGCACTACAACCTCGACCCGCTGATTCTCGTCGTGCCGATCCTCATCTCGGCGCGAACGGCCAGTCACTGCGTGCAGATGATGGAGCGCTTCTACGACGAAATTCGTATCGGGCGTGAGAAAGAAGCTGCCGTGCGTATCGCCATGGGCGAGCTGATCCTGCCGGCCGGTCTCGGCATTCTGGCCGACGCCATGGCGCTGCTGGTGCTGGCCTTATCGTCCATGCCGCTGATCGCCAAGCTTGGTTACTACTGCTCGTTCTGGGGTGCTTCCAACCTCATCACGGTGGCGGTGCTGGTGCCTCTCGTCATGTCCTTGCTGCCGACACCCAAGGTCACCTTGCAGGAAGAACACAAGCATCTGCCCTCGCGCTTGATGCATAACCTCGGCGTGTTCCTGGTCGGGCCCAAGGCTTCGGCGATCGTTTTTGCCGGTGCGGTGGGCTTGACCGCGTGGTCGTTCTACTTCGGCTACCACGTCGATATCGGCGAGAAGCAACCGGGTTCGCCGATCCTGTTCCAGGATCAGGAATACAACGTTGCGGCCAAAACCATTGCCGACCACTTCGCCGGCGCCAACCAGCTCAACATCTTCTTCGAGGGCAATGAGCCCCATAAGATGAAGGACCCGAAGGTGGTGGCGGTGATGGAAGAGTTCGGTCGCTTCATGGCCGGTACTTCCAACTTCGGTGGCACGCGTGACATTCCTCATCTGGTGCGCTCGATCAATCGTCTGTATCACTACGACGATCCGCGCTGGTCGCTGATCCCGGCCACCCAGAAGGACATTGGTAACACCTTGTTCATGTACGAAGCCGGCGCCGCAGTGCCAGGTGTGATTCTCGAGTACATGGATCTCGAAGGTCGCACCGCCAACTTCACGGTGTTCTACAAGGACGCCACCGGTAAGACGGTGTCCGAAGCCATCGCCAAGGCCAAGGAGTTCATCAAGGCCCATCCGATAGAAGGTGTGAAACCAGCTTTCGCTGGCGGCATCATCGGTACCACGGCGGCCGCCAACGAAGAAACCGAACTGTCGGATCTGAAGATGACGGTGACCATCATCGCCTTGGTGACGGTCTCGATCATGATTGCTTACCAGTCGATCGCCGCTGGTGTGATGGTGTTCATCCTGCTGATCATCTGCGTGATGACCAACCGTGCGTTCATGACGATTCGTGACATCGGCCTCAACGTCAACACCTTGCCGGTGACCTCGGTGGGTATCGGTGTGGGCGTCGACTACGCGATCTATATGCTCGATCGTCTCAAGGAAGAAATGCGCCATCGTTCGCTGCTGGACGCGATCGTGACGTCGATGCGTACCACCGGCGCCGCGATTCTGTTCACGGCCATGACCGTGCTGGCGGGCATCATCTACTGGATTCCGGGTTCGTCCCTGCGTTTCAACAGCGAAATGGCTTTGCTGCTGTGCTTGCTGTTGACCAGTAACATGATCGGCGCCATCACGCTCATCCCGTTGTGGATCCGTGTGTTCAAGCCGAAGTTTGTAATGAACTCGCATATCGACGACTCCGACACCGTGCGCGACCGCGCCCTGGGTGGTTGGCAAGCCGATGCGCTGGCCAAGACCGCCACGGCTTGAGCTTGCAACCCTAGTCAGTCGAGAGACTTGAACGGCGCCCCTCGCGGGGCGCCTTTTTTTTGCCGGTGGTTTATCGAGCGAGACGAGCGGGGGACTCAGACCGTAGGCGGCCACGGCGCATCAATGTCGGCCACCACCAGCAGCGCTGCGCGGTCACCGCTGGGCGGATAGATCCACTGCGTGTTGATCATTTTTTTGAACGCCTTGACCTCGGGCCCAACCCGTTCAGTCTTACGTTCCCAGCCGGTCGTTAACAGCGCGCCGAAATCACCGAGGTCGAGGCAAGTCACGTAGTTCGGCTGGCTGTAGTCGCGTAGTGGCTGGCCGAGCAGTGCGCGCGCGGCGTTGTAGCCGGCATGCTTGCCCATCGGCGCCGCGTGTTGGCAGGACATCAAGGCCACATGACTGTCATCGACCTGGGCACGGGCTACATCGCCGGCGGCGAATACCGCTTGCGCGCCACGCACGCGCAATGCTGCATCGACCACCACGCGACCCTGCGCGTCGTGCTCGGCGCCGAGCGTCGCGGCTAGCGGATGGGCACCGAGACCCGTAGTGATGACCACTGTCGCGGTGGCGATACGTTCGCCGCTGCTGAGCGTGACCGCATTGGCTTCGATGGCACTCACGCTGGTGCCGAGTCGCGTCTCCACACCACAGGTGGCCAAGGCGGTTTCGATATGCGGGCGCGGCAATTCGCCGAGATCAGGGCCGACCACTGCCTCCCGTTCTATGAGCAGCACGCGCGCCGCTTGGGCCGCTGCCTCGTGTCCCTTTTGTCGCAGGTGATTACGCATCTCGGCGGCCAGTTCGATGCCTGAGAAGCCACCGCCAATCACGACAAAAGTGAGGCGGCCATCGGCCTCGGGCGCGGCCAGCACGCGATCGAGATGGGCAGACAGCGCGGCCGAGCCGGCAAAGGTATCCACATTCAAGGCATGCTCGCGCGCCCCGGGCACGTTCAATGGCCGCTGCACACTGCCGGCGGCGAGCACCAGGCTGTCGTAGGGCAGGCTATGGCCCGTGCCATGGGCGTCCTCGGCCTGGACGGTACGCGCGATGCTGTCGATGGCGGTGACTGTGGCAAGGCGCAGTTCTATGCCTAACGGACCGAAGACCGGCAGCAGTGGCGCGCGCATGGCCGGCGTGAAGGGCTCATACAGTCGTGGCCGCACGGTGAGATGGTCGTCTGGTGCGATGACGGTGATAGCGAGCGGGGTGTCGGCCACGGCCGCTTCGCGCGCCGCGACCAAGGCGGCCCACATACCTGCGAAGCCGCCACCGACGATAACGAGTTTCTGCATTACTTCTCTCCTGGATTGATTCTGCGGCTGGCGGCGGCGCGGCTGCGACCAGCCTTGCGGGCGCCGAACCAGGCGGCCACTTCGTGGGGGAAAGCCTTGGGCGCTTTGCTCTCGACGCGCGCGGCGAGTTCGGCGAGCGTGTGTCCGGCCAACACTTGTCGCATTTTTTGCTCGGCCTCGATCATCACGGCGTGGATGCTGCACCGGCCTTTGTTGGCCCAGGCCGGCGGCTGGCCGCCGAACACCGCGCATTTGCCACGGATCTCGTTGCACTGGAACAGCGGCTTGTCGCCTTCCAGGGCCTGCACGACATCGAGCACGGAAATCTCGGCAGCCGGCCGCGCCAAACGATAGCCGCCGCCCGCGCCTTCAAAGGCCACCACCAGCCCGGCGCGTTTGAGGGCGGCGAAAAGTTTGGCGACATAGGCCGCAGAGACGCCCTGGAATTGCGCGAGGTCCTGGCTGCTGGCGTGGGCAGCGGGTGGGCAGAGCAGCACGAGGCAATGCAGGCCGTACTCGACACTGGTGCTGTATAAGGCCATCGCTTTAACTAGGACTAATTAACTCCGAGTTAAAATAACAGTCCGCATGAGTGAAAGCCAGCCCCACGTCGCGATGAGCCAATAGTGCGCAAAGGCCACGTAGAATCGGTGCCTACTCAGCGCCCGCCGGGCGCCTGTTCCTCCACGCCAAGCCGACAGGAGACCGCCATGCGACGCATCGTCACGGGCCACGACGCCGACGGAAAATCAGTATTCATCACCGATGGCGAGGCGCCGAATCGCATCACCCTCGATGCTCGCCCAGGTTGGGAACTGAATACGCTGTGGGCGACGGCCGGCACGCCGTCGCTACCGGCGCAGGGCGATCCGTCTCTGCGTATCGACACCTATCTGCCGGCCACGCCCGGTACGCGTTTCATTTTCGCGACCTGGCCCTCGCGCCAGGATCAGGCGCGCAATGCCGACCCGCAGACGCTGCGGGCCGAGTACAACGCCAAGGTGCCGGGCCTGGGTCATGCCCATGAGAAGGACACAAACGGCATGCACACCACCGACACGGTGGATTACGTGATCATCCTGTCGGGGGAAGTGTGGCTGGAACTCGACGACGCTCGCGAAGTGCTGGTCAAGGCCGGCGATTGCGTGGTGCAGAATGGCACCCGTCATCGCTGGCAGAACCGCGCCGATGCACCCTGCACCATGGCGGCGGTGATGATGGGCGCGGAGCGACGCGGCTAAATCGGAAGGCCTAGCCGCGTTTGCATCTCAAGTTGCCGGCTTGACCGGCAACTTGAAAGGCTTCCACATCAACAGCAGTTTGGGCATCAAGGTCAATGCGGCCAAGATCGCGATACCGTTAGCGATGGTGGTCAACAGACCGAAAAGAATGCTGGGCGTGAAGTTCGACAACATCAGGATCGAGAAGCCCACGCATACCACCAGCGTGGTGTAGAAACCGGCGCGCGCGATATTGCCATGGCAGTGGTACATGGTCGTCAGGCCGTCGCCGAAGCGATAGAACTCCATGCGATAGCGGTACACGTAGTGGATGCAGTCTTCGACCGCGATACCCATAGTCAAGGCTGCGACCATGATGGTCATCATGTCGAGCGGCACACCGGTCCAACCCATGTAACCGAGCACCGCGCCGGCCGCGACCATGTTCGGCACGATGCCGATGAAAGCCGCACGCAGATTGCGGAACAGGAACCACAGGGTCAGGAACACGCCGAGCATGGCAGAGCCGATGGAGGTGATCTGAGAACTGTAGAGGCTCTGCAGCATGTTGTTGTAGAGCACCAGCAGGCCGCTGACCTCGTATTCCTCGGGCTTCAATCCGAGATCCTTGGCCAAACCCTCATTGATTTTCTGCAACAGCGCCTGGCGGCGTAGATTCGGCGTCGAGTCGAGAATGCGCAGTGAAATGCGCGCCTCATCGGCGTCGATGTTGATATAAGGCGTCAGCAACTCGTCGCGCAGATTGGCCGGCAGGCGCTTGTAAATGACGTTGAGCTCAAAGGGATCGAACTCACGGCCTTTGTTCAGATCCTCGGCCACGCGCACGAGCGAGGCGAGTGACATCACCGTGCCGACACCCGGCACACCGGCGACGTAGTCGTGGACCTTCTTGATGCGCGCGATCTTATCGGCGGTGAACCAGGTGTCGGACTTCTGGCCGGCATCGTCGCCCAACATCTCGGCGTCGAGCTCGCTGCCGCCAGCGGTCTTCTTCACTTCGGTGGAGGGAAATTTCAGCACGATCTCAAGCGGCGTGGTGCCGCCCAGGGTTTCGTCGACGCGCTTCAAGCCTTGATAGATTTCCGTGTGCTTGCGGAAATAGTTGATGAAGCTGTTCTCGACTTCGAGCTTGGAAATGCCTATCGCGCTCAGCACCACGATCACCAGGGTCGCGACCATCACACCGAAGCCATGTTTGTCGGTGACACGCGCCAGGTAGACCGTGAAACCCGATTGGCCGTCATCGTCGACGCGCGGTTCGCGGGTCGGCAGGAGGATCATCAGGGCCGGAATGAGCGTGAACACCACGAAATACACCAGCACCAGACTCAAGCTCATCATCGCGCCGAAGTCGGCGATGGGGCGGATATCACTCGACAGCAGCGAGCCGAAGCCGATGATCGAGGTTACCGAGGTGTACATGCAGGGGCTCGCCATGTCGCGACAGACCTGGCGCACCATGTCTCTATGGCTCAAGTCCGGTCGTTCGCGATAAAGCTCGCGGTAGCGCACGATCAGATGAATGTTGATCGAGATGGCGAGAATGAGGGTCAGCGCCAGGAAGTTCGACGAGATGACGGTCAGTTTCCAGCCGACCAGGCCGAGCATGCCGAGAATGCCGATGGTGATGAAGGCGCAGTTCAGCACCGGAATGATCACCCAGCGGGCCTCGCGAAAAATATAGCCCAGCATGCCAATCGCGAGCAGGAAGGAGGCGGTGCCGAAGACCACGATGTCGTTGCGCACGTAGCCGATCATGTCGTCGGCGATCATCGCCACGCCGCCGAGATGCAGCTCGGCGGCGTCGCCGTGGCTGCGCATGATTTCGCGCAACTGCTCGACGGTGGCGTGATTAGAGGCATCGACAGCGTCTTTTTGCTGCTGATAGAGCGGCTCGAGTTCCTTCAGCCTCGTGAGTTCGGCCGGGGAGGCGTGGTCCTGGGCGCGGCGATAGAGCAGTTCGCCCCGTTCGTATTGAAGGTCAGCGAAATTATCCGGCGGCGGCTTCAAGGTCACGCGGATGGCGGTGGTCTTGCCGTCGGCGCTGACCACCATTTTGCGATAGAGCGGGCTATGGGTCAGCTCGTCCATCGCCTTGTCGACGTTCAGATCGGAGGCCTCGACGGTGCGGTAGTTAGCGACCACCTTGGTCAAGCCACCGACCACGTTCTTGACGAGCGGCACGTCGAGCACGGTGGTGACCGACTCGACGGCGGGCAGAGCCTTCAGTTCCCCGCGCAACGCGCGAATCACGGTCAGGCTGTCCTTGGACAACAGTGCCTGCTTGGGCGTGACGGTCATGAACAGGAAATCGCGGGCGCGATAGCGCTTGGCGAGATCGCGGAACTGCTTCAGATCCGGGTCGCTCTCCAACAACAGCGAGTCGGCCGAGGCGTCGAGGCGGAATTTCGGTACGCCGGTCGCGGCCCAGCCGAGAATAGCCAGCAACATGATCAGGGCCAGCACCGGTCGGTCGATGACCAGGCCTTCGTATAAATTCTGGAAGACGCGCTTCATGACTGCCGGGCGCGCACGCGAAGGTCGATGGTGAACATTGAGGGTAGTCGAGATTGTTAGAATGTTGTTGTCAGTCTTGGCGCCAGGGTCGGTCCGCTAGCGCGTCGCAATCGTCGCCAAGGACCTCTGCCTCGCGCGGCGGCGCAATGATAGCACCGCCTTCACCCTGCGGACCGCCGCAGCGAGCACGCCAAATCCCATCCCCTTAGGTGCGAATTCATGCGCACATTAAACCCCACACCGCCCACAGTCACAGACACCAATGCGCTGCTGCTGCGTGCTTGGAATATTTGATTTTCTCGGCGAAAAACTGTGCTCCGAGGCGCTGAACTGCGGCTGCACTCACCATACCAGCAAGGGCAGTAGGATCAGCGCACAGCCGCCACCGCGCGGGCCAGCAAGACCTCAAAGCCGGGATATTCACTACGCCGCAGTACGAAACGCAGAGCACAGTCCTTGAGCTTGTGGCCGTGGGTCAAGCAGACCTCCGCGCGGGCGCTGTCCAGTACGCGCGTGCCGGCCACGATGTCGATGCCACGCGCGAACACCGCGTCCGGGAAGAAACCAACCGTCGGTCCGACCAAGGCTATTTGCTGGGCGGACGCGCAGTAGTCGAGCATGGCGTCGAAGCTATCGTTCAACAGCGTCGCGCCAGTGCAAATGATTTTGTTGCAGTCGCGTAAGACGCGCGGGTCGAGCGAGATCTCGAAGTCGGGCGCGACGGTCACCAGGTGTTCCTTGCGTTCCACCACGCATGTCGGAATGCCGAGTTCACGTGCGCGCCGCGCAAGCGGCGGGAAGTATCCGATCATGCCGAGACGGTCGCCAGGCTCGAAGTGCAAACCGCCAAAGGAATCGAGCGCGGCGGGCGTCGCGAAGACGGCCTGGCGGTAGACGTGTTCGGTGATGGCATTGATGGCAGCGATACCCACCGAGCGCGTGCCGTCATCATCGCCGAGCACATAGCGCGCGAGATCCAAGGCGGGGCGACCGACCAAGCCATCGCGGAGAAAGCGCGTCGGCATGTCGGCCTGGGTCTTCCCCAGCCAGGCGTAGTAGAGACCGGCGCAGCCATCGGCGAGCGCCAAGAGACCGAACTCGGCGTGCTTGTCTGGCGCCGGATGAGGGTCTGTGATCAGCGCGCTGGCAATACGCGGCAAGGGCAGGGCAACAGCCACCCTTGCAGCCAGCGAGAACAATTCGGTGCGTATGTTCATGGCGGCTAGCGGCGCGTGTCGATATCGATAGTGTGATGGACCGTCAAGGGGTGCTCGGTAGCATGATAGTGGTGCTGGCTGTGCTTCGCTGCGGCGCCTTATATTAGGACCACGGCGCGACGCTGCAATTGTGGTGTCGTGACAGCACTCGAATTCCAATAAAAGTCATCAAGACTGCTTAAAGGGGAGATACGCAATGGCCTTGACTCACAGGGCGTGGGCAGCCGTATTGCTGGCCGCCGCGCTGCACGCGCACGCCGGCGAGACGGTAGTCGACGACAAAATGCTCAGCGTCGACGGTGATGGTAGCAACTGGGCCGCCTATGGCCGTAATTTTTCCGAACAACGCTATAGCCCGCTGGCGCAGATCAATGTCGACACCGTCAAGCGTCTCGGCATCGCATGGACCTTGGATCTGCCCAAGGATCGCTCGCTGATCGCAACCCCACTGGTGGTCGATGGCGTGCTGTATTTCACCGGCTCTTACAGCGTGGCGCGGGCGGTCAACGCCCAGACCGGCAAGCTCTTGTGGGAATACGACCCGAAGTCCATTGAACACGCCGGCGATCGCCTGCGTATCATGTGGGACTCCAATCGCGGCCCGGCCTACTACAAGGGCAAGCTCATCATCTCCACCGTCGATGGTCGTCTGGTCGCGCTCGATGCCAAGACCGGCAAGATGATCTGGGAGACCATGACCATCGATCCGCGCCGGTCCTATTACATTACCGGCGCGCCGAAAGTGTTCAAGGACAAAGTGCTGATCGGCAACGGTGGCACCGAGCATGAAGCGGCGCGTGGTTATGTCACCGCCTATGACATCGAGACCGGCAAGCAGGCCTGGCGTTTCTGGATCGTGCCCGGCAATCCGGCCGATGGCTTTGAGAACAAGGCCATGGAAATGGCGGCCAAGACCTGGACCGGCGAGTGGTGGAAGCACGGCGGCGGCGGTAACGCCTGGAACGGCTTCACCTACGATCCGGAGTTCAACACCGTCTACATCGGTACTGGCAACGGTTCGCCATGGAATCGCAAGATCAGAAGTCCGGGCGGTGGTGACAATTTGTTCCTGTGTTCGATAGTCGCGCTTGATGCCGATACCGGTGAATACAAGTGGCACTACCAGACCAATCC
>JAYWAC010000211.1:0-11361 GCA_043782755.1 Pseudomonadota bacterium | reverse complement strand
GACTTAATGGAGGAAATCATCGGCGCCGGTCGGGTCGACCTTGTCTTCATGGGGCGAGCGCTGTTGCGCCATCCGTTCTGGGCCATCGATGCCGCACGTAGCGCGGGCGTGTCGCTCGAGCTGCCCATCCAGACCTACGCGCGCGCCACGGGGCCGTTCGAACGCGGTTACTAAGTGCGAGACATCGATCTCAAGGACAACTTTCCGAAGCGGGAGACACCGACATGAGTGACGCAGGACAAAGAGCCGAAGATCGCTGGCTAATCTCGGACACTCTCAGCAAGTACGTATGGGGCTACGACGAAGGCGACTTCGCGCTGTTGGGTGACTCCTTCACCGAAGATGCCGTGGCCAGTGGCAAGGTTGCCAATACCGATCTGGGCTGGGGACCGATGCAGGGGCGCGCGCAGATCGTGAAGGTTCTCTCCGAAATCCGCGCAACGCAGACCGATCAGCGGCGGCACACGATCTCGAACATCCTATTCGACGACCTCACGGACACGACCGCGAAGGTGCGCTGCACGCTCGTGCTCGTGGCGACCGAGAAGGGCATCCCGCGACTGGTGTCCGGCGGGTGGTACCGCTGCACGGTCGTCAAGCAGGACGGCGTCTGGCAAATCAGCGAGCAGCAGGCGCTGCTGGACAGTCCGTTCTGATGACGACTCTTGGTCTGACGAACCGTGCCGACGCGCATGCGCTACCGATTTCGATCGATTTCTACTTTCAAGAAGTAAACGCGTGGCAGTCAGCGTACAGGCACAAGTCGCCGGAGTAAGCACAGTCGAATGTGTGCCGGTGGACGCGAAGGCTGGAAACGGTGCGTTCGACGACGGCTGGACCTGGCACGGCTCCAACATCAACTCCCGCAAGGTACCGCCACGCTCTATCGCTGCGGATTGCAGGTCATCAGAGATGCGCTTGCATCCGACCTGCGTCGGTTACGTCTATAGCCGCTACAGGCACTTCGGTGACGACACCATGGGCGAATCATTCTTTGCCGTCACCTGGCTCGCGGACAGCTACCGGTCACCCGCCATCGACCCATTCAGTGCGCGGTACATCAACTAGGGGAAGCGTTGCCCGCCTGAGCGGCACTGCCGCTACGTCAGCCGTGGTTCGGCCGCTCGCATAGCCTCGGCCTGCGCGCGGGCCGAGGCCTCGCTCTTGAACACCAGGTCCTCGAACAGCTGCACCGGTACCGCCGGATCGGCGCACAACTGCCCGACCGCGTACCGGCCGGGCTCGATGGCTACGATCACGTAGAAACCGCGTACCGGTCCGGGCCGACTGCCATTCAGCCGATACAGCACCTTCGCCAGATCGGCGTAAGGATGCTCTGCGTCGAGGTCGGCTTCGACCCGTGGCGGCGGCACATCTGATCGAATCCAGCGGTGCGGCATGCGGCCCACCGCCGATTCCAGTTCGAATGCCTGACGACCGCAGTAGGCGGGATGCAGCCACCAAGCCTCGTCACGCTTCAGCGGCACTTCACTCGGCTTATCGACCCGCGCGGTCATGGCAAGCGGCCAGGTTTCAAGAAGCCGTCGATGACATTGCGCGTGAGGCGTGAGACGTTGTTGTCGTAGTTGTTGTGCGACAGTGATCCGCACCAGGACATCGAACCCACCGAGAATACCGCGCCATCATTCGGGGTCTTGTAATAGACGATGTCCGCGCGGGTGTTGGGATTGTTGTCGCCAGTGCCGCCGGGAATGTAGCCGCGCGCGTTGAAAGTCGATTCCTCGGTGACGCTGACGAACATGTCCGAATGGCCCTCGGAATGGGCCAGCAGGAAGGCGCGATGGGGCGTGCCGAGCTCGAGATCGTAACGATCGAGTTCGAGACCCGCAGCGCCGTCGCCGACCAGGCCGAAGTTGCCGATCGGCTCGTTGCGGCCAATCCCCTTGAACATCCATTTGGTCTCGGGCAACTCGCTGTCTGGCGCCCGGCGATAGTAGGACGAATAGGTCAGACCAAAGGAGGTGAAGGTGACGCCCAGAATCTTGCTCATCACACGGCCGCGCACGCGCCACAGGCCGCCGTGCTTGCCGTCAAAAGCATTGCAGTATTCGCCGGGCGTTATGGTCCAGGCACGCGTGCCATTGTCGCCCTTACGCACTTCAACAATATTGGGATTGTCCGGATGGGGCTGGCAGACCCAATAAAAACCATTGGCGGCAAGGTACATGAAGCGCCCACCCTGCTGCTGGTAGTCGAGATAGGCTTGCATCTGCTGTTCGGAGACGTATTCCGGATGGTGGCCGGTCAGCACGATGGAGTATTGCTTCAACAGTGACACGCCTTCCCGCTGCACGTCTTCATCGACCAGGATGTCGACCGCATACCCCATCTCGTGGAGCCAATCGACCAGATGCAGATCGGCATTGAATTGCCATAGCGAAGGCGACAGCACATGCACGTATTTCGGCCGCATGTTCAGGATAGGTCGCAAGCGTGATGACACGTTCACGCCCCAACCGTCGCGGTAGGAGGTGTAGGTGCCGAGCCCATAGCCGCGCTCTTTGTTCAACAACAGATCGCCCGGTTGCAGGAGCGGCACTTGACCTGTCAGAAGCTGCGCGATGACCGAGTTGACGCTCAGGTTGTCATTCGCATAGGCCAGATAACTGTGCATGGCGATGACCAGCGCGATGCGCGCGGTCGGCCCGCTGGCGGGTGGGCGGACAAAAAAGGGCACGTAGTCCTCGCATTCCGCGCTCTTGCTGTCGCCCACGCGCAAGCGCGCTGCATAGACGCCGCTGGGTAGATTCGCCGGCACTTTGAAGCTGAAGGACGGCGTCCAGCGCGCATCATCGACCGATTCATCGTGGAAATGGATCGCGCCGTATTCCTGGGGCGCATGGCGATAGCTCATGTAGTCCGAAGACCAGTTGAAACCGGTCGCGCCGCGCACCGGCAGGTTGATGCCAATGCCGTGCAGTTTGAGCGGGCCACTATCGACAATATGTGTCGCGGCCGCGTTGATAGCAATATTCGCGGCGAAATCCCATGCTGCGACTACGCCAGCGCGCAGCTCGCCGCCGATCTGCTCTACGCCAGCACAGCCGAGCAGCAGTTCGATCTCGGCGGCGTCCAGCGCGCGGCTGGCGACACGCGGACGTTCGATCTTGCCGTTGTACTTATGCGTGTGTTCAGGCAGCGTGCATGCTTGGCCGAGATGGCCAAAATGACCGCCGCCGCCAACGCTGCGCCCACTGTCGACCTGCGCCGTACTGGCCGCCAGCAACAGCGGGCAATCGTTCGCCTGCGGCGCTTTCACGGTCGCGCGGTAGCGCGCACTACCTTGCGTGTCGTCAATCGGATGCAGCATGGCCATGCCATGCCCGCCGTTGGTGATGGTGACGACGGGCGTCTGCGAGACGTGAACTGCGCCGCTGGCGGCGTCAAAGCTCGCCGCCACCTTATACCAGACCTTACGAAACAAGGGCTTTCTGCTTGAGAACGTAGCGAGCTGGCCGCGCCCTGCGCCTACGCGCAGTTCCAGTTCGCCGGCATCGTTTATGAACAGGCCATAGCCGCTGTTGGTCTTGGCATTCCACTTTGCAATGACTGCCTGTACGCCGACGGCTACGCCTTCGGTATCGGTTGCCGGCGTGGTCGGATAGATGTAGGCGCACAGGGTGAAGCTGGTCAGATTCAGGCGCTCGTCGTGCGGCACCAGCACGTAACTGCCAGCATGCACTGGCTGGTGCTTGCCCCGATAGCTGCGGTTGGCTGTGCTGCGCACCAGCTTTTCCTTGAAGCCCGGGCCGTCGGGATTAGTGTCGCCATGAATCAACCGCACGATGTCGGCGCGGTAGTCTTCCTCGAATTCGCTGTGCACGTGAAACGTGACTTCGTCACCGGGACGCACGGAGCACTTGTCGGTGTAGCCGGTGATACGCAGCATCATTTGTTGGGTGGTCGCCATGGCTAAGTGTCCTTCAGTAGTCGAGGCCGTAGTGGTCGAGGAGCGCATTGAGCCGCTTCAGGAATATCGCGTGCTCAGCATCTTCCCTGGACGCGTAACGCTCCTTGGTGATACTGACAACCCCACCACGGCGGCCGGGCAGTATCCCGATCGCGTATTCCTGCCACGCCACCGTTTCGACGATGGTGTGCTTGCCGGCCTGCGGCGACATGCGCAACTTGTCGATCAGATGTTTCAATGCCGGGCTGTGATTGGGCGGTGCCATGCCCGGTTGGGAGGCGGCGCCGCGTGGATGGGCGCGGTGCTCGGCAATGATGCGTGCGCGGCTCTCTGCGTCCTTGAGATGCGGCAGGATATAGGTGCGGGTGTCGTAATCGTCGACCGCACTGTAGCCGTAATTCATCGCCAATGCGGTCTGCGGTCCTTTGTGCTGCCTGGCCATCACCGTTCTCCTGTGTTGTTCGGCTATAGGCAGCAAAAATGCCGCCCAATGCGCGATCTAGGTCAAAAATTGTGACGCTGACGCGACCGACGTCACCCATATCGATCTCGACAGCGGCAGTCCGTTCATGGCGGTGATCAAGTCGCCGCAGTTGCTCTACCTCGATATCAACCGCATCGGTCTTGATGATGACTGCGACATCGAGTCGGCTGGCAAAACGCCGCATTTCAGCGCGGCACTGCTTCGCCCCAGCCGATGCGCCGCGCACTGAAAGGCTCGATGAACGCTGAACGGTAACCGTCTTCGCGCCAGGTGATGGGGAAGAAAGCTTCGTCCATGCTGTCATCACCGAAACGTTTGTAACGGCTGTAGATGTAGCCGACATAGGTTGGATGGAAGCGGGTCTCGGACGACATGCAGTGCGCGACGATAGAGCGCCTTGGTACGTCACGGTGGTTGATATTCGAGCCATGCCAGGTCCAGCCGCTGTGGAAAGCGCCGCCGCCGGCCTTGACCACCACCGGCACAACATCGATGTCTGTCACGCCTGCCGCAGCGGCCGCCTTGCGCATGTCTTTATAGGGATCATCCGGCGCGTGAAATTGTTCGATCATTTCTGAGTGTGCCCAATGATTCGAACCGCGCACGTATTCCACCGTGCCGCCTGCGGCGCTGGTATCGTCGAGCGCTATCCAGCAGCTCACCCAGTCCGGCAAGGTCGTCCATTGTTCATAGGACGAATCCTGGTGAAAACCTAACGGCCTGCCGCCCGGCGGTTTCCACAGGATGTTGTCCTGACTCAAGCGCGTGCCCGCCCATCCCCCGAGCAGCGCGCAGGCGCGACCGATGGACGCTTGCAGAATTACGCGTGCGACATGGCGGTCGGCTTTCCAGCCATTGCAGATCTGTCGCGTGCGGTCGGGTGGGTCACGGCCCTCCAGCCAGTTGACCTCGTCCGGCACAAGACCAGACTCCCACTGGCCTTTGAACAAGGCGTCATAACGTTCGCGCAACAGCGCCACTTCCTCATCGCTGATGATGCGGTCGACGGTGATGAAACCGTCACGCGCGAAATCAATGTGCTGGCTCTCGCTCAACTCGAAATCTTGCACGGCGTCGTCCCTCCTCAGGGTAGACAATCCATGTAGGTGTCGTGGTCCCAGGCCGTGACGGTGGCGAGGAAACGGTCCCACTCATCGCGTTTGTAATCGATGAACACATCCCACATTTCATCCGGCAGCGCGGCGCGCACCACCGTGTCGGCTTCCATCGCATCCAGCGCCATGCCTAGATTGGTCGGCAGCTTGACGACTTTCTTGCCCGATAACTCCAGTTCGTAGATGTTGCGCTGTTCCATCGGACCGGGATCGATCTTCTTATCTATGCCTTCGTCCATCACTGCCAGTAATGCGGAATTCAATAGATAGGGATTGACCATCGAATCAACAGCACGGTATTCGAAGCGGCCAGGCGCGGACACGCGCAGCGCACAGGTACGGTTCTGATAACCCCAGTTGTTGTAGACCGGCGCCCAATAGCCCTGGTCGAGCAGACGTCGATAGGAATTGACGGTGGAGGCGCCGAGCGCGGTCAGCGCCGGCAGATGCTTGAGGATGCCGCCCGCAGCCCATTGGCCAATCGATCCTGGCATGCGTTGATCCTTGCCCGCGGGGTCGAACTTATTCTGGCCGCCTTCGACGTAGGAAAACACATCGCCCATGCCGGCTTTGGACAGTCCGCCGAAAGTCTTGATGTGATCCTTGCCGCCCTTCCATAAAGAGAAATTGTGATGACAGCCATTGGCCGAAAGCCCCATGAAAGGCTTGGTCATGAAGCAGGCGATGACATTGAACTCGCGCGCGACCTGGGCGCAGATCTGACGATAGGTGGTAAGTCGGTCGGAAGTGCGCAGCACTTCGTCGTAGGTCCAATTGAGTTCTATCTGGCCAGGTGCGTCTTCGTGGTCGCCTTGAATGGAGTCTATGCCCATCTTGCGACAGTACTCGGTGACCTTGAGCGTGATAGGCCGCAGTTCCTCGAACTGATCGATGTGGTAGCAGAACGGTTTGGTGACGCCGCCGTCAGGCTTGCCGTCAGTGCCCTTTTTCAGCCACATCATTTCCGGCTCGGTGCCTAAGCGCAGTTGCAAGCCATGCTTTTTCTGAAATGCAGCATGCGCCCGTTTCAGATTGCCGCGGCAGTCGGAGCTCAGGAAGCCGCTGGGATCGTTTTCCTCTTCACGGTTGCGGAACAAGGTGCAGAACACCCGCGCAACCCGTGGTTCCCAGGGCAATTGCACGAAGGTCTCAGGATCGGCGATGCCGACTAACTCGCTCGCTTCAGGCCCGTAACCGAGGTAACGCCCCTTGCGACTGATGAATAGATTGGCCGTCGAACCATAGACCAGCTGAAAGCCCTTGGTGGCGAGACGCTCCCAATGGTCGGCCGGTGCGCCCTTGCCCATGATGCGGCCGGTGACCGATACGAACTGATAGTAGATGTACTCGATGCCAAGCGCGTTAATCATTGCGCGCACTTTCTTCACGCCATCCGTGCGTGCGGCGTCCTTCACATAAGATTCCAAAGCGCTCATCACCCATTCCTCCGATTGCTGCTCGCTGAGCACGTCTGTGTCGATCTTGTCAGGTCATACGTGATACAGATAACGACGTCGTTCGAAAGCGGCGACGTGCCGCCGCATCAGGTGGTCTTCCTGAATGCAGCTGGCGGTGTAGTGCTGGATGAAGCTTGCGCCGAACAACTCGGCGGCAAGCACGCTGGCCTGCATGCGTTCGGCCGCTTCGAGCAAAGTACGTGGCAACGGTCCGATGGATGGATGCACGACGTCACGACCGATGTCCTCGGTCCTCGGTGGTGGGTCGAGTTGATGTTCAATGCCATACAAGCCGGCGCCGAGCAACATGGCGAAAGCGAGGTGGGGGTTGGTGTCCGCGCCCGGCAGACGGAATTCGATGCGCGTATCGTCTTGTGTGCCGCTCACGACGCGCAGCGCGCAGGTGTAATTGCCAAGATCCCAGGTTGCGGTGCGCGGTGCCCAGTTACCTGGCACGTAGCGGCGATAGGCGTTCACCGTGCCGGCGAACATCGGCATGAGTTCGGGCAGCAGTTGCAATACGCCGGCGATGAAGTGACGACACAATGCCGAGATACCCTGCGCATCGTTGGCGTCAGGCAGCAAGGCTGCGCCACTCGCCCGGTCGCGCAAGGAAATGATCGGATGCCCGCCGAGGCCCGGATGCGCGTCGGAGAGTTGCGCCATGAAGGATGCGGTCATGCCCCGTTCGATGCAGAACGCTTTGGTGTATAGCTTGAACAAAGCACTGTCGTCGGCCGCACGTGCCAGGGGCCGTACCGGCAAGGCTGCTTCCAGGCAGCCAGGCCCGAGTTCTGAACAAACATGATGCAAGGGCACGTCGCCGGCGCGCAGATATTCGTCGTAATCGCGGATCAAGGCCGCGCCGGTCGCCGGGAACAACCCGGACCAGCAGCGGTTCTCCTGCGCGTAGGTGTCGAGATCGTCGTAGTGCTTGGCAGCGATGCTGGCCGGCGACTCGGCGAGGATGATGAATTCGAATTCTGCCGCGCCCAAGGCCTCAATGCCGAGCGCCGCTGCGCGGGCAATTTGACGTGCAAGCAATGTCCGCGGCGACAGATCAGCGCTCGGCCCCGTGTAATCAGCGACCATCAAGGCTGCATCCGGTTCGCCGGGATACGGCCGCAGACTTGCAGCATCGAGCCTGCAAGCCTCACTGCGATAAGGCCGATCGGCGCGTACTGCGTCATTCGGCCCCCAATAGGGCAGGGCGTCGATGAAGGACCAGCCTTCGCTCAAGTAACGACGCAGCAGGGCAACCGGCAGGCGCTTCTCGCGAAACACGCCTTCAGTGTCAAATAGCCCCGCATGCACGAATTCAATATCCTCGCCTTCAAGGATAGCGACGACTTCGTCATTGGATTGGACGGACCAGCGGTGCGGTTCTATGAGCATGGCAACCCTGTACGCAAAATGGTCTGCGCTCGATTAAATTGTAGAAATTTAGACTTGAGCTGACAAAGCGCCGCAACAGGTTCGACCTGTCCTAACATTTCTGGGTCCCGTTGTGGGCGTAGAGCGGTCTATTCGTTGTTGTGGTGCACGAGGCCGTTACCGGCCAACCGGTCGTTGTGCCTGGTCGATTGAGGACGCTCAAATGTGCGGAAGCAGACATTCGAAATGCATATAAGAAGATCGCACGAAGGGTGTTCTCGTGCAGTTCTAGCCGGTTATTAATTTGAGCGAAGGGTTGGGCGGGGCTGTGCCGGCCGCAAGTATGGCGGTGCATCGGGGCCATGTTGTGCCTTAGGATTGTCCTTCGCCGATACTAACGGAGTCCCGAAGTACCTTGCGATACTTCGGGGTGCGCGCATCCGACCTTTGAATTTAAATTATGCGGCAACCGGCTGAGGTTTTTTCACGGCGCCAGCGCGCTCGTCGACCGAAGCCTGCTGGCGCTTTTCCAGACTGAGATACGGCGGGTACTGATGGCTGAACCAGTCTACATGCCGCAACGTGGTAAGAATCCCCTTCGATCCCTCTTCTTTCGCAATGGCCGGCAGCGCGGGATCGATCACGTCGATGAGAATCGATTCGCCTTCACCTGCCTCGCTCGAAATGACTCCGTCTGGCGTCACGATCATCGAATGGCCCATAAGCCCGAGACCCACATGCTGCCCGGTGCCCATGATGGCCATCACATAGCAGCCATTTTCGAATGCGCGTGCCTGCGCCGCCACGCGAGTCATTTCGACGAGCGGATGGAATGACATGGTCGGCCAGAGAATCAAGTCAGCGCCGTTAAACGCTAGAGAGCGGGCCACTTCGGGGAAAAATCCATCGTAACAGATCATGATCCCAACCTTGCCGATGCCGGGTACCTCAAAGACCGGAAACTCGCTTCCGGGCGTAATCATGTTCTCGGACCCGGAAGGCGCACACCATGGATGTGTCTTCGCGTACTTCATCTCGATCTTGCCCTGCGGCGAGATTAAGAGGGACGTGTTGTAGACTCGGTCGCCTCGCCGCTCAGCCATCGATCCGCTGCAAACCCACATTCCATATTTCGCAGCCGCATTGCAAAGCCTATCCGTGGACTTTCCGGGCACCGTCTCGGCGACTTGTGCAACGATGTTGGGATCGAAACCTTGTACCGCGTATTCGGTGAAGCTCGCCAATTTCACAGCCGAGCCCCAGTCTCTGTGGGTGCCCTCAAGAAACCGCTCCATGCGCGTAAGATTCTGCCCGGCGTCCGTCGTCCACTCGCCTTGGCACGCGGCTATCATCGGTCGTTTTGACATAAAAATAACTCCCCGTTGAGTAGTTGTAGCGGAACAACCTAAAGTAGGTTAGGTCAGGCGACCCAATTCCGTCAAGTAACGAACTCAAATTCATCAGCCATAGACTATGGCGACTCATTGGGATGCCTTACGATTGGCAATGGGAAAAACAGATCGGCTAGATTCGCTGTCGGACATGAAACGCGGTGGTGCGCGCCCAAGTGAGCCTGTGGGTAAGCGCGAGGGGCGAATGCTCGAAATAGTACATGAGGCCTTAGTACTTTTTTCGGAAGAGGGTTATGCAGGTTTCAGCGTCCGGGCATTGGCGCGACGCATAGGCATGAGTTTGGGGCACCTGCAATACTATTTCGCCCGCAAGGAGCAACTGTTCGAGGCGTTAGTTCAACACATTATCGAAAGCTATGAACCCCCGGAGATCGTCACTCATTTCGGGGACCGCACTCCGGAAGAACGGCTGGAGGGATTCGTCCAGGTCCTCGTAGAAGACCTTAAAGATCCGATGACAAACGCGATCTTTTTCGAGCTCTGGTCGATTGGCCAAAGAGACCGATTTGCGATGAAGATGGTTGACCAGTTTTATGATCGGTACATTTCGAATTTCAGTGACTTAATTGCCGCGGTCAATCCTGCTCTCAACTCGAAACGGTGCCGCACTCGTGCCGCGCTTGCCGCGACTCAGGTCGAGGGCCTAATGATCCTGTTGGCCAAAGGGCGCCCACGACATACTTATCTCGTTGGCATCGAGCGGGAGTGCGTAGCGCAAATCCTGCATTTAGCAATGCAACCTTGATCGTCGCTTCTCTCTGCACGTTCGTGCTTATTACCGAGCACAGCAATCTCGTGCATCCGATCCTTCGCGAGGCCGACCACCTGAACCGTGTAAACTCGCCCACCGTCGAACCTAGGGGTCAGAAACGCTGATCTCTTTGGGGACGTCGGTTGCCCACATCGGCATGACGCATATTAATTGGTTTTGCGGTTGAGGGTGTCCGCAATGCGAACGGTTGCACGGCTGTCGAGAGCGTCCGCTGGGGGTCGAGTACGGTCTCTGGAGACGCCACACTTCGTGGCAGCTTGTAGCCGAAGACCTGTCGCTCACTGTCAGATGGTGTCGAAGCAGATGCTCCGCCGCGTCTGATCGAGTACAGGTTTTTACAATTCAATGACCTGCTTCTAAATGACCTGCCTTGGGCATAAGCAAGCGCTTTCAAGCACGCGGCATTCTTCGCTGCGCAAGTCGCAGGCCAAGTTTTCTCGCCTTCGCGCTGGCAGGCAGTAAGGGCATGACTTACCGAACAAGTGCCGGCAGTCACGACGATTTCAATGCAGATGAGGTGGCGCCTGCTCATTTCATGTGCACTTGCTGGCCGGTCACCGTTACGATCTCGTGTGATGCGCGCCGCCGGCATGGCGCCCGTAACAAGTCGATTCTCGCGCGGAAATGCCGCGCAATTCAGTCCCCTCGGGGCTAGCATCAATGCAGACGCCCGTGCGCTGCAAGCGGCATTGCGCGCGCTGGCCCGTTAATTGCTCTTCATAGGTAGGATCGCACAAGCAATTGATTGGGTTTGAAATCCCACTCGAAGTCTCCGATCATAAAGTCGCCAAACAACATGATCATTGGAGACTGGAG
>JAYWAC010000210.1:0-4302 GCA_043782755.1 Pseudomonadota bacterium | reverse complement strand
ACGTCCTTGATGGTGCGTCCCAGTACGTGGTGGATGCCGGGCCGCCCGTTGGCGGTCGGCGGCCCTTCGTAGAAAGTGAAGGATGGTGCATCGGCGCGGGCCGAGATGCTGGCGCTGAAGGTGTCCTCGGCGGCCCAGATGGCGAGCATCGCCAGCTCCAGTTGCGGCAGGTCGAGTGCCTTAATTTCGAGAAAGGAAGTGGTCATCAACCGTATCGGCTTTGTAGTAATGATGGGGGTTTTCCGGCCGGCGGGATTATAGCTGAAGCGGCTTGCCGCGCGGCGTTGCCGAGTGCACTGCTGACGCTTGGCGACGCAGACTTTGTGCTATGGTTTAGCGGCCCTGCCGCGCGGGGTCGGCCGAACGATGGATTACCACGAGGATAGAGCGTGAGTTCAGACCAGGTTCTCGAATTTCTGCAATTCGTCGAAGGTCAGAAAAACCAGTCGGCGAGCCAGCTGTTGGACAAGGTCCTGCGCAAGAGTCGCCTCATGACCGGCGCCGAGGCTGGCACCATCTTCATCGCCCGCGCGCGCGGACGCGCGCGCTGGCTGGAACCGGCCAGCATCCAGAACGACGCAGTCAAGGTCAAAAGCGCCGACTTCATCGTGCCGATCGGCTCGGGCACCATCGCCGGCTATGTGGCGCACAAGGGCCGCACGGTGCTGATCGACGACGTCTACAAGATCCCGCCGCGCAGCCCCTACAAGTTCGACCCCAAGTTCGAACGCAAGAATTACAAGACCCATTCGATGTTCTGCTTCCCGCTGCGCAATCTGCAGAACGACGTGATCGGCGTGGTGCAGCTGATCAACCGTCGTGTCGGCAAGAGCAAAAAGCTGAGTGCCTTCCCGAGCGATGTCGAGCAATTGGTCGCGCCCATCGCGCGCGTGGTCGGTCACTCCATCGAGCGCGCCGAGATGCTCGATCAGATCAGGGCCAAGAACAAAACGCTCAGCACCCGCAACCGTCAGCTCGCCGAACAGCGCGCGCGCATCGCCGCCCTGCAAGAGGAAACCGAGGCGGCCTTCAAGGTCTCGGTCACCCTGCTCGCTCGCGCCGCCGAAATCCATGACGAGGAAACCGGCAACCACATCATCCGCGTCAACGAGTACAGCTACGCCATCGCCAAGCGACTAGGGCTCGACGACGCATGGTGCGAAGAGCTGCGCTATAGCGCGCAATTGCATGACGTCGGCAAGATGAGCGTCGATTCCGCAGTGCTGAAGAAGAAGGGCCCGCTGACCCAGGAAGAACGAGAAGAGATGAATCGCCATACCGAGTATGGCTACCAGATCCTAACCGCTTCGCCGCGCCTCTCCCTCGGTGCCGAGGTCGCGCTCTATCACCACGAGAAATGGGACGGCACGGGCTATCCGAACAAGGTTGCGGGCGAGAATATTCCGATGTCAGCGCGCATCGTACAGCTCGCCGATATCTATGACGCGCTACGCTCCGAGCGCCCCTACAAGCCGTCTTTCTCCCATGCCCAGGCGGTCAGCATTCTGACCAAGGGCGATGAGCGCATCGACCCGCGCGGCCATTTCGATCCAAAGTTGATTGTGCTCTTCAACGACCACCATATGGAGTTCGATCAGATCTGGACGTCGTTACAGGATTAGCGCGACGCCGACTCGATTTCTGTGTGGGTCAGACCTCAGTCTGACATTCAAGCTGAGGGCAAGGCATTCTTGGATTGGATCGCCTGAGTAAGAGGCGCTCTGCAAGGAGTGTCAGACTGAAGTCTGACCCACAACGGCAGGCAAAGAGAAAAAGCTAGAAGGGATTCCCCTCAGCGCCCCGCCTCCACCATCGCCTGCACCGCATGCTGTCGGATCTGTTGCACCATCGCATGCAGGCCATTGCTGCGTGTCGGCGAGAGATGCTCGGCGAGTTGTATCTCTTTCAGGAAATCGGGTGGCGTGGCGAGGATGTCGGCCGGGCGGCGATCGGAATAGACCTGTAGCAAGAGTTCGATAAGACCGGCGACGATGGCCGAGTCGCTGGTCGCGGCGTAGTGCAGACGATCGCGGCGACGCTCGGTCACGATCCACACCTGCGACTGACAACCATGCAGCTTGTACTTGTCGACCTTCCATTGCTCGGGAAACGGCGGCGCTTGGCGGCCAAGGTCGATGATGTACTGATAGCGGTCGGTCCAGTCTTCAAAGATCTTGAAGGTCTCGACGATGTCCTGCTGCGCGGCGACGATTTCGCCGGCAGGCACGAGACTATCGGGCATGTTCGGCGCGCTCATTCGCGCCGCCACTGCGTACCGCTGGCGCCATCCATGATCTGGATGCCCAATGCGACAAGTTGATCGCGCACTTCGTCGGCGCGCTTCCAGTTCTTCACGGCACGCGCGGCGACGCGTTCGGCGACCAGTGCGTCAATGGCGGCGTCATCCGCACCGTCCGCGCTAGCAGCGCCCTTGGCCCAGGCCACCGGGTCCTGCTGCAAGATGCCGAGCTCACGGCCGCCGGCCAGCAGCTCGGCCTTGCAGCGCCGGCGCTCGGCAAGATCTTCACTGCGATTGGCCAGCGTGACCGCTTCCATCAACACCGATACCGCCTTGGGCGTATTGAGGTCGTCGTCCATCGCTGCCTTGAAGGCCTCGGAGGACACCATCTCATCATCGCGGAGCGCGATGTCGGCCAGGCGCTCAAGCGTGCCGTACATGCGGTCGAGCTGCGACTTGGCCTGCTCAAGCAATTCGTCGTTCCAGTTCAAGGGCTCGCGGTACTTAGCCCTGATCAGGGCCATGCGTAGCGTCTCACCGTTATGCCTTTTCAATAGCTCACGCACCAGCAGCACGTTACCGATCGATTTCGACATCTTGGTACTGTCGATTTGCACAAAGCCGTTATGCACCCAATAGCGCGCCAGCGCGGCGCCGCCATGGGCACAGGCACTCTGGGCGATTTCATTTTCGTGGTGCGGGAATTTCAGATCATTGCCGCCACCGTGGATATCGATGGTCTGACCGAGGTGGTGCGCGATCATGGCCGAGCATTCCATATGCCAGCCCGGCCGGCCACGGCCCCAGGGACTGTCCCAACCAGGCAGTTCAGGCGGCGATGGCTTCCATAACACGAAGTCGGCGGGGTCGCGCTTATAGGGTGCGACCTCGACCCGTGCGCCCGCGATCATCTCGTCCTGCGAGCGGCCCGATAGCGCGCCATAGGCGCTAAAGCTCGGCACATGAAACAGCGCATGGCCCTCGGCGATATAGGCGAAGCCCGCACCGATGAGGGTTTCAATCATGGCAATGATGGCGTCAATGTGGGCCGTTGCGCGTGGCTCGAGGGGCGGCGGTAAAACGCCCAGCGCTTCGACGTCGGCATGGTAGATGGCCGTATAGCGATCGGTGATGACACCTATTTCGACACCTTCATTGGCAGCAGCGGCGTTGATCTTGTCGTCGACATCGGTGATGTTGCGTGCATACAGCACGTTCGAATAGTGACGCTTCAGCACACGATAGAGCAGGTCATAGACCACCGCCGCGCGCGCGTTGCCGATATGGGGCGGGTTGTAGACCGTCGGACCACAGGCGTACATCGTGACCCGCGCCGGATCGGCGGGCACGAAAACTTCCTTGCGGCGAGTCAGCGAATTATAGATTTCGAGAGCCAAGGTCACGGCCCCACAGGGTCAGAAAAGAGCGGCGCAGTATAGCGAAGGCTAAAGGATAAATCCCCTCGCCAGCCCGGCGTTCAGCGCCACAGCATGCGCGCGAGTGTACCGTCGCGGTCGATCAATTGATGCTTGAACGCAGCTGCCGCGTGCATCGCCACCAGTGCCGCCGTGGCGTAAGCACAGTAGAAATGAATCTTGATCGCGAGATCGCGCAGACCCTCGCCCACCACCACCAGTGCCGGCACTTCAAACAAGTCAAAGAACTCCACGGCCTTGCCTTCCGAGGTTGAAACCAGGAAGCCCGTGACAGGGATCAGAAACACCAGCAGGAACAAAGTGTGATGCATGGCGGTCGCGGCTATTCGTTCCCAGCGCTTGAGCGTGTCGTGCAGGGGCGGTGACGGCGAGACTCGACGCCACACGAGGGTCAACACACCCAGCGTAAAGGCCAGCATGCCGAAAGCCTTATGAGCCTCAAGGGCGTCGTGATACCAGCGGTCGTAGTAGGTCAGCCCGACCATGTAATAGCCGAGACCGATAAGGCCAATGATCAGCAGAGCGGTGGCCCAATGCAGGAACTTGGTGATCAGACCGTAGGATTCAGCGGTGTTGCCGATGCGCATCGTCATTCCTCTTGCCGGTCGGCCCCGATCTCAAGACGGG
>JAYWAC010000209.1:0-29727 GCA_043782755.1 Pseudomonadota bacterium | reverse complement strand
GCGCATGAACTGGCGAAAGATGCCGGGATGTTCGACATCCACGTGTTGCAGGACCAGGAACCGTTCAGCCATGAAACTCACCTTGCGACCCGCCGGGTCGCGTCAATGGAATACCGAGCAATTGCACTGTCCAACGCCTGCTGGTCTCACCGTCGTTTCACGCGACGAGCGAGGCAAGCGCAGCGCTGCTAGTGCGTGATCGCAGAGGTCGGCAGGGCGCGGACAGGGTCTGACAGTACGCGGAAACTCGTTGACCATGAAGTGTGCCGTGACTTGCGCGCGTGAAGGTGACGGGCAAGACTGCGCGCCTCGTCGGCTTACACGCGGGAACTCAGTCCCACAGCCGGGTCGATGGTCGGAGCGAATATTAGTGGAGAGAAGATGACGGACAACAAGTTGAAGCCCAACGCTCATCCTGCTGCGGCGGGCGACGATGATGCGCCCGAGAGCGTGCGCAATTGGCTGCTGGCGGCACTCGCTATCGCGCTGGCGGTGTTCGTGCTCCATGCCCTGCGCGGTCTGCTGGCGGAAGTGCATTACGAGGACATCGTCGCCGAGATCGCCGACATGTCGCCAGTGCGCCTGCTATTGGCCTTGGTCGCGACCAGCGCGAGTTATCTGGCGTTGACTGGTTACGACGCTTCGGCGCTGCGCTATGCCGGCGCGACGGTGCGCACCAGCACTGTGATGTTGACCGCCTTCATCTCCTACGCGCTCAGCAACACCGTCGGTCTCGGCATGTTGACTGGTGGCGCGGTACGTCTGCGCTTGTATTCGGCCGCTGGTGTCGAGGCGCAACAGGTCGCCCAGGCGGTTGGCTTCAACGCGGTGGCTTTCGGTGTCGGCATGACCACCTTTGGCGCCATCGGCCTCGGCTGGGACGCCGCCGATCTGGCCGACACGGTTGGCGTGCCGGCACTGCTGTTGCAGGGCGTGGCGGTGGTGGTGTTGATGACGGTGTGCGCGTTCATCGTGCTCTGCCATAGGCGTCGCGACGTGCAGATTCACCAACACTGGCAGGTGCAATTGCCACCCGCCGGTCTGGTCGTGCGCCAGTTGTTCATCTCGGCCCTGGATCTCTCGTTCGCCGCCGCCGCGCTGTGGTGTTTGTTGCCGGAGGGCGCGGTGGCCTTGCCGAGTTTCGTCGCGTTCTACGTGGTCGGTATCGCGCTCGGCGTGGTCAGTCATGTGCCGGGCGGGCTGGGCGTGTTCGAGGCGGTCATTCTGCTCGCTTGCGCCGGTCGCGTGCCGGCCGAACAGGTCGCCGGTGCATTGGTCCTGTACCGCGTCATCTACTACTTGCTGCCACTGGGGGTGGCGGTATTGCTGCTGGCTGCTTATGAATTACGTGCTGGCGCGGCGGCACCCTTTGCGCGCGCCGCAGCGCGCATGTTGCCGGCGGTGCTGGCGAGCATGACGGTGATGGTCGGCGTGGCCCTGTTGCTGTCGGGCATGACACCGCTCGCCGATGATGCCGCCGAGCTGTTGTCCGTGAATGTACCTCTACCACTGGTGGAAGCCGCGCATCTATTCGGCAGTGTCGCCGGTCTGTTGCTGCTGTTCGTCGCGCGCGGCCTCTTCCATCGACTCGATGCCGCATGGTGGGCGGCCTTGGTCGTGGTGTTGGTGGCGGGTGTGCTGGCGCTGCCCAAGGGCGTCAATATCGGCGAGGCGCTGGGTTTGATTTGCTTCGCTGGCCTGCTGGTGGTGACGCGCCGTCACTTCGAGCGCCGTTCCAGTCTGTTTGCACAGAGCTTCGAGCCTTTGTGGTGGTTGTGCGTAGTGACCGTGCTCGGCGTCAGTCTGTGGATGCTGCTGTTCGCCTATCAGGATGTCGAATACGTCCACGAGCTGTGGTGGCAGTTCGAGTTCGATGCCCAGGCGCCGCGTTCGTTGCGCGCGCTGATGGCGGTGGCCGTGATCTCCTTCGCGCTCGCGCTTGGGCAGTTGTTCCGCGTCGCGCGCATGCGCGTCGAGGCGCCGACCGCAGCCGATCTCAAGCGCGCGGCGACCGTGCTCGACGGCCAGGCCAGTGCCGATGCCTATCTGGCCATGATGGGCGACAAGCAGCTGCTGTTCTCCGACTCGGGCGAGGCTTTCATCATGTACGGCCAGCGCGGGCGCTCGTGGATCTCCTTGTTCGATCCGATAGGCGCGCCGCGCGAATGGCCGGAACTGGTCTGGCGCTTCATCGAGCTGGCGCACGCGCATGGCGGACGGCCGGCGTTTTATCAAGTGCGCCCGCAGGCGCTGCCGCTTTATCTCGACGCCGGTATGCGCGTCTACAAGCTCGGCGAAGAAGCCCATGTGCCGCTTGCGCAATTCAGTCTCAAGGGGCCGCATCGCGCCAATCTGCGTCATGGCGTCAACAAAGCGGAAAAGGAAGGTTTGGTGTTTGACGTGATCCCCCGCGAGCAGGTGCCGGCGTTGCTGCCGGCGCTGCGCGCGGTATCCGATGCGTGGCTGGACGAACACCAGACTCAGGAGAAGGCTTTTTCCCTGGGCGCTTTCGACGAAGCCTATATCGTGCGTCAGCCGGTCGCGGTAGTGCGGCGGGGCGAAGCGCTCATCGCCTTTGCGACTCTGCTGTGTCCGCCACTCAAAACCGAAGTCAGTCTTGATCTCATGCGGCAATTACCCGACGCGCCTAACGGCACCATGGACTTTCTGTTCGTGCGATTGATGCAGCACTTCCAGGCCGACGGGTATGCGCGTTTCGGTCTCGGCATGGCGCCGATGTCCGGCATGATCGCCCATCCCCTCGCAACCCGTTGGCATCGCCTGGGCCGACTGGTATTCGAACATGGCGAACGTTTCTACAACTTCCGCGGGCTGCGCGGTTTCAAGGACAAGTTCGAGCCGGTGTGGGAACCGCGTTACCTGGCCGCGCCCGGCGGACTCGCGCCGCTATTGGCCTTGACCGATACCGCCGCGCTGATCAGCGGCGGCTTGCGCGGCATCATCGCCAAATAGCGGCGACTCAAGCATTGCGACGCCATAGATACACCAGACCCGCGCCAGCCAAGCCGCCGAGATGGGCGAAATGCGCGACGCCACTGACACTGCCGGTCACCCCTAGCAACAGTTCGATGGCGGCATAGAGGGCGACGAAAGTGCGGGCCGGCAAGGGAATCGGTGGAATCAACAGCACGATGCGACGTTCCGGGAACAACAAGGCGAAGATCAGCAACAGACCGAACACGCCGGCCGAGGCACCGACTACCGGTGCATTCGCGTGGATGAAGGCGGCGCCGACCACGATCTGGGCGAGTGCACCGGTCACCACACTGGTGAAATAAACTTGCGCCATGCCGCGCGCGCCCCATTTCATTTCGACCATGGGACCGAACATCCACAGCGCGAACATGTTGAGGCCGAGATGGGTCAGACTAGCGTGCAGAAAGCTGTAGCTGAGCAACTGCCATAGCGTGGCCACGGAGGGTGAACCGCCCGCCAGCCAATCACCGGGCCATAAGGCGAACCATTCGTACATACCCTGACCGAGCAGAATCTGCAGGACGTACGCAGCGATGTTGAGTTGCAGCAGAGTGCGTGTGAACGCTGGCATGGAGGACTTTCTTGACGTGCTGGCGCAGAGCGTAACGCAACTCGACCTGGCCTGCAGGCTTGCCCCGACATGACTTTCCGTGAGTCGACGCCAAGGCCGTGGCTCGCAGGCGTGGTGGCGCTATGCGTGCTACTCGCGATCGCGAACGAAATGCCGCATCTCGCCGATGACGCCTGGCAGGACGAAGCCGCGACCTTGATGGTGTTCGCCGCCCACGGTGTGAGCCATGCGTTTACTGACTACAGCATGCCCAACAATCACATGTTGTTCAGTGCGGCGCTCTCGCTGTGGTGGTCGCAGGGCGACAGCATCGTGCATGCACGTCTGTTACCGGCGTTGATGTGGCTGATCTCGACAGCGCTGTTCATCGTGGTCGGACGACGTAGCCTCGGTTGGCCCGCCACCGCTTTCGGCCTTGCGCTGTGGACGAGCAGCGTCCTGGTCGCGGCCTTTCAACTGGGTCTGCGCGGTTACGCCTTCTCGTGGCCTTTCACTTTGCTGTTGTTCACTGCTTGCCAGCATTTCATCGTCGATGGACGGCGTCGGGCGGCGCTGTTGGTGTTGGGCGCGGGGGTCGCGAGCCTCGCCATCCTGCCGACCAATGCCGTCGTCGTCGCGGTGTGCGTCAGCTGGGCAGTATTGCGCGATGGTATAGAACACCGCGCGCTGCGGCGCGCGGCCGTGCTGCGTGCCGCCATCGCCGCGATCTTGGGTTTGCTGGGTGTGCTCCTTTACCTACCCCATCGCGCCGAGTTGCAGGCGCACATGCACCACGGCTTCAGTCATTGGTCGGGCATCGAAGTCATCACGCATTGGCTGCTGGCGAGCAGTGCGCCCTATTGGCCCTTGCTGCCCTTGCTGCTGTTCGGCACATGGATCGCGTGGCGCGCCGAGACGCTTGATGCGCGGCGCGCAGGACATTCCGCGCTGGCCTTGGTGGCGAGTCTGTGGGGGGTGATGCCGCTTGCCGTGTTGCTGTCACCGACCCCTCTGGTGCCGCGTGCCCTGGTGCCGCTGTTGCCGCTGTGGTGTCTGGCCCTGGGCGGTCTGCTCGCGCCTGGGGTGATCAATTTGGCGTCACGTGATGGTCGACCGATGGCTCCCAGTCTGGCGATGGTCGCAGCACTGTGTTTCGCCCTGGGCCATCTAGTGCCCGCCTGTGGTGGCTTCGACTGGCGCTTTCCCGCAGGTGACGATCTCTGTCACCAATACTACCGTCGTCCCGACTATCGACCGGCTGCACTATTGCGCGCTATCGACGCGCACTTTGGCGGTGAGGCGGTGCTGGTCGAGCCGGGCACCTTATGGCCGCTGGCCTTCGTGCAATGGAACGCGGGCCTGCATCACGCCTTGATACGTGATATCGGGCAATGGCCACAGGGCGCGGCCGCGACCCTGCCACGGCTGTTGGTGAGTGAGTCGCGCGCTGCGGGGCTTGCGTTGCTGGCACGGGTCACGCATGCGCAGCCGCGCGAACTGGTCGAGGTATTGGACAGCGGTGTGCTGAAACTCTACGCCTTGCGCTGGGATTGAATCTTCAAGGCGCGGTCGCGGTGTCGCGCAGACGCGCGAGCATGGCGGCCGGCTGATCGGGCATGAGTTGATTGGGATAGACCGCCAGTATGTCCAGCCACGGTTTCAAGCGGGCGTAGGGATAGTAATACTGCGGGAAGCTCGGACTCGCGCCCATCATCATGAACAAGTAATGACAGCGGCCGGCGGCGAGCTGCGCGCGCAGCGCGTCAGTATCGAGTGCAAAGGGCGGATAGCCATCCACCAGACGACCGCTGTAGAGCGCCGCGACCGACGGCTTGGTGGCAAGCAGACAGGCGTCTGCCGGTAAGCGCTCGGCGCGCCCGATGTCGTGCAGCGCTTCGGTGATGGCCCGTTGATAGCCTAGCGTCGGAAAGGCCGCCGAGGGATCAGGGTCGAACCACGCACTGCTGCGCAAGTAGGGCCGCAGGGCCGGATCTGCCGGTGGCGCGGCCAAGCGCGCTTGCACCAGCAACGTGTAGGGCGCCATGGCGGCCAGGCCCAACAACAGCGGCACGGCCGCAGCGATCCGTTCATCTATGGCCGGCGCCAGGCCGCGCACACCGAGCACGGTATAGATCAAGACAAACGGTAGCAGCGGATAACACATGCGCTCGTATTCGGCCGGGTAGGGCCACACGATCATGAGCGCGCCATAGGCCAGCACCGACCAGCCATCGAACTTGAATGCGCGCAGGCGTGCAGCGAGCCCGACCAGGGCGAGCGCGGCCAGGACTAAGGGCAAGGCTGGCAGGAAACCGGGCTGTCCTTGCACGCCGAATACTCCCAGCCAGGCATCCGGTACGGCGGCCAGATTGAGGGCGAGGCGCGCGGCGATGCCATGAGCCTGATAGAGCGCGATAAGCTCGTGCACATAACGCGCATTGCCATGATGGGTGAGGGCGAGATAGAGGACCGGCGGCAGTGCGGTTAAGGCCGCCAGCCAAGCGCGCCTTGGACGCTGAACTAATAGCCACAACAACAGGCTCGCGACGAGGCTCAGCCCGAAGCTGCGCGTCATATAGGCCGCGCCCACCGCCAGGCCGGCTAACAGCAGCGCATTGCTACGCGGTCGTTGTCTTGTAAGCAGCAGCGCGGCGCTCGCCCAACACGCGAGATAAAGATGTTCGCTGTGGATCTCGAGCCCTTCGAGCAGCGTGATGCGTGCCAGGGCACTGAGCACGAGCACCGCCATCGCTACGCCGCGCGACAGACCGAGAGCACGGGCCAGGCCATACACCGCGATGCCTGCGGCGATGATGATCAAGGCAGTGACACGATGGGCGGCAGCCAAGGATAACCCGCCACCGCAGAGCGCCAACAACCAGGCATAGAGCGGTGGATAGACGCTGCGCGCGGCGAACTCAGCCGCCGCTGCCTGCGCGATGCCATAGGGTGAGTAATGATTGGCGGTGAGGAAATACACCGCGTTGTCGCCACCGAAATCGGCGAGCAAAGTGCCACTGCCGGCCCACCACAGGGTAAACAGTGCGAGCAATGCGCCGAGGCCGACGAATAGGAGCGTTGAAGCGCGCAATGGATCTGCCGGCGCGGGCCTGGTCTCCTGGCGGTTGACGGATGAAAGCGCAGCGTGCGGTGAGTTCAGTATAGCGGCGGTCGCTACTCATCGCGGTGGTGAGGCTTGCCAGCCTAAGCTCAGCAGGTACTATCCGCTACGGACGCGATGACGCCAGTCGCGTTGTTCGCGCACGCAGCGACCTTCTCTACAGCAAGTAAGGAACACGACCATGCGACTCGGCTATCTCGGCATCGGACTCATGGGTGAACCGATGGTGGAAAACTTGCTGGCCGATGGCCACCAAGTGACGGTGTGGAATCGCTCGCCGGGCAAGACGGCGAACCTCATCGCCAAGGGCGCGGAAGTGGCCAGCAGCGCGGCCGAAGCTGCGGCAAGTGGCGTGATTCTGAGTTGTCTCGCTGACGATACCGCCCTCGACGCCGTCTTCGCTGACGGCAGCGTGCTGCGTGCGCTGGGCAAGGGCGGTGTACACGTCTCGATCAGCACCATCTCGGGCAATTGCGCAACGCGCCTGGCCGCAGTCCATAGCGCTGCCGGTGTGGACTATGTGGCCTCGCCCATCATCGGCCGACCCGATGCGGTGCGCGCGCGCGTGCCGTCATTCTTGACGGCGGGGAATGCGGCGGCCAAAGAACGCGTCAAGCCGGTGTTGGAAAAACTCTCGCGCCGCATTTTCGATTTCGGTACCACGCCGAGCGCGGCCAATGTCGCCAAGATCAATTTCAATTTCTTGATCGCTTCGGCCATCGAAGCGCTGTCGGAATCGTTTGCGGTGGTGGAGAAACATGGTCTCGATGCCAAGGACTTCTACGAGCTGGTGATAGGCACCGCTTTCGGTTGCCGCGTCTATGAGGGCTATGGGCGCCAGTTGAGCGAGCATGGTTGGCACGAGGTCGGCTTCAAGCTGGCTTTGGGTTTGAAGGACGTGCGTCTTGCGCAGGGCACGGCGGCCGACGTCGGTGCGCGCATGCGCCTCGGCGAATTACTTGAAGCACGTTTCAGTGAGTCGGTCGCCCATGGTCATGGCGATCTGGACTGGACAGCGATTGCGCTCGATGTGCGCAAGGAAGCCGGTATTTCTTCCTGAGCGCACGAATGATTTGAGGAGCACGCTATGAGCAGAGTCGGTACGGTTAAACAGATCTGGCGCTTCCCGGTGAAGTCCATGCAGGGTGATACCGTGAGCAGCGCGCAGGTCTCGAGCCAGGGCCTGGTCGGCGATCGGGTGTGGGCGATGCGCGACGAAGTGCGCCGCGAAGTGCAGTGGGGCAAGATGTATCCGCAACTCATGCTGTGCAAGGCGCGCTATCGCGATGAGCCTGAAGCGGGCAGCGCGAGTCCGGTAGATATCCGCTTTCCCGATGGCGAGACGGTCGGCAGTGACGACCCACGCATTCATGAAAAATTGACTGCCCTTATCGGTCGCGCCGCGCGCTTGTGGCCATTGCAGCCGGCCGGCAATCTCGATTTCTATAAACGCTATAAGCCCGACGAAGAAAAATTCGCGCAGGAGATGGCCGGCCTGTTCGCGCGCGAGGGTGATGAGCCGCTGCCGGACTTCGCGACCTTCCCGGCTGTGTTGATGGACTTCGTCGCGGTGCCCGGCACGTTCTTCGACAACGAAGAGATCAATCTCATGACGACCGCGTCGCTGGCCCACATGCAAGCCCGTAACCCGAGCGCCGATTGGGATGTGCGCCGCTTCCGTCCCAATTTACTGATCGAGACCGCGCCCGCTATCGACGGCCTGGCCGAGACCACGTGGCTGGGACGCAAGTTGCGCATCGGTGGACTCACGCTTGAGATCACCATGGCCACACCGCGCTGCGGCATGACCGTGCAGCCGCAGGATGGCCTTGAGTATGACAAGACCATTCTGCGCACTATCGTGCGCGAAGGCGCGCAATGTCTGGGTGTTGGCGCCCATTGCCTGCAAGCGGGCACTGTGACGACGGGCGACAGTGTTGAGTTGATGGATTGAGGCGAGAGCGATGGTGCATTTCGAAGGCTTTCCGAAAACCTGCATCCCCTATTTGAAACAGCTCGCGAAGAACAATAATCGCGAATGGTTCAATGCGAACAAGCAGCGCTACGAAGACTGCGTGCGCCATCCGGCGCTGGCCTTCATCGCCGCCATGGCGCCGCAATTGCCTGCGCTGTCGCCGCATTTCCGCGCCATCCCGAAGAAGATGGGTGGCTCCTTGATGCGGGTCTATCGCGACACCCGCTTCGCCGGCGACAAGACACCGTTCAAGACCAATGTCGGTATTCATTTCCGCCATGAACTCGGCAAGGACGTGCACGCGCCAGGCTTCTATGTGCACATCGAGCCGGGCGATTGTTTCCTGGGCGCGGGCATCTGGCATCCCGAGGCGCCGGTCTTGAACGGTATCCGCGAATTCATCACCGACAATCCCAATGCCTGGAAGAAGGCGACCCATGCGGCGGCCTTCAAGAAGGACTGGGCACTGATCGGCGACACCCTGCTGCGGCCACCACGCGGCATCGATCCGGCGCATGAGCTGCTGGTCGATTTGAAGCGCAAGGATTTCATCGCCTGCATGAACTTCGACGAGTCATTGCTCAGCGCGCCGGGCTTCGTCAAATTCGTGGTGGGCAACTACAAGCGCGCCAGCGCGTTGGTCAGCTATCTGTGCATGGCGGTGGACGTGCCCTACTGAGCGAGAAGTTGTGGGCGGTCTTACTCTAAGCGCAGTCAGCCGCTAGCCAGGGCTGCAATACGCCGCGCCTATCGGGCCGCGATTCGAGAGCACAGTGACTTCTGGCGTGGGACAGAGCCTCGGCTATGCAAGGCCCTGTCGACATGCCAACTCAGCGCGCGATGCTGAACTTTTCGTAAGCCTTGGCCTCACCCGCCCGACACTGCTGCCGGTAAGCCTCCAGGCCACCGAGATAGGACAACAGCGCGCGCGGCTTGCCGGGAATATTCGCGCCCATATACCAGCTGTTGGCTTCGTAGAGCAGGCTGCCCTTGGCGACATCGTCCATGTGTTGCATCCAGGCGTTCTCGGCGTCGAGCTTGGCTTCGATGCAGGCTGCTTCCTGGGTGCCGACCGTTTGTATGCAACGGTCCACCCATTCGACCTGGTACTCCGACAGCAACATGGGGCTGACCAATGCGCCATTGCTACACGGACCATCAAGAAAGAACAGATTCGGAAAGCCGGCGCTCATGAGGCCCAGGTAGGCGCGTGGCGCGCCCAGCCAATGGTCGTTAAGGTTCTGAGCCTGGCGACCGCGCACCTCGATGTTCTTGATCGCGCCGGTAACGGCGTCGAAGCCGGTCGCGAACACGATGCTGTCCACCGCGTATTCCTGACCATGCACGACCAGGCCTTTGGCGGTCAGCTTCTCGATGGGGGCATCCTTGATCGAGACCAGCGTGACGTGGTCGCGATTGTAGGTCTCGTAATAGTCGGTATCGGCGCACAGACGCTTGGCGAGTATCGGATAAGTGGTCGGACACAGCAGTTCGGCGGTGGCCGGGTTTTGCACTCGCTGGCGGATTTTGCCGCGCACGAATTCGGCCAGCGTTTCGTTGGCTGCCTTGTTGGTTAGCAGGTCAATGTAGGACGAATAGTAAGCCAGACCACCGTTCTGCCAGCGCGCCTCATAGTCCGCTAGACGGTCTTCAGGCGTGACTTCCAGCGCGGACTTGTTGTTCGGGGCGGCAGGCTCGAAGTTCAAGGCAATGAAGCCGGCGCGCGATTCCTCGCGCTGCCGGCGTCGCCATTCGCCATACATGGCTTTGACGCGCGCTTCATAGGCTTTGTCCAAGGGGCCGTTGCGCGCCGGAATGGAGAACGATGGCGTACGCTGAAAGACAGTCAACTGACTCGCCTGTTGCGCGATGATCGGAATGGATTGGACGGCTGAAGAACCGGTGCCGATCACGGCCACGCGCTGCCCGCTGAAGTCGATATCTTGCTTGGGCCAGCGCGAGGTCAGATATTTATTGCCCTGGTAATCATTCAAGCCGACGAAGTCCGGCAGGTTGCCCGAGGACAGGAAGCCGGTCGCCAGCACGCAGTACTTGGCGCTTAACTGTTCGCCCCGGCTGGTGGTGATGTTCCAGCGGCGCGCTGCTTCATCGTAATGGGCGGCGGTGACCTTGGTGTCGAACTGCATATTGGGGCGCAGATTGAAACGATCGGCGACGTGGTTGCAGTACTTCAACAATTCGGCCTGGCTGGCATAGCGCTCGGTCCACGACCACTCCTGCTGCAGGGCATCGTCAAACGAATAGGAATATTCCACGCTCTCGACGTCGACGCGTGCGCCGGGATAGCGATTCCAGTACCAGGTGCCGCCGACGCCGCTGCCAGCTTCGTACAAGCGCACCGTGAGCCCGCGCTGCTGAAGTTTGTAGAGCATGTACAGGCCGGCGAAGCCGGCACCGACCACCACGGCGTCAAAGGTCTGACATTCGGATTGCTGGGAAGATAACGCGCTCATCGAGGGCTCCTGTGGGCTGGGTTGGCGGGGGCGTCAGTTGACGAAACGGGCCGCTAGTTTACGCAATTCGACTGGCGCTGCGGCCCCCCTGAAAGTTTGGTGGGTGGTGCTTGCGCCACCCTCGCGCACAGAAAGAAGTGTCGCGACCACGGCGATGGCGTGAAGGCTGTCGTCGCGAGCGTGACGCTCAGCGCGAAGCTAGCGATGCTGCCCCAAGCTACGAATGTCGATGCGTGTCGCGCTCACATGACCGCTCTGCAATACCACGTCGTCGGTCTCGACATGGGTATCGAGCTGCGCGGTGGCGAGTGCGTGGTGGTATTGGTCGCCACGCTGCTTGAAACAGGCTTGGTAATAGCTGAAGCCGAGGCGCGCATGCACGATGGCGGTGTGGGTCGCCTGCTGGTAGGGGAAGTTGACGTTCCAGGTCGTGGCTTCGAAGTCATCGGGTTCGATCAATTCGCGCCAGATGGTCGGCATCATGCTTTCCACCAGCGCTGTGATGCGCGCGATGGTCGCGGGTTTGAAGCTGCGTTCCGCATCCCAATGACGGAATTCGTCGGGGGCGATCTCCTGCGATAAGGCCAGCGCCGGCAGGCCGGCGATATTCGCTTCGAGACAGGCACCGATGGTGCCCGATGCGAGCGTGAAACCTAAACCGATGTTCTTGCCGATATTGATGCCCGACACGATGAGGTGGGGCTTCTCGGCCAGCAGATTGTAGATGGCGAGGTTCACGCAATCGGCCGGCGTGCCGCTCACCGACCAGGCGGGCGTGCCATGCAGATCGATGCGGTCGACATACACTGCGCCATAGCGGGTCATGGATTTGCCCTTCCAGCTCTGCTCGGTGGCCGGCACCACAATCTCGACCTCACCGAATTGCTGGAGCGTGCGTATTGCCAGCAGAAACAGCGGCGAGTCGTGGCTGTCGTCATTGGTGAGCAGAATGCGGGGGCGCGGCGGGATCATGGTGAACTCCTGGTGAAATGTTTAGGGTGTGGCCCCAAGCTAATCATGCCTTCGTGGGTCACGACTGAAGTCAGACCCTCGACCGGCTCCGAGCGCTTCGTCAGCTCATGAATGTCAGACTGAAGTCTGACCCACAATTATTCGTTCAATGGCTGATGGCGCGCAGTTCCGGCGCGTGGCCGCGACGCACCAGCACCATGTAATTGTCCGGTATCGACACCCAGGCGCTGTCATTGGTCAGACGCTCGGAGCTGACGATGACCGGATGGTGCGCGACAGATTGCTGATCTTGTGTCGCCTCGGCGATCGCCGGATAGAGCGCGCCGTGAAAGTAGTACAGCGACTCAGGGCTGTCAGCGCTATCGTCGGTGTAGCGCGACACCACCGCGTTCTCGCCATCGGACAGCGCGCAGTTCATATAGGACGGTTCGCCGTCGCCGTGGGCCGCGACCAGTGTCACCAATCTCGCGATAGCGGCAGCCAAGGCGTGGCTGAGTCGCTCTGTCGGAGTGCGTTCGGACGGTTGCTTCAACAGTTCATCGATGCATAGCGCGAAGAAGCATTCCGAGTCGGTGCTGCCATAGACATTGGAGAACGCTTCGTCGCACACCGAATCCAGAATGCGTCGACGCACGCGTCTGAAATTACCGACGTCGCCGTTGTGCATGAAAAGATATTGCTGATAACGGAACGGATGGCAATTGGCCTCGTTGACACCCGACGACTGGGTCGCCGCACGCACATGGGCGAAAATACAATCGCTGGACACCACGCGCGCGAGGTTGTGCAGATTGCGGTTGTTCCAGGCCGGCGAGATGGAGCGGAACACCGCCGGCTCGCCCGACAGTTCACGCGCATACCAGCCGACGCCGAAGCCATCGCCGTTCAAGGGTTCCTCGCGTTCGCGACTGTGGGTGGATTGCCGGATCAGGGAATGACTGGGTTCCAGCAGCAGACTGCTGAGACGGATGTCGGGGCCGAGATAGAGTGTGAAGCGGCACATGGGACGTCCTCTTTCATGCCGGCCATCGCCGGCTAGTTCAATCTGACAAGCAGCGCCAGGCGGCCAGCGCGTGCGTATTCGGCACGCTGCTCACAACCCTCGTGCGCGGGCGCGCTGTAAGGTCAGTGCGATGGTCTCGGCGCTCTGGGCGCCGGAGAACAGCAGGTGGCCGTTATAGAGAAAGGCTGGCACACCATTGACACCGAGTTCATGCGCAGCCCGTTCGGCGGCCTCAATGGCGACATCACCGGCAGGCGCCGCCAGTATGAGCGTGACCGCATCGCGATCGAGACCGGCTTGCATCGCGATGGCCAGCAATACCTGGTGGTCGCCGACATCCTGGCCGTTGACGAAATAGGCCTCGAACAAGGCGTCGACGATGGCATCCTGACAGCGATGTTCGCCGGCAAATTCGATCAGACGGTGTGCGGCGCGGGTATTGGGCGTGCGTGTCATGCGTTCAATGTTCAAGGCCAGACCATCGGCCTCGGCGGCGGCGATCACGCGACCATAGAGCTGGTTGGCGTATTCCAGTGAACCGAACTTGCGCTCGCAGTACTCACTTCGCGCCATGCCTTCTCGCGGCATGGTGGGATTGAGTTCATAGGGACGCCAGTGGACGGTGAGCGGGAAGTCGCCGAGCTGTGTCAGAGCCTCGCCGAGCCGTCGCTTGCCGATATAGCACCACGGGCAGATCACATCGGAGATGATTTCGAGTACAGGATTGGCTGGGTCATTCTCTGCATGCATGACCTGGTTCTCCGCGACGCAAGTGCGCGGCATTGTTGAACGGCGGTCGGTCAGCGTCAATCGCAGCGCGCGCGTCTGATCTGTTGCCACTGAAACGGCAGTGATGCCGGCCCGCGCACGAACCAATTGTCATTCCACACCACCTCATTAAAGCCGCGCTTGAAATTTTCGAGTTGCGGCACCAGCCATTCAAAGGCGACGCGCGCTTCGAGACGTCCCAGATGGGCGCCGAGACAATGGTGGATGCCCATGCCGAAACCGACCTGGCCGCCGGTGTGACGCAGCACCTCGAAGCTCTCCGGATCACTGAACTTCGTTTCGTCATGATTGGCCGAGGCCAGCAGCGCGACCACGTCGCTCTGCGCGGGAATGATATGGCCGGCCACTTCGACGTCGCGCATCGCGCGCCGATAGACGCCTTGCACCGGTGAGCAGTAGCGCAGGCCTTCTTCGATGGCATTGGCAATGCGCGCCGGCTGCTCGCGTAACAAGGCCAATTGTTCGGGATGATCGAGCAGGGCCAGCACCATGCCGCCGATGAGATTGGTGGTGGTCTCGTTACCGCCGGTCAGCAGCAGGATGGAATAAGCGATCATCTCGCGGCGATTGAGACTGCCTTCCGCCTCAGCGCGCAGCAGCACGCTGAGGATGTCGTGACGGTCAGCAAAGGCCGTGCTGCGATCCTCGAACACTTCACCAAAGAACTTGATGAGATCGAACACCCCGGCGCGGGCGCGCGCCCATGCCGGGCCTTCACGATCGTTCAGCAGTTTGATCAGACAGTCGGACCAATGCTTGAAGTCGTCCTGACGCGATTGCTCGATGTCGAGCAGTTCGGCGATGACGGTAACCGGCAGCGGAATAGTGAAGTCGCGCACCAGATCAAAGGACGCTTGCGCCACGAGGCGGTCGCGCAGTTCATCGACCAGGCCGCGTACGCGTGGTTCGAGTTCGCGCAGCGGCCGCATGCGGAATTCATCCTGCAGGATGCGGCGCAGTCGCGTGTGTTCCGGCGGGTCGCTGGTGATGACGCTGTTGCCGCTGCGGTCATGAGGATCGTGACCCGGCGCCTGACGTCGCATGGCGATGGACGAGAAGGTCTCGGGGTCACGCAGGATGGCGGCGATATCGTCGTAGCGTGTGACCAGAAATGCGTTCAGGGCGGGCATCCAGTGGACCGGGGCTTCGTGGCGCAGATAGGCCAGATAGGGGTAGGGATGACGCCGGACCTCGGGCGCCAGAAAATTGGTCTTGGCCGGATGGTAATCGCGCATGGCGAAGCTTAGCGCGCTTTCGCCGCGCGAGCCCAGCGGCGGCTGTCGGAATGCGCGGCGAATTGCGGATAATGCCGGTCCCATTTGTCGGAGCCCCGCCATGAGCACGCGCATGATGAAACTCGGTCAGTTCAAATTTCAGATCACCGAAGAGGGCAGTGGCGAGCCGCTCTTGCTACTGCACGGCTTTCCCGACTCCGCGCGTCTGTGGCGCCATCAGATACCGGCGCTGGTGGCAGCCGGCTTTCGGGTCATCGCGCCAGACCAGCGGGGTTTTGGCGCTTCCGACCAGCCGCAGGAAGTGGAGGCCTATGCGCTGCGCGAAGTGATCGCTGATGCCATCGCGCTGCTCGACGCGCTGGGACTCGAGCGCGTCAAACTGGTCAGTCACGACTGGGGCGCGGCGGTCGGCTGGGGCCTTGCGGCCTTTCATCCGCAGCGCATCGTCAAACATGTCGCGCTGTCGGTGGGGCATCTGTCGGCGCTGTGGCACGCCGGTCTCGCCCAGCGACGCCTGGCCTGGTACATGCTGCTGTTCATGCGTCAGGGGCTGGCCGAGGACATCCTCACGCGCGAGAACTGGCTGTGGTTTCGCGATCTGTTCCTGCATCACAGCGAGATGGAAAGCTGGATACGCGACCTCGCGCGGCCCGGTGCCTTGACCGCTGGCCTCAACTGGTATCGCGCCAATGTCGACGTCGAGACCTGGAAGCCGGAAGGCTGGGTGTTGCCACGCACGACAGTGCCGACGCTCGGCGTGTGGAGCAGTGGGGACGCCTATTTGACCGAGATGCAGATGGCGACCTCGGGCAACTATGTCGATGGGCCGTGGCAGTATCTGCGGGTGGAGGGCGCGAGCCACTGGCTGATGCTGGACCGGCCGGAGTACATCGCTAAGGTGCTGGTGGATTATTTGCGCTAGGCGGCAGGGCTTGCCGCCGAGACGGCAAATGCTTGCCGCTTGTAGGTGCGAATTCATTCGCACATTAAAGGGCGGGCCGTGAGATCAGGCGCCGCAATGAAGGTGCGAATGAATTCGCACCTATAAGAGCGCCGGCACAGCAATTGCACTGCCAACACGGTCTTTATTCGCCAGGCCCGCAAGCTTGAATCACGAACCCCCTGCCATGGTCGCTGCCGCGACATCGACTTCGGCGGCGGCATCGAAACCGTGGTCTATCGGTGGCGTGAAACTGTTCGGCGACGACGGCTTCAATTTTCGTGATGTGCTGGACCTGATCAATCCGATTCAACACATCCCCATCATCGGCAACATCTACCGCAATCTGACCGGCGACGTCGCCGCGCCGGCGATCCGTATTGCCGGCGGTGCCTTGTTCGGTGGTCCGCTGGGTGCGGCCTTCGCGGTCGCCAACGTGGTGCTGAAGCAGTTAGTACACCCGGATCCGGATACCGGTAGCCTGGCCGCGCCCGGCACGGCAATCGCCGCGCAGAGCGCGCCTACGGAATCACGCGGTGGCTGGATGGTGGCGAATTCGCGTGCCTTCCCCTTGCTGCCCAGCGCCGTGCAGGACAAGAGCCGGGCACTCGCTGGCACCGACCAATCTCAGATCAAGCAGACCTATGGCATCGATCAGAGCGAGGAACAACGCCGTCATCTGTTCGGGAGTTTTCATTTGACGGCGTGAGGCAGACAAGAGCCTGAATGACCGCCTCCCGGTAGGTCTGAATTTATTCGGACACCCCTCCCAGCGCCCACACCGAAAACTACTTCCTGAAATGCGGCATGATCTCTTTCGCGATCTGATCAACCACTTCGCGCGACGGACGAATCGGCTGTATCGCGACCTGATGCACACCGGCGTCGCGCATCGCCTCGATCATCCCCAGCACTTGCTGCTTGGTGCCGGTCAGGGTGGTGGCCTGGATGATCTTCTTGGTCATCAAGGCTTCGTGTTCGTCCTTCAGGTGTTGCAGATAACCTTCGTACATCTTGAGATGGCGAGTCTCTATCGGCGCATTCGGTTCGCGATACACGTCGGCAAAGCCCATCAGCTCATCGCGCAGTGAACCCGGCATGGCGCTCGGGTCCTTGTGGCAGGACAGCGCAAAGATATTACTGCTGGAGGCGACCATCGGGCCGACCGCTTCGCGCACCGCACGGGTTTCTATTTGCTCGTCGGAGTCGGTCATGTAGAACGCCGTCATCGACAGCACATAGACTTTGTCGGGATCGCGGCCGGCGGCCTCGGCACCCTGGCGCACGTTGCTGACCATCCACTTGACCAGATCCGGATGCACCGCGCCAAACAGGATCACGCCGTCGGCGACTTTACCCGCGAGCTGCGCGACCTTGGGGCCGCTGGCCGAGATATAAATCGGAATGCGATCCTTGATGTTGATGAAGCCCAGATCGGGATTCAGGAATTTGATCTTGCGATGGCGCTCGCCTTCGCTGTAGTCGGTGATCTTGCCGTCGAACAGATCGCGGCAGATGCGCACGTGCTCTTCGAGTTCGGAGACCTTGGCGGCCGGCATACCCATGGTGCGGCGCGTGGTGTTGCCGGTGCCGATGCCCATGATGGCGCGACCCGGGGCGAGTTCATTGATGGTCGCCATGCCGCAGGCCGACAGCGGCGCGATACGCGAAGCCGGATTGGTCACGCCCGGTCCAATCTTGATCTTGCTGGTGCGATCGGCGCACAGCGCCATGGTCGCGTAGACCTCGCTGCCCAGCATCTGGGTGTCATACAGCCAGGCGTGGGAGAAGCCATGATCTTCGGCGTACTTGACGTCCTTGTGGATGTGCACGTCACCCATGAATACGAAACCGAAATCCATCTGAGTTCTCCTCGATGCGGGTTTAATGTTCTGGAAATAATGTGCGAATTCATTCGCACCGACAGGGAGTCCATTTGTAGGTGCGACTATTCGCTCACTGGAATTGTGGCAACCTGCTCGAACCTGATCAAGGCGCCAGACAGGCGCTGATGAAACGCCCGATATCCTTGATCTCCTCCATCGACACGCTGTGTTCGATGGGGTACTCGTGATACTCGACGGGGTGGCCGAGTTCGCGCAGGCGCTCTGCGCTTTGTTTGCCAAAGCGCTCGTCGACCATCGAGTCCTGACTGCCGTGACCGATCATGACCGGCAGTGAGGCATTGGCGGCATGGGGCACGATGCTGTCGCGTGTTGCAAAATAGGTCGACAGCGCGATGAGACCCGCAAGTCTTTCGGGATAGGTCAAGGCCAGCTCGAAGCCGACCGCCCCGCCCTGGGAGAAGCCCGCGATCACTACGCGCGCGGAGGCGATACCGCGTTCATTCTCCCGTGCAATCAACTGACTGACGGCGACACTTGACGCGCGCAACTGCTTTTCATCGACACGCCGTTCCAGTTCCAGACTCAAGATGTCGTACCAGGCCGGCATCACGAAACCGTTGTTCAAGGTCACCGGGATGGACGGCGCATGGGGAAAGATGAAACGCACCGCGAGGCCAGGCGCGAGATCGAGATGCGGCACCACTGACTCGAAGTCATGGCCGTCGGCGCCGAGGCCGTGCATCCAGATGACTGCGGCGTTGGCCGTTTGCTTGGGTTCGACTTCGACGCAGGGGAGGTAGCTCACGATAACTGTCCTGGTCCGATGGGTAGGATTTCAAGAGTGACGAGCGTGGTCGCCATGACCGTGGCGAATGTTTCACTCATGCGTGACTCCGTACTTGGGCAATGGGGTTATCATCATAACGGATAGGCGCGGATTGGCCGCGCGGTACGAGGGGCAGGCATGCAGCAACTAGGACAGGTGTGCATCATCACGGGCGGTGCTTCGGGCATCGGTCGGGCCTTGGCGCTGGAACTCGGGCGTCGCGGCGCGACGCTGGTGGTGAGCGACATCGATCTGGCGGGCGCGCAAACGGTAGCCGAGGCCATCAACGCCATGCGGCCCGACAGCGCCAGTGCTGTCGCGCTGGATGTCACCGATGGTGAGGCGGTCGCGGCGCTGGTCGCTGATACCGTGCAAAGTCACGGCCGTCTCGACCTCATGTTCAATAATGCCGGCATCTCGATCACCGGCGACGCGCGGGATCTGTCCATCGCGCACTGGCGGCGTGTCATCGACGTCAATCTCATGGGTGTGATCTATGGCAGCGACGCGGCCTACAAGGCGATGGCCGCGCAGGGCTCGGGACATATCGTCAACATCGCCTCATTAGCCGGCCTCGTCCCCTTTCCCACCAATGCGCCGTATGGCGCGACTAAGCACGCCGTGGTCGGTCTGTCCCAGGCGCTGCGCGCCGAAGGCGAGGATCTCGGCGTGCGCGTCAGCGTGGTGTGCCCGGGCTTCGTCGCTTCGAATATCTTCAATGCCACCGAGGTGGTCAATGCCTCGCGTGAGAAATTGATCGCGAACATTCCTTTCAAGAAAGTCGCGGTGGAAGAGGCGGCGGAGCGCATTCTCGACGGTGTGGCGCGCAATCACGCGATAATCATTTTCCCAGGCTATGCGCGCGCGCTGTGGTGGGGCTATCGGCTGGTACCGAATTTGCTGGCGCCGCTAGGGCGGCGATTGATTCGCGATCTGCGCAAGATTCGGGGTGGGCATTGATTGAATGTCCGACTGAAGTCGGACATTCGTTCCAGAGCTATGACCACAGTGCGTGAACGAGGTCCAAGCGGGGAGTCGTCATGATCGATCACAAATTCATCGGCTATCGGCAGCCGCCCTTTGACGTCGAAGTAGAGAAGGGGCGCTTGCGTCTATTCGCCAAGGCCATCGGCGAGACCGATGCGATGTATAGCGACGAGCAGGCGGCACGCGCGGCCGGTCATCCGACCCTGCCCGTGCCGCCGACCTTCTACTTCTGTCTTGAGATGGAACGCGCCGACCCCTATGACTGGTTCCATGAACTCGGTATTCCCTTGGGACATGTGCTGCACGGCGAGCAATCTTTCACCTATCACCGTACCGCCTATGCCGGTGAGACCTTGACCTTCAGTGCTGAACTGCTCGACATCTACGAGAAGAAGAACGGCGCATTGCAATTTCTGGTACAGCGCAATTTCGTCACCGATGCCGAGGGGCTGCCGGTGGCCGAATTCGATCGCACCATCGTCATCCGCTGGTCGTGACACCATGAGCGCGAACAAGCTACCGAAATTCGATGCCATCGCAGTTGGCGATGAACTGCCGCCCTTGGTCATGCCGCCTGTTACCCGTCACACGCTCGCCATCTATTGCGGCGCCTCGGGCGATCACAACCCGGTGCACGTCGACAGTGATTTCGCCAAGGCCTCGGGTCTCGACGATGTTATCGCCCACGGCATGCTGGTGATGGCCTATAGCGGACGCCTGCTCACGCACTGGCTGCCGCAAGCGGCCATCCGCAACTTTCAGACGCGCTTCATGGCCATGACTCGCATCGGCGACGCCATCACGGTGCGCGCGCGGGTAACCGAGAAGCGCGAGCAGGGCGGCGAACGTTGCGTGCTGGTCGAGATTTCGAGCGCCAATCAGCACGGCGAGGTCAAGACCACTGGCACAGCGCTGCTCGCGCTCGCGTGAGTGCGGTGGCTGACACCACCGGGCGCGCGCGCCTGGTGGCCGATGGTTTGTTCGTGTTGCAGGCCGCTTGTTCCTTGCTGTTCGGCGTCTCGCAGTTCCACCGCATGCTGGATTCGGTGGAGGGAGTGAGTGTTACCTGGATGCTGTTCTGGGTGGCTTTCCTCGCCGTCAATCTCGGTCTCGCCATTCGCGCCCAGCGCAGCTTCGCCAGCCGCATTTCGCGTCAGGTCATCATCATCTACAGTTTATGGACGGCGGTGTGCGGCGCCAATTTGTTGCTGTTGTTGATGTCGCCGGGCGTGCGCTGGACGCTGGTCGATACCGTCACGGCGAGTCTCACCCTCGGCGGTGTGGTGATAGCGACGGCTATCGGTCGCGCGCGCGGTCTGCGTCTCGGTGACCCGATGTTGCATGCGGCCTATGCGGTGTTGTGCAAGGCCGTGCCGCAATTGACCCTGGCCTGGAATATCTACCGCGTCGGCGGCGATGGTATTTCCGTGGTGGCTTTTACCGCTGGCCACGTCACCATCGGTATGCGTCTCGCGCAGATCGTCGTGTCGATTCGCGAAGCCGGCTTGGATCGCAATCGTTTAGGCATGGCCATCGGCGAGGCCGCCAACGAGGCGAGTTGGATCCTGGCGACCGTAGTGTGGTTCTGGGTCGGGTGAGGCGCTTGCCCACTAGGGTATCAGCGGTAGCACTTCGAGGGCCTCCGTGGCGGAGCCGAGGCCACGCTTCACCAGCAACAGATTGCGCAGGTTGTGCGGAAAGCTGGCCTGCGACAACCGCTCGGTAAAGCGCAGCATGTCGGCCAGCGAAGCTACCCGCCATAGGCGTGGCTGCTTGTCGTCCATCACATAGATGGCGTCCATGCCGCTCTCGAACAGCGTGCGGGCAAAGGCCCGCGCGCCATCGGGCTGGCGATTCAACAAGGCGGTGTGGAACTCCAGCATCAGCACGGTATCGCGGTCTGCGGCGAGGGTGGCGCGCATGCCCGCCACCGCATCCACTTCACTGCCTTCGATGTCGAGCTTGACGAACAAGGTGTCGTCCGGGCGCAGCGCGAGCGCAGCCACCAGGCTGTCGATGGTCAGCGCCGGGATACGATGCTCGGCCGCGCCGCCTGCGACGACCTGATGCCACTCACTGGCATCGATGGCGCTTGCTATCGAGAGCACGCGCGAGCTGCTGTCGGTCAGGGCGCCGTGGCGACAATCGATGCGCGTCGCCCACTCACTCTCGGCAGCTGAGCGTCGCAATTGTGCGAAGGTTATCGGCGAGGCTTCGACCGCGATGACCTTTTCGACGACGGGCAATGAGGCGGTGAGGAAGGTATACATGCCGAAACTCGCGCCACCGTCGATAAAGAACACGCGTCCCTTGCGCGCATTGATGAGCTGCTCGACGGTCGCTTGCGCGCCTGATTCATGGTGCCAGCTGCGCCAGTAGAGATAGCTGACCAGGATGCGCGCGGTCGATGGGTCGTCGGGCAACAGATGGATGCGCTGGCCGCGATAGCGAATGGACGGCTCGCGTACCACGCGCTGCGCCAGCCAGGCCAGCCCTTCCAGCAGGCGTTTCTGCATGCCGAAGGGGATCAGTCTCAACAGCCGGGCACGTCCGCGCCGCATTGCTCGCATGAGATTGTTCCTCTGTCCTGTTGAGCGCGGTACGGCGTCGCTCCCTGCCTACCACGAAACGCATCGGGATCATTCTGGCCACACATTTTCGAACAGAACTGCGTGCTTCGCCAGTAATAGCGCGGCGATACGTCGGCATCCACCCATGGCTACAATGCCCTCATTCTTAAGCGGAGGTTCTCATGGTCGAAATCAACGGTGTCGCGCACGTCATTTTGTCGCTAAGCAACTGGCAAGCCTGCCGACACTTCTACGAACAACTGCTGCCCTTCTTTGGTATGACGCGTACATTCGACGGCGAGGACATGATGTATTTCGTCGGCGGGCGCACAGCGCTAGGCATCAGTAAATGCGATCCGGCGTATGACAACGAGCGCTTCGTGCAGAGCCGTCCTGGGCTGCATCATGTGTGCTTTCGCGTGCGCGGCAAGGAAGAAGTCATCGCGGTCCATGAATTCCTAAAGTCGATAGACGCGACCATCGTGCATGGTCCGGAAGAAGGCTGTTGGGCGCCGGGTTATTACTCGGTGTTGTTCGAAGATCCTATCGGTACACGTCTGGAAGTGAATCATGTGCCAGGGCAGGGCTTGCTCGCGCCGGGCGCGGCCTTCAATCCCAGTGGGGACTATCGCTGAGCGGCAAGGTGTGGGGCGGGTTCAACGACCGAACAGGCTTTTGAACGCGCCTTTCACGGCCTGACCGGCACCTTTCACCGCCTTGCCTGCGCCCTGCACGATGGCACCGGCGGTGCTGGTCGGTGGTGCTTGCGTCGCAGGCGTCGTGTGCGCGCCGTTGATACTTTTCTCGCCGCGCGCGACCGCGCAGACATCGACATCCGCCGCATTGCGGTCGAGCAGGCCTTCGGCCAACAGCGAGAGTCCACCGCTAGCGATGGCCGCACCGACTTTTACGCCTGCTGTGGCCGCGCCGCGCGCATCAGTAACAGGGGTCGGCGCGGCGAGGGTGCCGCCGATACGCACGAAGTCGGCAATGCCGGCGACGTTCAAGCCCAAGCCTGCCCGTGGCTTGGGATCGACACCGATGTCGAGCCGTTCACTGTGCAGATCAATGCTGCCACCGCCGAGGATGCGCAATTGATCGGTGCGCAGGCCGATGCCAGTGTTGTTCTCCATGCGGCCGTTTGCCAGCGGGAAATTCATCACCGCGCATTCGATGTGCGTGCGTTCGCTGTTACGACTTAGGGGATTCAGGAGCGACAGCGCGCTCATCACCAGATCGGCGCTCGCCATGCCCGCACCCTTGCCACTCATCTCGAGATTGCGCGCATCGATCAGGAGATGGCCATTGGCCGCGCCCAGCAGCGCGGCGACAGAATCACCTTGGCCATCGAGCTTGATGTCGAGATCGGCGACGCCGGCGGGTGCCGACAAGCCACTGCTGCCATCGAACCACCGACGGAGCGGCAGCTGGTGCGCGGTTGTCTGGGCGATGAGATGCGCTGTCGGGCCCGTGCTCTGCAGCACCCAACGGCCCTGCACCTTGCCACCACCGAGACCGGCGCTGAAGGGCGCTAAAGTCAACGTGCCGCCCTGCAGATCGCCGTTCACTTTGATGGTGTCGAAGGGCAGCCCGCGACTCAATACTTTGTCGGCAGTGATTTCGAAATGCGCGTCGAGCTGCTGCAAGCGACTCAGCTGGAATGGCTCAGCGGACAGCAGGCGCGCAGGTTTGGGCGCTGGCTTGGCCGGTGCTGGATCGAAAGGTGAGAGATCGAGATAGCGCGCGCTGAGTTGCGCATCGATGCGCGGGCGGCCCTGGTCACGGACTATGCGCAATTTGCCGGCGACATCGCTCTGCGCGAGAGTGAACTTAAGTTGCTCGATGTTGAGCGCGTCGAGCGTGCCCAGCAGCTGGGCCTGACCATGGACGGGCGCGAGCGTGGGTAGCGACTTGCCCAGCAGTTCGCCAAGATTGCTGAGCGCGGGTGCGTCCAACGTGAGTTTTACGTTCATGCTGGGCTGGGCGGCGAGCGGTCTTAGTTCGCCATCGACAGTGAGTTGTACTTTGCCAGCGAGGAAATTGCCCTTGATGGTCAGGACATCGGCGCCATAGCGCACATCGCCGCTCGCCGACAACGGCGTGACAGCCGGCAATTTCATGTGCGCGGCTTCACCAAGCGCGGCCAGCGTCACTGCGCTGAATTCGAAACTCAGTCTGGCGGTCGCCGCAGGCATGGCCTGCGCGATCTCACCGGTCAGGTTGAGTGCTAGATCGCCGCTGCGCAGGCTGAGCTTGAGCGGGCAGGGGACATCGGTCAGCCAGCACGCGAGGGGTGCGATTTCACCCGTCAGGGACAGCGCGCGCTGGTCGTGTTCGAGGGCGAGATCCACGGCGAGTGGCGTCTGTGTGCCGCTGCTACGCACCAGCAACTGTTTGACAGTGACGCTCTGCGGCGGCTTGCCAGCGGCGCGATAATCAAGCGTGGCATCGCGCACGACGAGGCTGCGTACATCGAAACTGGGCAGCGCCGTGGGGTGGGTGATGGGCGCAGTGCTAGGTGCGCTCATCTGCCAATTGCCACGGCCTTCGGCATCGGTTTCAAGCACGACATGCACGCCATCGATCTCGATATGGGAGATCTCGACGCGGCGCGACAACAACGGCAGCAGCGCGATGCGCGCCTCGAAGTGCTGCACGGTTAGCAGTGCGTCCTTGCTCGCCCAGTCCGCATTGCCGAGGCGCAGGCCATTGATGGCAAGCGTTGGCAGCAAGGAGGGCTTGAGTGCGATGTCGCCGCTGATGGTGAACTCTCTATGGGTGGCGTCGCGTACCGCAGCGGTGATGCGCGGCTTGTATTGATTGACGTCGAGGGTTAACAGCAGCCCGCCGAGGCCGGCGACCAACAGCAGCAGTAACAGGCCGAGCGCGAGGAGGATGCGTGCCATGGTGGTGTCGGTCTCGCAGTGTGGGTCTGAGTTCCTTTGTGGGTCAGACTTCAGTCTGACACTCGCTCAGCGCCGATAGGCTCGGCAGTTCATGAATGTCAGACTGAAGTCTGACCCACAAGGGCAAGCTCGGGGAGCGTCGAGTGAGTATCTCAAGATAGCGCCAAGCGCTTGACTGGAAATATCAGATTGAGATCTACACCCAATTCATTCGCACATTCAATGTGCGCGCCCTAATGCGAGGCTCTGCAATGAAGGTGCGAATTTGTCGCACCTACGGGCCGGCTAACAGCAACGGCACGCGCTGCTCCGCCGCCGTCACCCCGCCATGCATGCCGAACAGATCCATAGCCCGTTCACCAGTGACCAGATCGCGCATCGTGTAACGTTCGCGCATCTGCAAAGTGTAGTCGCCGATGCGTGCCAGCAGCTCGGGGTGCGGCGTGCCGTGACCGAACCAGCCATCGGCGACCAGTTGCGCACTGCTGACCAGGCTTGTGTAGTCGGCGAGTTCGTTGCGCACGTAGTCCTCGAAGCGCTCAGCATCGTGATGGCGCACATAGCAATAGGTCGAGCGTGGCTCGCCACACAGCGGCAAACTGAGGCATTCGGCGAGGCGCGGATGATCGGCGAGATCGACGCGTTCAGCGGGGCCGCTGTCGAGGAAGCCATGATCAGCGGTCGCCACCAGCAGCGTGCCGTGTTTCGCACAGGTCTCGGCGAGATCGGCCAGCGCGGTGTCGAGCGCCTTGAAGTGCGCCGCAACCTGCGCACTGGATGGCCCGTGGACATGGGCCAGGTGATCGAAGTCCGACCAATAGGCATAGACATAGCGTGCATCGCTCTGACCGGCGCACAAGCCTTCAAGATGCGTGGCGAAATCCGCCATATCGCGATAGCCGATGCGCGTCGCGCCGCGACCGACGGCACGGCTGAAATCGGAGTCGGCGATGATCTGCGGCAGCAGCGCGACACTCGCACCATCGACACTCGCGCAGAAGCTTGGGCAATCGACGACTGCATCCAAGGTTACGCCCGCGCCCGACACCGGCGTGCGACTGTAGCGCGGCACGAAGGGCAGCACGGCGGTGACGGTGCCGAGCTTGCGAAAATGCATGAACCAGCCGGTCAGTCCATGCTGCTGCGGCGCGAGTCCACTCATGAGGGTGGTGACCGCAGTGGCGGTGGTGGGCGGATAGACCGAGGTGATGGTGCCGGCCTTGAGACTGCGCAACGCGCTGTGCGGACCGAGTTGTTCAAGCAGCGCATCGCCGAGACCGTCTATCACTAGCAGAACGATGCGTGCCGCGCCGCGCAGACGCTCGGGCGGCAACAAGCGGAGCGGCTCATAGCCATTGCTGGTCACGCCCAGGCTATCGCCCAGACTGCGCATGAGATTGACCAGCGAACCGCCTTGGTAATCGGGTTTAAGAATACTGAGATCGTGATCGAGCATGGCGGGACCTCAGGAGCTGCAGGACAACATCGAACAGCCCGCGCGCTGACGTGCCCAGTCGGGACGTTTGGCGGCGAGATGATCGTGTCCGGCTTGATCGGTATAGGGATGGCGCAGGACTTCAAGCAACTCGTGCACCTTGCTGAAGTCACCGGCGTCGGCGGCATCGATGGCGAGTTGCGCGAGGTAATTGCGCAGCACGTAACGCGGGTTGACGGCGTCCATCGTCGTGCGACGTTCCTCTGGCGCGCGCGCCTCGCCGCGCAGGCGTGCCGCGTAAGTCTCAAGCCATGCGCCGAGACGCGCACGGTACTCGGCATCGATCTGACTCGGCACGTAGTAGGCGTCGCCGATCACGCGAAGAAAGGCATCAACATCGGTTGCGCTGCCATCGTTCGGTGGCGTGAAGCTGGACAGCGCGCGAAAGAACAAGGTCATGTCCGTTTCGATCAGCGCCAGCAGCGCCAGCAGTTCGCCGAGCAGGGCCTCGTCTTCGGCACCTTCTAGCGTCGTTAAGCCGAGCTTGGCCGCCATCGCTGCGTGCCACGCGGTGTGATAAACCGTGCCGTAGTTGTCGAGTGCCGCTTCCAGCGGCGGCGCCTGTTCGATCAGCGGATAGAGCGCGTTGGCGAGCTGCACCAGATTCCACAGCGCGATCTGTGCTTGTTGGCCATAACGATAACGACGGTGCTGCGCGTCGGTGGTATTGGGTGTCCAGTCCGGATCGAAATTCTCCAGCCAACCATAGGGACCATAGTCGATGGTGAGCCCCAGGATCGACATGTTGTCGGTATTCATCACGCCGTGCACGAAGCCGACCCGCATCCAATGCGCGGCCAGCAATGCGGTGCGACGACACACTTCATTGAACCACGCGATAATCACCGCCTGACGTGCAGCGAGTGGGGCCTGGGCATCAAAGCCGAGTTCCGGGAAGTCGGTGGCTAGGGTGTAAGCCACCAGTCGTTCCAGCGTGGCCAGATCCTGGCGTGCGGCATGGATCTGAAAATGGCCGAAGCGAGTGAAGGACGGCGCGACGCGACACACCACCGCGCCGGGCTCGGGGCGCGGATGGCCGTCATAGAACATATCGCGCACGACTTGTTCGCCGGTCAGTACCAAGGACAGCGCGCGGGTGGTCGGCACGCCAAGGTGATGCATGGCTTCGCTGCACAGAAATTCGCGCAGCGATGAACGCAACACCGCGAGGCCATCGGCGCCGCGCGAGTAAGGCGTAGGTCCTGCGCCTTTCAATTGCAGCGCGAGACGCTGGCCGGCCTTGTTCACCACTTCGCCGAGATTGATGGCGCGGCCATCGCCGAGCTGGCCTGCCCAGTTGCCGAATTGATGGCCGCCGTAGCAGGTGGCATAGGGCAGCATGCCGGCCAGCAGGCGATTGCCGGCAAACACTGCGGCGAAAGTCGATGACTCGCAATCGTTTGCACTCAAGTCGAGCAGGGTAGCCACTTCGTGGGCATAGGCCACCAAGGTCGGATGCGCCACTGGCGTCGGCGCGACCTGCGAATAACAGGCGCCCTCGACGGCGCGACGATAGTTGTCGGTGACAGGGTCGGCCGGCAGTTCGCTGACGTAGCGGTTATCGAAACGCAGACGCGTGAGGGCGCTGCCATCAGGTTCAGCGTTCATGGTGATCAAGCCCGCAGGTTGTGAGGGGGTGCATGGTGGCCTAGGGTAACACCGCCCTGCTCAAGACCTAGCAGGCTGGTGAAAAACTACTGCGCTCGACATTTTGCGTCCCGGCGGTGCTCGCAATCCTCACGTATTTCTCTATACGCTGCGGTTGCTCCGCTCCGGCGGGACGCAAACTGACTTCGCTCGCTACGTTTTTCACCAGCCTGTTAGCATGACGAGGATATTCCGTGTCGCCGCCCACACCCGCCACCCGCGCTCAGCGCATCGCCTATTGGTGCCTGGACCATAGAGCGGCGACCTTACTGTTTATCGTGCTGCCGTCCCTGCTGCTGGCCACTGCGTTGCCGCGCATCGAGGTCTATTCACGCTTCGCTGATCTGCTGCCAGCCCAGCATCCCTATATCGAGACCTATAACCGCATGAAGCAGACCTTTGGCGGCGCGAATATCGTTGCCATGTCGCTGGAGGTGCAGGGCACGGGTGACATCTTCAGTGCCGCCACGCTCGCCAAGATTCGCTATCTCACCGACCAGGTCGACATGATTCCCGGTGTCAATCACTACCAGGTGGCGAGCATCGCCCATAACAAGATCCGCCGCGTGCGCACCACCGCTGGCGGCACCATCAAATCGGAACCGGTGTTACCGCTCGTGATACCGAGTGATGCTGATGGTTTAAAGCGTCTGCGCGAGGAAGCCTTCAATAACGACGTAGTGTTCGGCAGCTATGTGGCGAGCGATGGGCGCGCGGCGCTGATCGTGGCGGGCTTCGACGAAGAGCGGCTCGACTACCACACCATCTTCACGCGCCTTAAGGCACTCAAGACCCATGTCGAGGCCGATGGCGAAACCCGTCTTTTTGTGGCCGGCGAGCCGATGCTGAAGGGCTGGATCTATCACTATGCCAACGAGCTATGGGTGATCTTCGGCATCACGCTGGCGGTGATGGTGACGCTGTTGTTGCTGCATTTTCGCAGTGTCAGCGGCGTACTGATTCCACTGCTCGCGACCCTTATGTCCGGCCTGTGGGGGCTGGGCTTCGTCGGCTGGCTGGGCTTCAACCTCGACCCCTTGATTCTGGTCGTGCCGATGGTGATATCGGCACGCACCGCCAGTCACTGCGTGCAGATGATGGAACGCTACCACGACGAGATACGCGTCGGCATCGGGCGTGAAGCGGCGGTGCGCACCTGCATGAGCGAGTTGCTGGTGCCGGCCTCTATCGGCATCTTCACCGATGTCGCAGGCTTGCTGGTCTTGACGGTGTCCTCGATTCCCTTGATCGCCAAGCTTGGCTACTTCGCTGCGTTCTGGTCGTTCAGCAATCTCGTCACGGTGGTGCTGCTGGTGCCGCTGGTGTTGTCGTGGCTACCGGCGCCGTCGGTCAACAAGCTTGCGTCGCATAAGCATATTTATGCGCGGGCCAT
>JAYWAC010000208.1:0-4322 GCA_043782755.1 Pseudomonadota bacterium | reverse complement strand
GCGGTGTCTCCCACGCCATGATCTGCACCATGACCGGCTTGACCATCAGCATCACTGGCCTCTATCCCGTGCATTATTTCCGCTCGCGTGCCCGTCGTGAAACGGAATTGCTGGCCGATCAATTGAGCTTCTGAGCGGTCACCGTCATGCGCATGCGTCGCTATCGCAATGAGGAGCACGAGTCCCAGCACGGCATCGATCTGGCGCCGATGCTCGACTTCGTGCTGAATCTGCTGATCTTCTTCATCATCACCGCGATCTTCGTCAAGGAGTATGGGCTCGAGGTCAATCGTCCATCGAGCTTCGAGCAGTCGAAGTCCGATGCCGCGTCGATCACGGTCAATGTCTTCGCCAATGGTGATATCGCGGTCAACGGCCGGCTGGTGGACCTGCGCGCGATACGCGCCAACATCGAACGTGTGCATTCCGAATTTCCCAAGAGCGGTGTGTTGCTGCTGGCCGATAGCGGCGCCAAGAATGGTCTGGTGATCGAGGCGGCCGACCAGGTGCGTCAGGGCGGCATTCAGGACATCACCTTCTCGACCTCGGAATGAAGCGCCAAGCGAAGCAGCCTTGAAGTCACGACGACACCATCCGGAAGTGGAGGATCACGGCATCGATCTGGCGCCGATGCTGGACTTCGTGCTGAATCTTCTGATCTTCTTCATCATCACCACCTCCTTCATCAAGGAGGCGGGCGTAACGGTGGTCAAGCCCAATGCCAGCACCGCCGAACATCGCGAGTCAGGCAATATCCTCATCGCGGTGCGCGCCAATAACGACGTCTGGATGGAAAAGCGCCAGATCGATATCCGTGACGTGCGCGCCGCCATCGAGCGCCTGCATGTCGAACGTCCGGAAGATACCGCAGTGATCATCGCCGACCGCAATTCCAGTGCCGGCATCATGGCCAAACTCATGGACGAAGTGCGCGCCGGTGGCATCAAGCAAGTGTCCCTGGCCGGCGTGCCGCAGGGAGGCCGCTGAAGATGGGCGCACTCAGCGCATTGCGGGTGCCGATGGCCTTGGGCCTGGCGCTGTTTATCACCGCTTCGATGTTCTGCTTCCTCGCGCGCCTCATTCAAGCGCCGACCGACATGCACGACATGGCCAAGGCCGCCCGCATCGATTTTACGCGCATGCGTAAGGACACCGAGACCGAGCCCAAGCGCGAGGAGTTGCGCAAGGCGCAACGCGAACGCACGGCGGTCGTGCCAGTCGCGCCGCGCCTGTCGGTCTCGACCAATGCTTCGGTCGCGACCGCGCCGGTGCAAATGGTGCAACCCAGGGTAGACACCAGTGGCGTGAAGATGAATCTCGCCGCCGGTGGTTCTGATCGCGGCGTGGCGCCGCTGGTACGCGTCAATCCTGAATATCCGCATCGTGCCTTGGAGCGTGGCATCGAAGGCTGGGTGCATGTGCGCTTCACCATCACCGCCGCCGGCACGGTCAAGGATCTGGTGGTGGTCGATGCCGAACCCAAGGGTGTATTCGACGAAGCGGCCTCCAAGGCCGTGCTGCGCTGGCGCTATAACCCACGGGTCGAAAACGGCGTGGCGGTGGAGCGCGTCGGTGAACAAACCTTGATTCGCTTCAAGCTCGAGAACTGAGCTGTGACGCGTCGTTCTTCCTTCAAACTGCTGCGCCTCGGCGTGCTATTGCTGGCCGCGTTCGCGCTGGGCGGTGCAGACGCCGCCGACAAGAAGAAAAGCGGCGAAGGTCAGCGCGACGCGCCTGAGATCGGTGCGGTGGTCGGCAAGCAGATCAACGACGCCATCGAATTGCTGAATGCTAAGAACCCGAGCGGCGCCAAGGCCGCCATCGGAAAACTCAAACTCGAAAATCTCTCGCCCTATGAGCGCTCGCGGGTCGAACAGATCATGGCGGCTATTGACAACGATGGCGAGAATTTCGCTGGCGCGGCCAAGCATCTCGCCGCCGCGCTCGAAGCGGGCGGCCTGTCGGGTGACGAGGCATTGCAGGTCAAATTCCAGGTCGCGCAGCTCTACCTCGCCCAGGAGAAATGGAAGGACGGCGCCGCCGCGCTGGAGGAATGGTTCAAGGTCGCGCCTTCACCCAATGCCTCGGCCTACTACATGCTGGCGATGGCCTACTACCAGCAGAATGACTACAGCCACGCCCTCGCGCCCGCCGAGAAAGCGGTGCAGGCCAGCGACAAGCCGCAGCCGAGCTGGGTGCAGTTATTGCTCGCGCTCTATCTGCATCTCGAGCAGTGGAACAAGGCCGTGCCGCTGGTCACCTATCAGGTGCGCGCCGCGCCCGACGACAAGGCCGGCTGGCAGCAGCTTGCCTCGATCTACGGCCAGCAGCAGTTGCACGATCGCGCGTTGGTGGTGACCGAGCTGATGGATTACGCCGGCCTGTTGTCGGCGTCGGAGGACACGCTGCGTCTGGCCGATCAGATGATGTACGCCAAGCTTCCCTATCGCGCGGCGACTTATCTCGCGCAGGCGGTCGAGCAGAAGAAGCTCAAGGCCGACGCCACGGTCTATCAGAAGATTGCCAACGCCTGGCTCGCGGCGCGCGAATACAGCAAGGCCGTCGAACCCATGCAGCGCGCGTTCGATCTGGCTGGCGATGCCAATATCGGTGCGCGTATCAGCGAGATTCATTTACAACGTAATGACTGGCCGGCGGCCGAGGCCGCCGCGCAGAAGGCACTGGCCAAGGGCGGGCTCAAGAATCCTGGCAGCGTGCACCTCAATCTCGGCGTCGCGCTCTACAACCAGAACAAACTCGACGAGGCGCGCGCCGCCTTTGAACAGGCTGCCCAGGCCGGCGAGCGCCAGTACGCGCGCGCCTATCTGCAAGCCATCGCGACACGGCAGGGCAAATCATGAGCCTGCGTGGGTGGATGCTGGCCTTGGCGCTGTTCAGTGTGATGCCGGCTCATGCAGCGGTATCGCTGGACGCCCTCGCGCAGAAGGCGGATGCCTTACGCGCCGACGAGGCTAAGCTCAATGCACAACGCGAAGCGGCCTTCCAACAGGCTTTCAATCAGCAGCAGCAATTGTTGAGCGGCGTGCAAAGCCAGCGTGCCGCGCTGGACGCCACCACCAGTGCCTTGTCGGCGCGTTTCGATGCCAATGAAAAGCGCGCGGTCGAATTGCAGAAACTGCTGACCGAACACCAAGGCAATCTCGGCGAGTTGTTCGGCGTCACGCGCCAGGTGGCGGGGGATGCGGTCGGCGATCTGCGTCAGTCGCTGATTGCGAGCCAGTTCTTAGGTGCCGCCGCCGGTGAAGAAGATCGCGAAGCTTTTCTCACACGCCTCGCCAGCGCCAAGGCCTTGCCGTCGATCGTCGAACTGCAACGCTTGTGGTTGGAATTGCAGCGCGAGATGACCGCCAGCGGCCATGTTGCGCGCTATACCGCGCCGGTGCGACACAAGGACGGCGAGCAGGCGCAGGCCATCGAAGTGCTGCGGGTTGGCCCCTTCACCGCCAGCAATGGTGACCGTTATCTCGCCTGGTTGCCGAGCGAGAAAATGTTCGTGCCGTATCAGCGGCAACCGGCCGGCGCCCTGCGCGAAATGGCTGTCGCCTTGGCCAAGGCGCAGGGCAGCGATCGCTATGTCGAAGGTCTGGTCGATCCGGCGCGCGGCGCCTTGCTCGGCATGGTGGTCGAGCGTCCCAACTGGTTTGAACGCATCAAAGTCGGCGGTATGGTCGGCTATGTCACCATCACCTTGGGATTGCTCGGTGTGGCGGTCTGGCTAGGCCAGTTGATTTACCTCGTCAGCGTGCGCGCAGCGGTGGCCTGGCAGTTGCGTCATCTCGCCGAGCCCAGCCCACGCAATCCGCTGGGTCGTCTGCTCGCCGCCTTGGAAAAGGATCAGAGCGAACGCGTGCCGGCCGACATGGCCGAGCTGCATATCTCGGCGGCGGTGCTGCGCGAAGTGCCGAAGCTCGAACGCTTTCAGGGCTTTTTGCGTTTGGCGGTGGCGGCCGGGCCTTTGCTCGGTCTGATCGGTACGGTGATCGGCATGATCATCACCTTTCAGACCATCACCGCCTCCGGCGCCAGCGACCCCAAGCTGGTCGCCCACGGCATCGGCCAGGCCATGATCGCGACAGTGCTCGGTCTTGGCATCGCCATCCCGCTGCTGTTCGCCAATTCACTGCTGGCGGCGTTGTCGCGCGCCATCATCCAGATCCTGGATGAGCACGGCGAGGGCTTGCTGGCGGATACTTTGAGTCGCGGACGGCAGGGGTAAGCGGCGGCTGTCCTCTTGCCAGTTCTGTGGGTCCGACTTCAGTCGGACATTCCTTCCAGAGCATCCCTCAAGGGCGCGCCTTTGA
>JAYWAC010000207.1:0-11536 GCA_043782755.1 Pseudomonadota bacterium | reverse complement strand
GCATCGATACCGCCGAGGCGCTGGCACTGACGGGGGTGGTGGCGGTTTATACCGGTGAAGCGATCAAAGACTTGATCAAGCCCATGCCTCAGGCGGTGGTGCAGCCCAATCTGCCGGCGCGTTATCCGACCTTCTGGCCGCTCGCCATCGACAAAGTGAAATTCCACGGTGAACCCGTCGCGCTGGTCGTAGCCCGCGACAAATACACCGCCGTCGATGCCGCTGAACTGGTGGTGGTCGATTACGAAGAGCTGACGCCGGTGCTCGATCCCGAGCTGGCGCTGCTGCCGGATTCGCCGCTGGTACATGAAGATGATGGCGGCAACGATATCTTCAGCATGACCTTGACCGGTGGCGACACTGAGGAAGCGCAACGTAAGAACGCTGCGGAAGTGGAAGCTATTTTCCAGAGCGCCGATGTGGTCGTAAAGGAACGCTTCCGTGTGCATCGCACCGGCATCACGCCGATGGAGCCCCGTGGCGTGTTGTGCGAATGGAATGACGGTGACGGCCTGATCGCGCACATCACGACGCAACGTCCGCATATCGACCGGCTCGCGCTGATCGATATCCTCGACATACCGGGAGAGAAGGTCCGCGTTATCGCGCCGCGCGATCAGGGCGGCGGCTTTGGCGTGAAGGCGCCCTTCTATCGCGAGAACATCATGATCGCTCACGCCGCGCGCACGCTGAAGAAGCCGGTGCGCTGGGTAGAATCGCGTTATGAAAGCTTGATGAACGTCGGCCAGGAACGCGATCAGATCAATTACCTCGAAGTCGCGGCGAGCAAGGAAGGCAAGCTGCTCGCGATCCGCAATCGCGGCATCGCTGACAATGGTTGCGGCACGACCGGGGTGTACTGGGGTTTCGTCATGCCCTTCCTGGGCGCGGTCGAAATGCCGAATGCCTACACCTGGGACAAGGGCGACATCAGCTTGAAAGTCGCGACCACCAACAAGGCCAGCCTCACGCCGTCGCGCGCTTTCGGTCATTTCCCGACCCGCTTCGCGGTCGAGCGCGCCGTCGACATGGTCGCGCGTCGCATCGGCATGGAAGCCAGTGCGCTAAGACGCATGAACCTCGTCCCCACCCTGCCCTATACCTCAGTCACCAACGAGTATTACGACAGTGGTGACTTCTTGAAGGTGTGGGACAACCTGCTCGCGCAGGTCGATCTGCCGAAGTTCCGCACCGAGCAAGCAGCGGCACGGACGCAAGGGCGCTACCTCGGCATCGGCTTCGGTTGCGGCGTGGAGTTGTCTGGCGTCGCCTCCGAGCTGCTGGTACCGATGGAGAATCAGCCCGGCTACGGCGCGGCCACAGTGCGTCTCGATCCGCGTGGCAAGGTGCTGGTGTTCGGCGGTGACGCGCCCGGCGGTCAGGGTCATGAGACCACTACCGCACAGGTCGTGGCCTCCTTGTTCGGCATCGCACCTAACGACGTCGTGGTGACCACCGGCGACACCGGCACCACACCGTTTGGCGCCGGCAGTATCGGTGCGCGTAATGGCTCCTATTTTGTCAGTGCCGTGGCCAAGGCCTGCGACGAATTGAAGGACAAGATCACGCGCATCATGGCCCATGACTTTCAGATCGAAGCGAGTGTGCAGCACTTCGAATTCAAGAACGGCGAAGTCATCTATATCGGCGATCGCAGCAAGAAAAAGACTTTCCGCGAAGCGGTCGAACGCATCATCATGTGGCCGATCAATATGCCCGAGGGCGAAGTGGGCGGCTTAGACGCCACCACGTTCTTCGAGGCCGCCAAACCCATGATCTGCTTCAATGCCGATTGCTGCATCGTCGAAGTCGACATTGACTCCGGCGACTTCAAGATCAAACGCTGGGTGACCTCGGAAGACGTCGGCACGGTCATCAATCCGAATATCGTCGACGGCCAGATGCACGGCGCCATCGTGCAGGGTTTGTCCAATGCGATGTTCGAGGAATTCGTCTACGACGAGCGCGGCCAGCAGATGAGTGCCGACTTCGAGCATTACAAACTCGCCACCGCCGCCGATGTGCCGGATATCGAAATCACCTATGCCACCACGCCCTGTCCGCATACGCCGCTCGGCACGCGCGGTATCGGCGAAGGGCGACCGAGTTCAGTGCCGGGCGCGCTCACCAATGCGGTGTGCGATGCGCTCGCGCCTTTCGGTATCGAAATCAACGAACTGCCGCTGCGCCCCAATCTGGTCTGGCGCAAGCTGCAGATGAGCCGCAAATAGGACGGAAACCATCCATGTCTAAGCAACGCAAGGTCATCATCACCTGCGCCGTGACCGGCGCCATTCACACGCCTTCCATGTCGCCTTCGCTGCCGGTCACACCGCGCGAAATCGCCGACGCGGCCATCGAGGCCGCCGATGCCGGCGCCGCGATCCTGCATCTGCATGCACGCGATCCGGACAACGGCAAGCCGACCCAGGATCCGAAGTGGTTCCGTCAGTTCCTGCCGATGATCACCGAACGGACCAATGCCGCGATCAATATCACCACCGGCGGCAGTCCCTATATGACGGTCGAGGAGCGCATGCGCCCGGCCACCGAGATTGAGCCCGAGATCGCCTCGCTCAATATGGGCTCGATGAATTTCGGCTTGTTCCCGATGCTGAAGCGCTTCAAGAATTTCAAGCACGACTGGGAGGTCGAGCATCTGGAAGGCAGTCGCGACCTGGTGTTCAAGAATACCTATCGCGATATCGCCACCATCCTGCGCCTCGGCAGTGATCGCGGTATCCGCTTCGAGTTCGAGTGCTACGACACTTCACATCTCTACAACCTCGCCCACTTCCTCGAGGAAGGCGAGGTCAAGCCGCCGCTGTTCGTGCAGACCGTGTTCGGCATCATGGGCGGCATCGGCGCGCATCCGGAAGATGTCATGCACATGAAGCGCACCGCCGACCGGCTGTTCGGTGATGCTTACGTGTGGTCGGTGCTCGGCGCCGGGCGCAATCAGATCCCGGTCGCGGCCCAGGCCGCCGCGATGGGCGGCAATGTACGCGTCGGTCTCGAGGATTCGCTGTGGGCCGGCCCCGGTCGTCTGGCGGAGAATTCGGCCGAACAGGTGCGTCTGGCGCGCAAGGTGTTGGAAGGGCTGTCACTGGAAATCGCGACACCCGATGAGGCGCGGCAGATGTTGCATCTGAAGGGACCGAACTCGATGAAGCTGTAGGTGCGAATTCATTCGCACCTTCGTTGCCGAACACCATCACCTGCGCAATCCATTTCAATGTGCCAATGAATTTGCACCTACAGGGATAGCGAAGTTCGCCGTCCCCGGATAGCTCTCCATGCAACTAGCTCAACAAATCCGCATCAACGCGCCGCGCGAGCGCGTGTTCGCCGCCTTGAACGACGTCGAGATCCTGAAACAGGCGATCCCCGGCTGCGAACAAATCGAGGCACTGTCGCCCACCGATTTCAAGGCCACCGTCAGCGCCAAGGTCGGCCCGCTCAAGGCGCGTTTCACCGGCGCCGTGGCGATTGCCGACATTGTCGTGCCGGAGTCCTACACCCTGAGCGGCGAAGGCCGGGGCGGCCCGGCTGGCCATGCGCGCATAAGCTCCAGGGTACGTCTGGAAGCGGACGGTGCAGCGACCATCCTGCATTACGACGTCAAAGCGGATATTGGTGGCAAGCTCGCCCAGCTCGGTGGCGCGCTGGTGGAGAAGACCGCGCAGAAGCTGGCCGGCGAGTTCTTCGCGAAATTCGAGACACTGTTGAATCCGGACGCTGTAACGGCGGCAGCCGTCGCCACGCAAACGCCAGCGACAGCAGCCATCGCCAATCACAGCGGTGGCAACAGCAAAGCCTGGTTGTGGATTGCCGGCGGTGTGACGCTGCTGGCGCTGATCGCCCTGCTCGCGCGTTAAGCGCGAAGGCTTAAGACTTCACCCCTGCAAACGCGACCATCAGTCGCGCACGCAGATCTTCGATACGTTGACGATTCGCGCCCAAATCTGAATAGCCCACCCGCGACGACGAACGCAATTGCAGGCGTGCGCCGTCCAAGCGCAGTTCCAGATCGTCGACGAAACGGAACAGGCGACTGGTGTAAGTCGCATGCAGAAAATTCTGTTCTTCGCGCACCAGCTTGCCTCCGCTCGCCGCCAGTGCTTCGCGTATCACGCGCATGCGGATGTCCTCGGTCAGCGCCGGTAAAGCGATCGGGTCCACCCAGTGCAGCGTATCGCCGCTGTCACCGGCATCGCTGCACACACAATGGGGCGCCGGATCGCAGGGCGCGAGCCGGCCATTCACGAGACCGGCCGCCACCGGCGCGCTGCGCCCTGACTACCATCCCAACCCGACGAAAGCCAGTCCGACCACCGCCAACAGGGTAATGAGAGAAATCAACATAGGCTTCACGGTCACCTCGTTTTCACCAATGTTCGGTCAGGATCAAAAGCCCCGGGATCCAGCAGGTCAGCACACCGACCGCCATGCTGGTATAGGGCAATAGTTTGCCAAAGTCGCGGCCTTGCACATTGACCATGAAGAACATGTACCACAACACACCCCAGATCACCCAGAAGCTGCCGAAACGCAGATCGCCGCCTTGAAAGGTGACGATGGCACAAGGAATGGTGGTCAGTGCGACGAAGAAGCAGAACCAGCCAAAGCCGCGCATGTCGAGTTCACACCACATGCTGATGGCAACGTAGAGATAGGTGAAGGTAAACAGAAAGAACTTCGCAACGCCGAAGAAATCGGCGGTGCTCTGCGCGCGGACGAACAGTAGCAAGGTCGCGATCAGCGCGAGTCCGGCCACCATGAAATTCATGATCGCCATCGATCGTAGATCGACCCGCCCCAGGCCGCCCATGCCGTTGACCAGTAACACCGCGCCAACGAATAGCAACACCACTCCGACCATGGCCATTCCTCCCCCGAATACCGCTGGTGTGTGTGACCCCGCATGCTCAATGCTCCCCAAGCGTGCTGGGACGTCGGCCGTCACGCTAGCACGAATGCGCGGGCATGCACCATGACAGCACGCGTGTCAGGGCGCGGGGGTGGCGAGTGCGATGATGCGTGTCGCTTCACGATCCCAAATTGACGACGACGAGGAAATCACACCACAGGTGCGCTGCACCGAGACCCAGCCAGCGACCATCAGGGCGACGGCGATAGAGTGTGAGGACACACGCGCCGAGCACATTCGAATTCGGCGATAACGCCGCGCTCATGCCCAGCACCAGGCAATGGGCCAGCGCGCCCCTCACGCTGAAACCGGCATTCCACAACATCAACGAATCGCCGAAGTCCGACACCGGCGCGCCCTGCCCGATCATCGCGCGCAGCAACGTGGCAACGGTGGCGAAATCCGCTGCGCGGAACAACACCCAGGCAACAACCACCGCGCAGAAGGTCAAGGCCCACGCCAGCAAGCGATAGAGCCAATGGTGTTCCACTCGCGCGAGCTGTGCACCGAACAGCGCGCGATAACCGTGATTCAAGCCGAAGTAGAGCCCATGCAGTCCGCCTCACATGACGAACGTCCAGTTGGCGCCATGCTACAGACCGCCGAGCAACATGGTCAGCATGAGGTTCGCATAGCGACGCGCACCGCAATGGCGGCATCATCGCGCCACGACTCGAAGCGGCGGCGATCGCAGCCAATGCCATGACGGCGAGCCCTGGCAGGCGGCCGTCGATGATGAGCGATGCCGCGCAGCTGTGACAACCACGACGTCCGCCGCAGCCAGCGTTGTGGTTAGAATCGCCCATCCCCGCCAACAGGATCGCGACCATGGACATCACCTCGCATTTTGCGCGCACCGCGCGCCATACCACCCACTATCTGGCGGCTGGTCCCGAAGACGGGCCACTGCTGATCTTCGTGCATGGCTGGCCCGAACTGTCGCGCAGCTGGCGCCATCAACTGCCCGTGTTCGGTGGTCTTGGTTATCGCGCCATCGCGCCCGACATGCGCGGCTACGGACAGTCTTCCAATTACCCTAGCCATGACGACTACGCGCAGCAGGAGGTGGTGGCCGACATGCTGGCACTGCTGGACGCACTCGGCGGCGAACGCGCGGTGTGGGTCGGCCATGACTGGGGCAGTCCGACGGTGTGGAGTCTCGCCAGTCATCATGCCGAGCGCTGCGTGGCCGTTGCAAATCTATGCGTACCCTTCGCCACCATCGAATACGGCTTCGATCACTTGCTGTCGCTGGTCGATCGCGAACTCTATCCCATAGCGCAATATCCGGCCGGCCAATGGGACTATCAGTTGTACTACCAGGAGAACTTCGAGCGCGCTACCCAGGTGTTCAGCGCTGATCCCTATCTGACCGTGAAACTGCTGTTCCGCAAAGGCGACCCGGCCGATGCCGGCAAGCCGGCTTTCACCTCCCAGGTGCGACGCAACGGCGGGTGGTTCGGGCCACTGAACGCGGCGCCCGATCTGCCGCGCGATGCCGATGTGGTAAGCGAGGAAGATTTGCGCGTGTATGCCGAAGCGCTCGGCCGCAATGGTTTCTTCGGGCCGGATTCCTACTACATGAACCACATCGCCAACGCCGCTTACGGCGCGCTCGGCAGCGCGACCTTGGACATGCCGGTGTTGTTCATCGGCGCGCGCTACGACTACGTATGCAACACCGTCACTTCGCGCCTTGCCGAGCCCATGCGCGCACGTTGCCGCCATCTGCGCGAAGCAGTGGTCGATGGCGGCCATTGGCTGGCGCAGGAGAAACCGGCCGAGATCAACGCGCTGCTGGCGCGCTGGCTGCTAAGCGATGTGGCTGCGACGTGGCCGGGGCCGGCGCTGACCTGCTCACGATAGAGGTCGGTACTCAAAAGGGATCACCTATACTCGCGCCACGATAAAACAGGGAGACTGTCCATGGCACGCAAAGGCCAACTCAAGCTCGAACACTACGGCGCCACCATGCCGGTGACCGGCGAGGCGGTGCAGAAGCCGCCGTTCTACTACCGCCATATGGAGATGATGTTCATCACCTACCGCACCGACGAGGATGCGGCGGCGGCCTGGTTACCCGAACAGATGGAACTCGATGGCCCCGCCACCGCCACCGTGATCATCGCGCACTACGGCGCCTCGACGTTCGGCCCCTATAACGAGGCGATGATTTCGATCCGCGCGCGGCTCGATGGCCAAGTGGTGAGTTACTACCCGGCGCTCTTCACCGACAACGAAGCACCGCTGATCGGCGGCCGCGAAATCTGGGGCTTTGCCAAGAAGCTGGCCAAGGTTGAAGTGCGTCATGAAAGCGAAGTGATGATGGGTCTGGTCGAGCGCCCTAGCGGTAATCGTCTGCTGACCGCCGTGATGCGCAAAGTCACACCGGTGCGCACCGAAGATTTCATCCTGACGCCGAGCGTCTCGCTCAAGGTCATTCCCTGTGCCACCGAGGCCAAACGCCCAGCGCTCGCGCAGCTCATCGGCAGCGCACTGGAGTTGGTGCCGCACATGGGTGCGAATGGCATTCCCGATATCTGGACCGGACCGGGCTCGCTGCACTACGACGCGCCGTCGGCGATCGACCCTTGGTACAAGCTGCCGGTGCTAGAAGTGCTGGGCTGCTATGCCGGCACCTTTGACGCGGTGTTGGGCCACGGTCGCATTTTGAAGGAACTGTAAGCCGCGTTTGAGGAACAGATGAGGCTGCCGGCGATGCGGCCGCTCGACGGTCACGACAGGCGCTGTGCAAGCGCTAGGCGCACAGACCGTTAAGTCCGAATTAATCGCGGCGCTCTAGCATGGCCCCAGCCAAGCCGGGATCGCCGCCACTTGTGGCGCGGCTTGCCAAGGAGACTCTCGTGTTCGAAGCGAAATCATCGACTATCCACCGCCTCGCGCGGTACCACCCGTTGTTCGGCCTGCTCGTACCGCTGTGCCTCGCACCGCTTAGCGCCTGCGCCAACGACGTCTATTTGGCGCAGAACTACCAGACCACCAATCCCGGCTATCAGCAGCCGACCTACAACACCCAGCCGCCCGGCTATGCCGCGCCCGTCGCCAATGGCGGCCAGTTTCTGGCGCCGCCCCAGCTCGCCGAGCTGGTGAACCGCATCGCGCTCTATCCCGATGACCTGATCGGCATCATCCTGCCGGCCTCGACCTTTCCGCTGCAGATCGTGCAAGCCGCGCGCTACCTGGACGCGGTACGCAGCAATTCGACCCTCGCGCCCGACGACGCTTGGGACAATTCGGTGGTCGCGCTGCTTAACTATCCCGACGTGGTCAACATGATGGACCGCGAACTGGATTGGACCGAGCATCTCGGCCAGGCGGTCGTCGTGCAGCAGGCCGACGTGATCGCGGCCATCGGCCAGTTTCGCGCCCAGGCCCAGGCCGCCGGCAATCTGCGCAGCGACGAGCGTCAGGTGGTCGACTATGACGCCGGCGCAATCCGCATCCGGCCGGCCAACCCGCAGGTCATTTACGTGCCGCAGTACGAGCCGACCCGCGTCGTCGTCTATCAAAGCGAACCGGTCTTCGCTTATTACCCGCGCCCCTGCCCGGTCTATTACTACAACTACGCCTCCGGCTATCCCTCGGGCTTCAGCAATTTCTGGGGCGTGAGTACGATGTTCACCATCGGCTGGAGCAATCGCAGCGTGCGCCTGCACGACTACGACTACTACGACGACCCGCGTTTCGACCGTCCCTACAACGGCTACTTCTATCGTCGCAGTCATCATGATTGGGACGACGACGGTGACCGCCGCTGGAGCGATAACGATCATCATGACTCGCACGGCGGCGGCGAGCGTCCGCGTGAACACGACTGGCAGCCGCACGGCGGCAAAGGGCCGCGACCGATAGCGGTCGGCAACGGTGGTCAGGGTCGCGATCAAGGTGACCAAGGCGGACATGGGTCCGGTCGTGGAGCGCCACGCGATCGCGGCGCTCAGAGTGGTAACTTTATGCCCGCACCGGTGCCGCGCCGCATGCAGACGCAAGATAGCGAGAGCAGTGTGCGTCGCGAGGTGCGGCCACTGACGACGCAACAGCGTGATGCGCCAGCGGTTGAACAACCAGGCAGCGTGTCGCGCACGCCGCGCATCATCGCAGCACCCGACGCGCCGGCGGCGATGGGTATACGCCGCAGTGGCGGCTTCGAGAGCGATCGCAATGAACTGCGCTCTGCGCCCGACAACCCGGCCGCGCGCTTCAGCGCGCCGACACCTCGTCGCGTCGAACGCGATATCAACGTGCCGCGCCTTGCCCCGGTGCAGCCGAGTTCGATGCGTACCATGCCCGATGCGGATGAAGCTCGCGGCAACGGACGCTTGGCGCCTAGCCGTGTGGAGCCGCGCGCGGTGCCGCGTATCGACGTCCCCAGTCGTGCCGAGTCTCGCGACCCACCGAGCCGCCAGGAAATGCGCGCCGCGCCCAATCGTCCCGAATCGCGTGCGCCGGCCGCCAGCCCGCGCAACAGCGATGGCCCGGCCTCGGTCCGCCACCCGAGTGACGATGACCGAGGTCGCGACAACCGCGATCGCTAACACCTTATCGGGGCTGCCCACAGGGGCAGCCCCTTCGCGCGCCTCACAAAGTCCCTATTCGCCACTCGTCGAGCGAGACCGTCAACAACCAGCCCCCGGCACCGTCATAGGCTCGGGCGCGGCCGCTAGCGCCGGGATTGACTACCCAGGGCTGCGCGTCGGCGTCAACGCAGCGTCGGTGGCTGTGGCCATAGACGATGCAGCGCGCGGTGGGAAAGGTCGCGCGCAGGCGCGCGTGACGGTTGGCGACGACTGGGAATTGATGACCATGAATGACTACCAGGGTGCCGCCGGCGAGTTCGATACTGAGCGCTTCCGGCAAGGCCAGACAGACGCTGGCTTCGCCGTCGGGCCATTGCCCTGGCGTGTCGTTGTTGCCGGCCACCGCACACAGCGGCGCAAGCGCGCGCAGCGCGCGTATCACCGCCTTGGCACCGAGGTCGCCCGCGTGCACGACCAGATCAACTTCAAGCTCGCCCAGACGCGCCAGCACGGACGGCAGCACCCGCCCATGACTGTCCGATAGCAGCGCGATGCGTCGCGCACTGAGCGCGCGCCGGCGCCGCAGCTTCACCGCGCTTGCTGCGTCTGATCGAGGCTTTCCAGCAGGCCGCGCTGACGCTTGAGTATCACGATAGCGGGTAAGGCGAGCAGAAAAGTCATGACAAAGAACAGCGGCCAACCGACGGCCTCGACCATATAACCGGCAGGCGGACCGGCGAATACTCGACCGAGACTCGCCACCGCACTCAACAGCGCGAACTGGGTCGCGGTATAGCGCCGGTCGCAGGCAGACATCAGCAGCGCGAGATAAGCCGCAGTGCCCATGCCGCCAGCGAGATTCTCCAAGCCCACCACCACCACCATCGCCAGATAGGATTTGCCGACCAGCGCCAGCAGCGCAAAGCCGAGATTGGTCAACGCCTGCAGCCAGGCAAACAGCATGAGCGCGCGGTACAGGCCGAGGCGCGCCATCATGGCGCCGCCATAGAGGGCGCCGGCTATCGAAGCCACCAGTCCCAGACCCTTGTAGATGGCGCCGACGTCGGTCAGAGAAAAGCCCAGCGCGCCGAGCAGGAAATTGGTGGTAAGACCGCCGGCGAAGGCGTCGCCGAGCTTGTACAGAAAGATCAGCACCAGCAGTGGCACGGCGGCTTCGCGCCGAAAATACTCGCGCAAGGGCTCAATTACCGCAGCCGCGAGATTGCCGGGCGGGCGGACCTCGTCGGGCAGTGCCGGCCCGCACAAACTGGCCGCCACGCCGAGCAGCAGGGCAAACGCCAGTAACTGATAGACCTCGGCGAAGCCGATGACATCGGCCAGCAGCAGCGCGCCCGCGCTGGCGACCAGCATGCCGATGCGATAACCCGTCACCGCCGCACCGGCGCCAAAGCCACGCTCGCGTTCCTGCAATACCTCGGTGCGATAGGCATCGATGGCAACGTCCTGGGTGGCGGACAGAAACGCGATGGCAACCGCGACCAAGGCCAGCAGCGGTAAGGCGCCGGCGGCGAGATTGGCGGCGCCGACCGCGAACAACAGACCCGCCAGCAGCAATTGCGTGACCAGCATCCAGTCACGCCGCCGTCCCGGCCAGCCAGGCTGGTAGCGATCGAGCAGGGGCGCCCACAGAAACTTGAACACATAGGGCAGACCGACCAGCGAAAACACGCCGATCTGACTCACTTCCAAGCCCTGCACCGTCAGCCAGGCCTGCAGCGTGCCGGCGCTCAAGGCCAGCGGCAGGCCGGAGGAAAAGCCGAGCACCGCGACGGTCGCCACGCGGCGATTGAACAAGGCTGCGTTCATCGCGGCCAGTCGCAATGGAAAGGGAGATGCCGTGCCTTGTCGCCCATGGCTGGGCATTGTATATCTGCCAGCCCGTTTGCTAGCCGAGACCTGCCGTGGCGATTGAGATCGAACGCAAATTCCTGTTGCGCGACGAGCGTTGGCGCGCACAGGTGCAGCGTTCAGAAGTCATGCGGCAAGGCTATCTGGCGGGCTCCGAGCAGTGTTCGATACGCATCCGTCTGACCGACCAGGAGGCGCA
>JAYWAC010000206.1:0-29986 GCA_043782755.1 Pseudomonadota bacterium | reverse complement strand
GGCTGAGTTTCTGCCGTCGCGAGCGTCGGAAGCTGGTCGGCGCTCGGTGTCGGCAAGGTGATTTCGACCGTGCCGGGCTGGGTGTTCTCGGTATGTCGCGAGGCGAGCAACACGCCGATTGCGACGGCTACCAGCACGAAGGCAGCGGCCGCCAGTACGGCGCCGTACTTGCGCACATTGAAACCGCGCAGCGCGCCGCCCATGGCCCGCGCCGCTGCTGCGGCCCGTTCGCCGGGATGAATGGGTTTGTGCCCGCCGTTCCTGATGCTGGCGAGCATGCGACCGGGATTGCCCTGGGCGGCGGTCGCCAGCTGATCGAGGTCGAGGCCGTCGTCGAGCAGAGAGTCGCCACCGGCAGCCGGCAGCATGCTGAGTGCCAGGGTCTTGAGTTCTTCAGTTTCAAGGGGTGGCAGATCGACGACGTGGATGACTGCGCCTTCAGGAGCTGCGGCTTGCAGGCGCTCGCCAAAATCACTGTCAGCATCGCCGCTCATCACGACCCGCAGATCGCCACGCTGATGCTCGCTGTAGGCGAGCGAAAAGAGCATGGCGCGTGCGCCCTCGTCGAGGCTTTCGGCATCATCAAGGGTCAAGATGCAGAGCTGACCGCCGAGTTCGATCTCGGCCAAGCGGGCGCGCAAATCCTCGACGCCAGCGTCCAATTCACCCAGTTCCAAGGCTTCGGTCAGGGCTTCGAGCAGAGTTTGCGCGGTACGGGTAGTGTCACCCTTGCCGGCAATGACCCGCCAATTCGGCCGGGCCTGTTCGGCCACAGCGCCGAGTAGACGGCTGCGGCCACTGCCGGACTCGCCCTGCACCACGACCATCTGGTGGCCGAACTCGAGCAGGTGACTCAGCAGGTCGAGGCGCTGGCGTAGCGCCGGCGTGGTGAGATAGGGCGGCTGTATCGGTGCCCCTGCCTGGCTGTCATCCATCACGGTCATGCACTATTTCAATGGGGCCGCTCATGCCTTGAGCCAGGGTTGGGCGGTGCCCGCATACTCGGATCCGAACACCCGGCCGTGTTCGGCCAGGGCGTAACGATCGGTCATGCCAGCGATGTAATCGCTGACCGCGCGGGCGCGAACTTGCACGCCCGGCTCCTGCGCGCGGGCAGCGCTGGTCGGCAGCAGGCCAGTATCGTTCATGAAAGCGTCGAACAGCTCGGTGACCAGGGACTTCGCGCGATCAGCGATGCGCTGCACGGATGGTTCGGAGTAGAGCTTTTGGTAGAGCAGACGCTTCAAGCGCAGATGGTCCTCTCGCAAGTCCGGTGAAAAATCGACCAAAGCTTCGGCCTGGCCACGCACATCGTCGACGCTACGCGGCGCGCGGTTCGCCAGGCGTTCGCGCGTCGCGTCGATCAGATCGGCGACGAAGGCGCCGAGCATGTGCCGAATCGCGGTATAGGTCAGACGCTTGCCAGTCAGCCCCGGTGCCTGGGCAAGGCTTGCATCCAACGCCTCGCGGAAGCCCTCGTGCTCGCAAATGGTCTCCAGCGACAAGATGCCGGAGCGCAGGCCGTCGTCGATATCGTGGTGATTATAGGCAATTTCGTCGGCGACATTGGCGATCTGGGCTTCCAGCGACGGTTGCCGGCGCCGCATGAAGCGTTCGCCGAGTTCGCCAAGTGTCGCTGCGCGCGCCACGCTGCAGTGTTTGAGGATGCCTTCGCGCGTCTCGAACAGCAGGTTAAGGCCGTCAAAAGCGGCATAGCGTTGTTCGAGTTCTTCGACCACCCGCAGCGAGTGCAGGTTGTGCTCGAAGCCGCCATAGGGCTGCATGCAATGGTTGAGCGCGGCCTGGCCGGCATGACCAAAGGGGGTGTGGCCGAGATCGTGGGCCAGCGCGATGGCTTCGGTGAGGTCTTCGTTCACGCCCAGCGCGCGCGCGATAGTGCGCGCAACCTGCGCCACTTCCAGCGAATGGGTGAGGCGGGTGCGAAACATGTCACCTTCGTGATTGACGAAGACCTGGGTCTTGTATTCCAGACGTCGAAACGCTGAAGAATGGATGACGCGGTCGCGGTCGCGCTGGAACTCACTGCGCCAGGCCGGCGGCGATTCGGCCACACGCCGACCACGGGACTGGCGCATATCGACCGCATAGGGGGCGAGATCCTGATTCATGGGCGGGCGGCGCTATGGCGATTCATGAGCCGGCGCGCACCGGCTCAGAGCGCCAGATCTCCACCCAGCACGGCGTCGAGCAGCTGGTCATCGTAATCGTGCGTGACACAGGACTTGCCGAGCCCCTTAAGTAACACCAGTCGTATGCGTCCGCCGACATTCTTTTTGTCATGGAGCATGAGTTCGCGGAATTTGCCTGCGGAGATGTCCGGTGGCGGCGCCACCGGCAGCTGCGCGCGTTTGAGAAGCGCGACGGCGCGCGCGAGTTCGGTCTCGTTCAACCAGCCGGCGCGGGCCGACAGACGGGCGGCCATGCAAATGCCCGCCGACACCGCCTCGCCGTGCAACCAATTGCCATAGCCGCTGGCTGTTTCAATCGCATGACCAAAGGTGTGGCCAAGGTTGAGCGTGGCGCGTTCGCCGGTCTCGCGCTCGTCGACGGCCACCACCTCAGCTTTGTTCTGACAGGAGCGACGCACCGCTACAGCCAGCGCCGCCGGCTCACGTGCAAGCAGGGCGTCAAGATGGCTTTCCAGCCATTCGAAGAAAGGTAAATCCCGAATCAGCCCGTATTTGATGACTTCAGCGAGACCCGCGTGCAGCTCGCGCGCGGGCAGGGTCGCGAGCGTATCAGTATCGGCGACCACCGCGATGGGTTGGTGAAAAGCACCAATCATGTTTTTGCCGAGCGGATGGTTGATGGCGGTTTTGCCGCCCACCGAGGAATCGACCTGGGCGAGGAGGGTGGTCGGCACTTGCAGAAAATCGATGCCGCGCTGATAGCAGGCGGCGGCAAAACCGCCGAGATCGCCGATCACACCGCCGCCCAAGGCCACCAGCAGGGCACCGCGTTCCAGGCGCTTTTCAAGCATGAAGCCCATCACGGCGCCAAAGGAATCGAGAGTCTTGCGCGCCTCGCCGTCGGGCACTACCAGGGTTTCGCAGCGACGTCGGCTGAAATGGGTCCGCACCCGATCCATATAGAGCGGTGCGACGACCTCGTTAGAGAGCACTATGACCTGCTCGGCTTTGACCAGCGAAGTGAACAGAGCGCCGTCATCGAGCAGACCGGCGCCGATGTGGATGGGGTAGCTGCGCGCGCCCAGATCGACATTCAACACGGTGGTGCTCATGGCAGGTTGGCCGTTATTTTCTTGATCACTTGTTTCACCGAAAGTTTGCCCGTGTCGATGGTCAGGTGGGCGATCTCCTGGTAGAGCGGCTCGCGTTTCTCGACGATGACCCGCAGCGTCGCTTCGGGGTTGGGGGTGCGCAGCAGCGGCCGGTTGGCGTCGAATCGGGTGCGTTCCACCAGCTTGTCTACCGGGCTTTTCAGGTAGACCACGAAACCGCGCTCGTGCAGCCAGCGCCGGTTGTTGGCCGCCAGCACGGCGCCGCCGCCGGTCGCTAGTACGATGCCATCGCGCTGGGTCAGTTCGTCGACGAGACGGGTCTCACGCTCGCGGAAGCCGGCTTCGCCTTCGATGTCGAAGATCAGGGCAACCTTGGCGCCGGTGCGATGCTCAAGTTCGTGATCACAATCGATGAACTCGAGTTTGAGGGTGCGCGCGAGTTGGCTGCCAATGGTGGTCTTGCCAGCACCCATCGGCCCAATCAGGAATATGCGTGATGCAAGCGCCATGATTGCTCAGCGGGCTTGCCGCCACTGCGGGCGTATGCGCATGAAATCGTCGCTCCGGCAAAAAAAAAGCGGGAGCCAAGCTCCCGCTTCCTATGATAGCAGCTGCCGACGACTCAGCGCTTCGACAGGGAGAGAGTCTCCTTGATAATCTTCGGCGTGACGAACACCAGTAATTCTTGCTTGCTGGCTTTGACACCCGTGCGCTTGAAGAGCCGACCCAGGTAGGGCAGGTCGCCGAACCACGGCACGCTGGTCTTGTCGTCGCGATTCTCGGACTCGAAGATGCCACCGAGCACCACCGTGTCGCCGTCGTCGACCAACACCTGGGTGGTCAGTTCATTGGTGTCGATGCTCGGAATACCCGAGAAAATCTGACCGACCGAATCCTTGTTGACTGCGAGGTCCATGATCAGGCGATCGTCTGGTGTGATCTGCGGGGTGACCTTGAGACTCAATACGGCCTTCTTGAATGCCACCGCCGTTGAACCGCTGGACGACGCTTCAAGGTAGGGGATTTCAGTACCCGACTCGATGACCGCCTCATGCTGGTTGGCGGTGATCACGCGCGGTGCCGAGACCACTTCACCCTTGCCTTCCTGCTGCATGGCCGTCAACTCGAGTTGCAGCAGGTAGCCGCCGAACTTGCCGATGGCAGCCTTGAAATTGGCGGCCTGGCCCGAGGTCGCGAGGTCGACGATGTAGTTTTCCAGTCCGTCAGTATTGAAGGCCGTGGTGGTCGGGTACTTGGTGTCGCCCTTAACGCCTCCGCCGACGACGACGTCGGTGCCGCTGGTTTTTCCATTCGCGCCGACGATCAGATGTTTCGGATTGCTTTGCTTGCTGTAACCGAAGCGCACACCGAGATCCTTCGAGAAGTCTTCGTTGGCGATCACGATGCGCGATTCGATCAACACCTGGCGCACCGGCACATCGAGCGCTTTCACGACGTTGCGGATTTCAGTCAGCTTGTCGCCGGTATCCTGCACGAGCAGCGTGTTGGTGCGTTCATCGACCGTTACGTTGCCGCGGCTGGAGAGCAGGTTGTTGTTCTTCACCTTCAGCAGGTTCGCGATTTCGCTCGCCTTCGCATAGTTCACCTGCATGAACTCAGTGCGCACCGGTGCCAGTTCCTGAATCTGCTTCTGCGATTCCATTTCGAGCTTTTCGCGATTGGCGATTTCTTCCTGCGGCGCGACCATCATCACGTTACCGATTTCACGCTTGTCGAGACCGCGCGATTTCAGAATGATATCCAGCGCTTGGTCCCAGGGCACGTTCTTCAAGCGCAGAGTGACGTTACCGCCGACTGTGTCGCTGGCTACCAGGTTCTTTTCGGTGAAGTCGGCGATCAGCTGCAGCACCGCGCGCACTTCAATATTCTGGAAGTTCAGCGACAGGCGCTCGCCGGTGTAGCCGAACTTCTTCTTCTTGTTGTCAACCTCTTCTTCCTTGGTCAGCGCGCGCAGTTCGATGGTGAAGGTGTTGTCCGACTGATAAGCGAGATGCTCGTAGAGCCCGGTCGGTTTGATCACCATGCGCGTGCCATTGCCTTCACGGAAGGTGTCGATTTCCTTCGCGGGCGTAGCAAAATCGAGCACATCGAGCTTGCGATCGAGATTCTCAGGCAGATTGGTGTCGGCGAAATCAACCACGACATCGTCGCCCTGCTGAGTGATATTGATACCGATGTCGGGCGCCGATAAGTTAACGACAATCTGCGCTTCGCCATGGGCGCCGCGACGGAAGTCGATGTCCTTAATGCTGCCCTTGCCGTGACCTGGCATGGTGTTGCCACTGGCCTGGGCGGCCTTGGCAGTCGGTGATGACGCGGCCTGTGCCGTGGCGACGGTGGTCGGTGTAGTCGGCAGGGCTTGGGTCTGCAGACTCGAGGTGCTGCCTTCAAGCGTCACCGCGATGGTGTCACCATTGGTTTCGATGTCGTAAGGCACCAACTGACCGAGGTTCAGTACCACGCGCGTGCGGTTCTCCGCTTCTACTGCTGTTACGCTTTCCGCATTGCCGACACCAATGCGCTGCGTGCGTTCCTTCAGGTTCAAGGTCGTGCCCGGCAGATCGATGGCGATACGCGCCGGGTTGTCGATGGTAAAGCTGAGTGGCGCGCCCTCAACCGGTGCCGACAACTTCATTTTAACCTGCACGCGGTTACCCGGCAGCGAGGTATAGCTGACATTGTCCAGCGTGGCCGCCGTCACCGCGCTCGAGACGAGCGTGGCGAATGCCAGCAAGCCGAGCATGAGCCGTGTGCGGGGCGAAGCGCGGTCACCCGCTAGCGCCGCCGACTGGCCGCTGGTGAAGATGTTGAGGCTGGTTTTGATACTCATCTTTCGACCCCTTGTCTGGGTTATTCTTCTGACAACGCAAGTGATGCGGCGCGTTCCTGCCAGCGCCCTTGCGAGTCTTTGATGACTTCGCGAATGTCGATGCGATCTTCCTGGATGTTGGTGATCTTGCCGAAGTTGCGTCCCAGGTAGTTGCCGACCTGCACGCGGTGCACGGTACCGGACTGATCCTTGACGATCGCCCACAGGTCATCGGCGCGCTCTAGCACGCCCACCATACGCATTGCGTCGAGTTCGAAACTCTCAAGTTCCTCGCGGTTATGCGTCTGGATCTCATCGACGTATTTCTTTTGTGTTTCGTCGAGGCCCTTGTCGGCCCTGATCTTTTCAGGTGCTTCTTCCATGAACGACTTGAAAGGATCTCGCAATCCCAACTCAAGCGCCTGATACACGTAATGTTCATACGGCTTGATTGGCGGCAGCGGCTCGATATTACCGCCCTTGCGCGCCAGTACTTGGTCCTTGTACTGCTCAAGGTCCGACATGTCCTTGGACACGCAGCCCCCCGCCAGTGCGATCACCGCGATGGCGATGCAGACCCGAACAGGTGCAGTTTTCAGCCCCGGCTTCATGATTAGGACCCCTCGCCTGCCTCATCAATGTAACGATAGGTTTTCGCCGTCGTCTGCAGAATGAGCCGACCACCGGTGGTCGGCGTGATCTTGATGTCGTGGCTCGTGACGATGCGCGGCAAATCGGAAATACCACTGATGAACGTGCCGAACTGGTGATAGTTGCCAATCACACGAATCTCGATGGGCAGCTCGACATAGAAGTCGGCGGGTTGCTCGTTGCCAGGCTTGAACAGATCGAACTCAAGACCTGCGCCGAGGCCTTGTTGCGAGATATCAACAAGCAGTTCGGCAACCTCGGTCTTGTTCGGCAGTCGTTTCAACAAGTCACCAAAGGTCTCCTTGATGTCTTCGAGCTGCTGCTTGAGCGCGGGAAGATTGGCGGCCTTCTTCTGTTTGCCCTCGAAGGAGATCTTGAGGTCACCTTCTTTCTTTTGTTCGTCGGCGAGCTGCCGTTGCAGCGGGTCGATGTCCTGCCACCAGCCCACGCCGATGATCAGGGTCGCAACCAGCATCGCACCAGCGATCTTGACCGGTGCCGGCCAACTGCCAATGTTATCCAGGCTGAGATTGCTCAGATCCGATATTTTCATCAGAGTTGTTCCTCGTCCTCGCTTTCCTTGCCCGACTTGGGCTTGGTCTGCGTGAGCGTCAGGGTGAAGTCGGCGATGCGCTTGCCGTCTTCAGTCTTGGACTGAATGATCGAGAGCTTTGGATTCTGAACCCACTGCGACGCTTCGACGTTGCGCATGTAATTTGAAACGCGTGCGTTGGACTGTGCCACACCCTTGATGGTGACGTTGCTGCCGGTCTGGGAGATCGAAGTCAGATAGACCCCGTCGGGCAGGGTTGACACCAGTTCGTCAAACAGATGCACGACTATCGGACGGCTGGTCTGCAGGGTTTCGATCGCCTTCATGCGCGCGATCAGGTTTTCCTTTTCCTTCTCAAGTTGCTTGATCTCGGCAATCTTCTTGTCGAGGAGTTTGATCTCGGCGGTCAGGAAGTTATTGCGGCGTTGCTGCTGTTCGATTAGCGCATTGAAATACAGATGAATGCTGAACCAGACGGCGACCGCCACGACGGCGCATACGCCGAGGAGTGACAGATACTCGGTGCGCCGCTGTTTGCGGAGCTCTTCGCGCCAGGGGAGTAGATTAACGCGCGGCATTAGTCGAAGCTCCTCAACGCCAGTCCGCATGCAATCATCAAGGCGGGCGCGTCGTTGGCGAGCGCCTCGGCCTTGACCCGCGAGGATACGGACATATTCTTGAATGGGTTGGCAACCGTAACCGAAGTGTCTATCTTCGATTGGATCAGCTTGTCGATGCCTTCGATCGAGGCGCAACCGCCGGCGATGACGACGTGGTCAACAGCACCCACCTGACTCGACGAGTAGAAGAACTGCAGCGCGCGATTGACCTCCTGGGCCATCGATTCCATGAAGGGCTGCAGAACTTCCGGCTGGTAATTGTCGGGCAGGCCACCCTGGCGCTTGGCCAGCCCGGCCTCCTCATAGGACAGACCATAGCGACGCTGGATTTCGTCGGTCAACTGACGCCCGCCGAAAGACTGTTCGCGGGTGTAGATGATCTTAGAGTCTTCCAACACGCTGAGCGTCGAAGTGGTGGCGCCGACGTCCATCACCGCGACGACGCGGGAATCAGCGATGAGTTCATTGGCTTCGACCAGTAAGCTCATGGCGTTTTCGAGGGCGAAGGCCTCGACGTCCACCACCTTGGCGGTCAGGCTACCCACACCGAGGGCGGCGACGCGAATGTCGACGTTGTCGCTACGCGAGGCAGCGAGCATGACGTCGACCTTGTCAGGTTCGTGCTCTGAGGGCTGTAGCACCTGGAAATCCAGGCTGATTTCCTCAAGCGGGTAGGGAATGTACTGATCGGCCTCGATCTGAATCTGGCTCTCCATGTCTTCTTCAGAGAGTTCGGCCGGCATGGTGATGATCTTGGTGATGACGGCAGAGCCCGCGACCGCACAGGCCGCAGTCTTCGTTTTGGTGCCGCTCTTGGCCACGGCGCGGCGTATCGCCTCGCCGACGAGCTCCGCATCCGTTATATTCTTTTCCACCACCGAATTTGGCGGCAGCGGTTCCACCGCGTAACTCTCCACGCGGTACCGACCACCGGTACGCGACAGCTCAAGCAATTTGACCGACGTAGAACTGATGTCGATCCCCAAGAGTGGTGCATTTGCGCGGCGAAAGAGAGACACCATATTTCCCTTTTGAATTAGCAAGTTAGCTAGCAAAAGTACGTTGTAACCTTAGAAATTCAACCTAACTATAGCCAACCACAGACTGAAAAACAACATTAATTTTCTATAAAAACTAATAGAAATCGAATGTTACGCCTGTCTTTTAAAGTAAACATATATCATATCTAGGCGTTCCGCAGTTCCAGCCCCCAACATGTTGCGCTTTTCCTTCTACTGCCTGTTGCTCTTGCTTGTGTTGTGCCTCGCTGGCGCGGCTTGTGTGATGTGGTACATCCTGCCTCAATTGCCGCCCGTGGAATCCTTGAAGGACGTCAGGCTGCAGACGCCACTCAAGGTCTATTCCAGCGACGGTCAGTTGATCGCTGAATTCGGCGAGAAGCGTCGCAATCCGATGCGCATCGATCAAGTGCCGTCGCTATTGAAGCAGGCTTTCATTGCATCCGAGGACGATCGCTTCTATGAGCATCCCGGGGTGGATTGGATGGCCATCGTGCGCGCGGTGGTTGGTCTGGTCTCCACCCACGAAAAGAAGCAGGGCGGTAGCACTATCACCATGCAAGTGGCGCGCAACTTCTTTCTGTCACCGGAAAAGACCTACGAACGTAAGTTGAAAGAGGTGGTACTGGCCTGTGTCATCGAGCGCGAGCTGAGTAAAGATGAGATTCTTGCACTCTATCTGAACAAGATTTTTCTAGGGCATCGCGCCTACGGCGTAGGCGCGGCGGCGCAGGTGTATTACGGCGTCACGCTCGACAAGCTCGATCTGGCTCAGATGGCGATGATCGCCGGGCTGCCCAAGGCGCCCTCGCGCAATAACCCCATCACCGACCCGGACGCCGCGCGCGACCGTCGTAGCTATGTCCTGGGACGCATGCTGAAGCTGGGGTATATCGACCAGACGCAGTACAGCGCCGCACTCGACGCGCCGGTCAATGCCCAGTGGCACGGCCAGGCCGTCGCGGTGCCGGCCCCGCACATCGCCGAGATGGTGCGCGACTTCATGCTCGACAAATATGGTGACGCGGCCTATACCAGCGGTTTTCGCGTGTTCACCACCTTGCCGAGCACCCTGCAGAACGCAGCCACCACGGCCCTGCGTGCGGGCTTATTCGACTACGACCGCCGCCATGGCTATCGCGGCCCGGAGGCCAAGGCCGCCCTCGCCCCGCAGGAGGACACTGCAGCCTGGCACAAGGTTCTGACCAAGTATCCAGAGTCCGCCGGCTTGCAGCCGGCCCTGGTGTTGACGGTGCAGGACCGCCAGATAGTGGCCTTCCACGACAGTGCGGGTGTCATCACGTTGCCCTGGGACGGATTAAGTTGGGCGCGCAAATATCTGTCAGAAGACGGCGTCGGCTCGGCACCGGCTAAGGCCGCCGACCTCGTGCAGCGCGGCGACATAATACGGGTGTGCTGGGTAGAGCCCACCACTGACCCCAAACATCCCAGTGCACCGGCCACCAGTGGCTATTGGGCGCTGTCCCAGTTGCCGGCGGTGGAAGGGGCGCTGGTCTCTCTCGACCCCAGCGATGGCAAGGTGTTGGCGCTGGTTGGCGGTCTCGATTTCGAGCACAGCAAATTCAACCGCGTCGTTCAAGCCCGTCGCCAGCCCGGTTCCAACTTCAAACCCTTCATCTATTCAGCGGCGCTGGACAAGGGCTTCACCGCTGCGAGTTTCATCAACGACGCGCCGATAGTGTTCGAGACGCCGGGCTTGGAGAATGCCTGGCGGCCGGAGAATTATTCCGGCAACTACTTCGGTCCGATGCGCCTGCGTGAAGCTTTGACCAAGTCGCGCAACCTTGTGTCGATACGCCTGCTGCGCGCCATCGGCATCAACTACGCTCTCGATTTTACTGAACGCTACGGCTTCAAGCGTAAGCAACTGCCGGCCAATCTCTCGCTCGCGCTCGGTAGCGGCGAAGTCACGCCTTTTGAGCTGGTGCGAGGCTACGCGGTGCTGGCCAACGGCGGTTACAAGGTCGAACCGTATTTCGTGCAACGTATCGAAACGGCCGAGGGTGTCGAGATGTACAAGGCCAATCCACTAACCGTCTGCCACGAATGCGAGAAAGCGGCGCTGGACGGTGATGGCGAACCCGATGACATCGAGTCACTGCGCGACATGCAGCAGAACCCGCCGGCCAATGTCGCGCCGCGTGTGGTGGCGGCAGAGAACGTCTGGATCATGAATTCGATCCTGCAGGACGTTATCAAACGCGGCACTGCGACCCGCGCCCGTGAGCTGCAACGCAAGGATCTGGCCGGCAAGACCGGCACCACTAACGATCAGAAAGATGCCTGGTTCTCGGGCTTCAATGCGCGCAATGTCACGACGGTGTGGGTTGGTTTCGACCGCGTCGCGCCGCTCGGCAAGCGCGAGACCGGCGCGCAGGCCGCGCTACCGATGTGGATGGACTACATGCGCGTGGCGCTGGCCGATGTGCCTGAATCCGAACTGGAACAGCCGGCCGGTGTGGTGACAGTCCGTATCGACCCCGATACCGGCTTGTTGGCCGGCGCCAATAATCCCAATGCCATCTTTGAATCCTTCCGCGCCGCTGACGTGCCCGGCCGTGCCGAAGAAGGTGGAGGCGAAGGCAACGAGGAAGGATTGCTGCCGGCCCAGCACGGTAGCGAGCGCACCGGTAGCACCGCCGCCGAGCAGATTTTCTGAGCGCCGCGAAGCGCATGGGCCGCAGGCAACACACCGCACGCATCGGGCGCGCCGAACTCGCAAACAACGCCGCGCGCCTGCTGGTCGACGGTGGCGTGATGGATTTCGACAGCGCGCGTCGCAAGGCCGCACGCGAACTCGGTGCCGGGCACAGTCGTGATCAGCCGGACAATCTCGAACTGCATCGCGCCGTCATCGACTACCTGCGCTTGTTTCATGGCGCGCGTCACGCGGCGCGTATCGCCCACCTGCGTACCGCAGCGCTCAAGGCGCTGCGCCTGCTTACGCCCTTTCAGGCGGTGCTGGTGGGGCCAGTGTTGTATGGCACGGCCTGTGAGTTCACGCCCGTCAGCCTTCATCTGCGCTGCGACGAGTTCGAAGCCGTCACCCGTTTCCTACTCGAGCGTCGCATGAGTTACGAACTGGTCGACACGCAACTACGCATGACGGGTGTAGTCGGTCCGCAGCGGGTGGCCCAGATAGCGCTTACGCTTTACGACGAACCCTTTGAACTCACCGTGCTGCCCGCTCACAACAGTCGCCAGCCGCTCAGCGCTATCGATGGTCGCCCCATGCAGCGCGCGGACCTTGCCGCGCTCGATGCCTTGCTCGCTAGCGGCGAAGTGTTTGTCGGCGACTTCGCGGGTCGCGCCGCGTCGCGCCATTGAGCCGCGTGGCGACGTGCTGTCAGTCCGCATGAGCGCCGCGCAGGGCGCGCGCTGAATACTTTCGCCATGGATATCGTCAGCGTCGCGCTCTTCACGCCGCTACGTCGCGTGTTCGACTACCTGCTGCCCGACGAACTACGCGACCACGCACCGCAGCCGGGACAACGAGTGCTGGTGCCTTTCGGACGTACGCACCGTATCGGCATTGCGCTCGAACGCAAGGACGGCAGCAATATCGATCATGGACGCCTGAAGGCCATCGAGTCCGTGCTCGACGCCGGCTCGATCTTCGATGCCGATGCCTTGGCGCTCGCCTATTGGGCGGCCGCCTACTATCAACATCCCCTTGGCGACGTGCTTGGCAATATGCTGCCGGTGTGGCTGCGGCGTCATCGTGATCTTCCGACAATGTCTGCCGAGACCTGGCAGTTGACCGAAGCCGGCGTGGCGGCCCTAGCCGAAGGACGCATCCGTGCGCTGCGTCAGCGCGAAGTGATGGAGAAATTCGTCGTCGGTGCCGGTGACGCGGTCTTGTTCGCCGAGGTTGGATTCGGCTGGCGCACGGTGGTGAAGCGTCTTATCGCTTTGGGCTTGTTGGCGGAAGCTGAGCGTGTCCGTACTAGCGTCGTCAACGGCCCCGCACCCATCCTCAACCCCGAGCAAGCCGTGGCTGCCGCAGCCATCATCGCTCAGGCCGACAGCTTTCGCGCCGTCCTTTTGCAAGGTGTGACTGGCAGCGGCAAGACCGAGGTTTATCTCGCCGCCATCGCCGATTGTCTCGCGCGCGGTCGTCAGGCCTTGGTGCTGGTGCCCGAAATTGCCCTGACTGAACAATTGGTGGCGCGCTTTCGCAGGCGTTTTGGCGCGGCGGTTGGCGTGTTGCATTCAGGCCTCGGCGAGCGCGAGCGCATGCTGACCTGGAGTGACTGCGCCGCCGGCCAGGTGCGCATTTTGATCGGGACGCGTTCGGCGGTGTGGGCGCGTATGCCGCAGCTTGGCCTGCTGGTAGTCGATGAGGAGCACGATCCTTCTTACAAACAGCAGGACGGTTTCCGTTATTCGGCGCGCGATATCGCGCTGGTCCGCGCGCAGAACAGCAATGTGCCGGTGGTGCTGGGATCGGCGACGCCGTCGCTTGAAACCTTGGCCAATGTCGCACGCGGCAAGTATCTGTGCGCCGTACTGCGCTCGCGCGCCGGCAGCGCGCCCATGCCTGCCATCGAATGTCTGGATGTGCGCGGCCTCGAACTGACGGCCGGCATGAGTCCGCAGTTGATAGCGGCGATCCGCGCCTGCCTGGGTCGCAGCGAGCAGGTCATGTTGTTCCTGAACCGACGCGGATACTCGCCGCTGCTCATCTGTCGCCATTGCGGCACGCCGCGTCGCTGCGATCGCTGCGACGCCTTTCTGGTCTATCACAAAGGGGCGGACACGGCGCGTTGCCACCACTGTGATCGGCAGTGGTCGCGCAACGCTGGTGTGCCGTGCTGCGAAGCGCCGGACATCGCGTTAATGGGGCTCGGCACGGAGCGCATCGAGGAAGCGGTAGCGGAGCTCTTTCCCGACGCGCGCTTATGTCGCATCGATCGCGACACGGCGCGGCGCAAGGACGCGTTGCGCGCGATGTTGGACGCCATTAATGCACGCGAAGTCGACATCGTGATCGGCACACAGATGCTGGCCAAGGGTCTCGATTTCTCGGCCGTGACCCTGGTGGGTGTGGTCGATGCCGACAGTCGGCTCTATTCCCTCGACTTCCGCGCCGAGGAACGTCTCGCCCAGCTCATCATCCAGGTCGCTGGGCGCGCCGGACGCGCTGACCTGCCCGGCCGTGTGCTGGTGCAGACCCATCAGCCCCATCACCCGGTGCTGCGTCAGATTATCGACGACGGCTACGAGGCTTACGCGATAAGTGCACTCGAACAGCGACGCGAGGCCGCCTTGCCGCCTTATGGCGCCATGGCCATTCTGCGCGCCGAGTCGGCGCAACCGGCGGCAGCGCTAAAGTTCCTGGGCGAGGCGCGTCGCCTGCTGCTGGCCGAAGCGCCGGCCGAACTCGATCTCAGCTATCCGTTGCCGGCCATGATGGAACGGCGCGCAGGACGTTATCGCGCTTTGATGGTGATGCGCGCAGCGCAACGCTTCGACATCGGTCGCTTGCTGCGCGCGGCACTGCCTGCGCTGGATGAAATGGCCAGCAAAGCGCGCGTGCGCCCAGCCATCGACGTCGATCCGCAGGACACTTTATAGGCGTTGTCACACTACGCTCCGTCGCGCGCACGCGACGGAGCGGATAGAATCCGCGCTTCACCCCCGGGCATCCCCGAGACAAGACCTTGAAAGCACTTCTGCGTACGGCCATCGATGGCGTCATTGAACGTCTGCGCCAGGCCGGCACCCTAACGTCCGCCGATTTACCGGATTATCAGATCGAAACGCCCAAGCTTGAGGCGCATGGCGACTTCAGCACCAACGTCGCGATGCTATTGGCCAAGGCCAATCGCCGCCCACCGCGGGAGTTGGCCACTGAACTCGCCAACGAACTCGGCGCGCTGCCGCTGTTCAGTCGGTGCGAAGTGGCCGGCCCCGGCTTCATGAATTTCGTACTCGCCGAGGACGTGGTGTTCGATGTCGTGCGCGAGGTGCATGAAGCTGGTGCGGCCTATGGTCGCAACGACAGCGGCGCGGGTCGCCGGGTGCAGGTCGAGTTCGTGTCGGCCAATCCGACCGGGCCTTTGCACATCGGTCACGGTCGCGGTGCAGCCATCGGTTCGGTGCTCGCCAATTTACTCGCGGCGAGCGGCTACGAAGTCGAGCGCGAATACTATGTCAACGACGCCGGTCGTCAGATGGACATTCTCGCGCTCAGCGTGTGGCTGCGTTATCTGCAGTCCTATGATCTTGAAGTACCGTTTCCGGTGCAGGCCTATCGTGGCGCCTATATCGAAGACATCGCGCGTGGTCTGCGCGAGCGTGATGGCGACTCCCTGAAGCGCGCTGCGGAATGCGTGCCGCCAGCCAGTGCCAGCGTCGACGATGAACGGCATCTCGACGATGCTATCGCGAGAGCTCGTGCCGCCTTGGGCTCTGCTCGTTTTGATACCGTGCGCGACTTCGCCAAGGACGTCATCCTGGCTGAAATCGCCACTGATCTGCGTGATTTCGGCGTTGAGTTCGATTGCTGGTATTCAGAAGCATCGCTGAACCGTAACGGTGCGATCGACACTGCGATTGCCGAACTTAGCGAGGCCGGTTTCATCTACGAAGCCGCCGGCGCGCAGTGGTTTCGCTCCACCGATTATGGCGATGAAAAGGATCGCGTGGTGGTGCGCGATAACGGCGTGAAAACCTATTTCGCGTCCGATATCGCCTATCATCGCGAGAAATTCGCGCGCGGTTTCGAGCGCGTGGTGGATATCTGGGGTGCGGATCATCACGGTTATATTCCACGCGTGCGTGCGGCCTTGAAGGCGCTGGGTCTGCACGACGAGAAGCTCGATGTGGTGCTGGTGCAGTTCGCATCTTTAGTGCGTGGTGGTGAGAAGGTTGCGATGTCGACCCGCGCCGGTGAGTTCATCACACTCAAGCATCTGGTCGACGAAGTGGGTGTCGATGCCGCACGTTATTTCTATGTCATGCGTCGCGCCGATCAGCATCTGGAATTCGATCTCGATCTGGCCACCGCGCAGAGCAACGACAACCCGGTCTACTACGTGCAGTATGCCCATGCGCGCATCTGCAGCGTGTTTCGTCAGGCGGGCGAGCGCGCGAATATCGCGGCGCCTGTCGGTGCGCGGCTGGCGGAGTTCCTGCATGCGGCGCCAGAACGGCGACTAGCGCTGGTGTTGTCGAAATTCTCCGAAGTGGTGGCGAATGCCGCCGCCGTCGCCGAGCCTCATCAGCTGACCAATTACTTGCGCGATCTCGCTACCGAGTTCCATGCCTACTACAACGGCCATAAAGTGCTGGTCGATGAGGCAGGCGTGCGCTGGGCGCGTCTGAGTCTGATCGATGCCGTGCGTCAGGTCATCGCCAATGCGCTTGCCCTGCTCGCGATTCGAGCGCCGAGCGAGATGTAAGCGCAGCTATGGCCGCCAAAGACTACAAGCACGCCACGCCTCGCGTGCCACCGACCAAACCCCAGGCGCCACTCGGCAGCTGGGTATCCTTCGTCACGGGTCTGGGATTAGGACTGTTGGCCGCCTTGGCGGTTTATATGTGGACGGCCAAGGTCTCGCCACCGCCGGCCGCACCACCGCCGGTGGTGGCGGATGCCGAGGCCAGGGTGGAGGCGCCGCGCGTCAACGAGCCCGCTCCTGCGGAGACCCCCGAGGCGGACCTGGAACCGCCGCGTCCGAAGTTCGACTTCTACAAAATCCTGCCGGAGATGGAAGTACCGGTGCAGGATTGGGAAAAGGAAGACAAGGAACAGAAGCCTGAAAAGTCCGACAAGAGCGCCGACAAGAACGTGGCCACGGCAACCAAGGACAAGCAGGCCAGCGCCGCCGAGATCGGCGCCTATGTGTTGCAGATCGGTTCCTATAAGGCCTACGAAGAAGCGGATCAGGCCAAGGCCAGGCTGGCCATGCAGGGCATCACGGCCAATATCCAGCGCGTTGTGATCAATGGTCAGGATGTGTGGTTTCGCGTCCACGTCGGACCCTTATCCGACGCCAATGAGCTGCGCGCCATGCGCCTCAAGCTGCAGGAACACAAGACGGACTTCATCGTCCTCAAGATCGGCGGAACGGGCACCCCCTGAGACCAGCCCCCTGATTCAGGCGGCGGCGGGCTCGCGGGGTTCCGCCAGCAGCCGATTCAAATTGGCGCGTACCGCCTTATGAAAGGACGATTCGCCGCTGCCGTCGTGGAAATAGCTGGTCAGACGGATTTCCTGGGTCAAATAGTGGCCCAGCACTTCAGCCGAGTTAGTCTGCCAGTCGGCCCAGCTTAAACTGCGCTGGTACAACAACTCATGTTCGCGCTTCAAACGCAATGAACTCTGCAGAAAGCGCGGGTAGTCCGCCGCGAGACCGGATAAATCAGCTGCCCGCACGGCTTTTTGTTCCGCGCTCACACATATCGCGTCGCGTTCAGTGGCGAGGATGGCGGCCACGGTCTTGTCGACCTGAGTAGCGCTTACGCCGTTACAGCGCAGGATCGGGTCGGCTAGCGCCGCAGAATAGCGTTCCTTGGTCGCGAAGCCGCGCGCCAGATGGTCTTCTTGATAACCGGCGTCATGGAACAGCAGCGCGTAATAGACCACTTCCGCGTCGATACGGATGTTTTCTTCCCGGCAGCGCTCGATGACCTTCTCCGCCGCTTCCAGGGTGTCCTGGATATGGTCGAAGTTGTGGTAGGGCAGCGTGGCGCTGTAGAGGGCCCGGGCCTCAGCCTCGAGTTGCGTGTTGCGGACGGCTGACAGGGCCTCGGTGTTCACTGGGCGGTTGGTCCAGGTTCGATGTAGTGGAGCGGGTGATGGGAATCGAACCCACGTAATCAGCTTGGGAAGCTGATGTTCTACCATTGAACTACACCCGCACAAAGCGGAATTCTATGGTGTGTGAGGGCGTCGTCAAAGCCCGGCGTGCACGCGCCGCTAGTGGGGCTGATATCGGTGTCGCGCTTTGAATGGGTCGGCAGCGCGCTTGGTTTCAAGGCTAATATGGTTACAATTGCGCTTGTTCGGGGGCGCGGGATATCGCAGAATCCTTGGTCTACAATAGCCCTGATCTCATATGGTTAGGGTAAAAGCTTAAAGCGGAGCTTCAGGGAGCGACCGGGGACTTGCGGATTCGGATATCAAGAGCGCATGCAAACAGGCAAACCCATCATCGTTCTCGTCGATGACAGCGCGGCTATGCGGGCGTTCTTTGAGCAGGTTGCGGCTGAAGCGAATCTGGTCTTCCACGCCTACGAGTCTGCCGAGGAGTCGATGAGCTTCCTTGCTACCCGCCAGCCGGCTCTGCTGTTTTTGAATGTCATGATGCCTAACAAGGACGGCTACTCGTTCTTGAAGGAACTGCGACGCAATGAACTGCACGCCAGCACGCCGACCGTCATGATCAGCTCCAAGGATTATGCGCAGGACCGTACCGCTGCGAAGGAGCTTGGTGTGCTGGAATTCGTGGCCAAACCTATTTCGAAGAAGGCCATCCGCTTGCTCATCGAGAAATACCTCGGCACGGGCCACGTTTCCGAATGAGCGAACGCTATCTGCGCTTCTGGGGCGTGCGCGGTTCCTACGCGGCGCCGCATGAATCCCATCTCGGTGTCGGCGGCAATACTTCCTGCGTTGAAATTCGCTGCGACGAACACTTGCTGGTCTGCGATGGCGGGACCGGCATCATCTCGCTCGGCGAAGAATTGATGGCGCAGAGCACGCTGTCGGAACTGCTGGTGGTGTTCACTCACTACCATTGGGATCACATCTGCGGACTGCCGTTCTTTCAACCGGCCTTTTCGCCCAATTGGAAAATCAAATTCTTCGGCCCGGGCGACACCGCCAAGGATATTGAGCAACGGCTGTCGAATCAGATGAAAGCGCCCTATTTCCCGGTCGAAATCGAGACCTGGATGGCCAACATTCAATACCTCGAACCGCAGATCAACGGCCTTGCTCATGGCCCTATCGGTATCAACTACTACAACGTCCACCACCCGGGTGTGACTTACGGTTATCGCATGCAGGTCGCCGGTAAGTCGGTGGTCTACGTGTCCGATAATGAAGTGCAGTTTCTCAAGACCTCGATTGCCAAACGCATACACGAGTTCGACGAGGACGAGCACGAGTTGCTGGAGCGCATGGTCGATGAGCAGCGCGATTCCGAGGTCTCGGCCATTCAAGGTGTGGACATTCTGGTCCATGATGCGCAGTACACGCCACACGACTACAACCGCAAGCGGGGCTGGGGACATTCGTGTTACGTCGATACCGTCAATCTCGCCATTGATGCTGGCGTGCGCTGCCTTTATCTCTATCATCACGATCCGACTTATGACGACAAACAGGTCGCCGCCATCCATCGTGATTGCCTGCAGATTATTCGCGAGCGCAAATCGGACATGGAGTGCCACATCGCCCGCGAGGGCATGAAGATCCCGCTGTAGTATTTAGCCCAGTGTCCAGTCTGCTGCGTGTCAACTTGAATGGCGCAAGCCGCGAACTGCCGGCTGCCACTACCATTGCTGATCTGATCGCGCTGCTCGAAGTCCGAGGCCGCTACGCGGTTGAGATCAATGGCGACATCGTGCCGCGCAGTACTCACCCCGAGCACCAGCTCGCTGATGGCGATCGGGTCGAGGTGGTGGCCGCCATCGGCGGTGGCTGAGCGCAAACAGTTATACTTGTCCCCTCACACGAACGACCACGGGGCAGGGCATGGCTAATCTCGATTCCAATCCATCCAGCGGCGATGATCTGCTGCGCATCGGCAGTCGCAGCTTTCATTCGCGCCTCATGGTCGGCACCGGTAAATATCGTGATTTCGACGAGACCTTGGCCGCCATCCGCGCCAGCGGCGCACAGATAGTGACGGTCGCGGTTCGGCGCACCAACATCGGCCAGACTGCGGGTGAGCCCAATCTGCTCGACATCATCTCGCCTGACGAATTCACCATCCTGCCCAACACCGCCGGCTGCTATGACGCCGAGTCCGCAGTGCGCACCTGTCGGCTTGCGCGCGAACTGCTCGACGGTCACAACCTCGTCAAACTCGAAGTGCTGGGCGATCAAAAAACCCTGTTTCCCGACGTGGTGCAGACCCTCGCCGCTGCTCGCACGCTGTGTGCCGACGGCTTTGAGGTGATGGTCTATACCAGTGACGATCCGATAGTCGCCAAGGAACTGGAGAACATCGGCTGCGTGGCAGTGATGCCGTTGGCGGCGCCGATTGGTTCGGGGCTCGGCATTCAAAATCGCTACACTCTGCGCACTATCATCGAGAACGCGAAAGTGCCGATCATCGTCGACGCCGGCGTGGGCACGGCCTCCGACGCCAGCGTGGCCATGGAACTCGGCTGCGACGGCGTGCTCATGAACACTGCCATCGCCGAAGCCAAAAATGCGCTGCTGATGGCCTCGGCGATGCGCAAGGCGGTCGAGGCCGGGCGTGAAGCCTATCGCGCCGGCCGCATGCCGCGCCGCGCCTATGCCTCGGCGTCGTCGCCCATCGACGGCACCTTCTTTTCCTGAGCGGCGCGAAAGTCGCCATGTCGCCATCAGCGTCGCGCCGCTCGGTGCGCAGTTTCGTTATCCGCGCCGGCCGCATGACCTGTGCCCAGCAGCGCGCGTTGGACGAGTTGTTGCCGCGCTACCGCGTCAATACCGCTGCGCTGCGCGAGGATTTAGCCCAGGTTTTTCCCCGTCGCGCGCCGCTGTATCTCGAAATCGGCAGCGGTAACGGTGACAACGCGCTGGCAATGGCCGCGCGTCTGCCGGCGCTGGACGTGTTGGCGAGCGAAGTCCATCCGCCGGGCGTGGGTCATACCATGCATGAGGCCGAGCGCCATGGGTTAGGCAATCTGCGGATCTACGACGGTGACGCACTGGAACTGCTGGCGGCGCTGCCACCTGAGTCTCTGGACGCGGTCTTCATTTTTTTCCCCGACCCGTGGCCGAAGAAGCGTCATCACAAGCGTCGTTTGGTGCAGAGCGAATTGCTGAACCTGCTGGCGACTCGACTCAAGCGTCATGGCCGTGCGCGCTTCGCCAGCGATGATGCCGATTACGCGTTGCAGGTGCGCGACGCGCTAGCCGCCGACAGGCGCTGGTTGAATGTCGCCGGTGTTCAGGCGTGGGCGCCGCGGCCGCGAGAGCGGGTGCTCACACGCTTCGAACAACGCGCCCTGCGCGATGGACGACCAGTATTCGATCTTTGCTGGATGCGCGCCGCCTAGGCCGCGTCGCGCGTCAGTTCGGTGAAGTCCTCAAGACAGCGGCAATCCGTCGCGCTGACTGTCGGGCCCTGACTGTCGGGCCGCGCAATCCCAAAGAGAAAACCGATGCCCCGGCGCCTGGCAGCCGCGCGTACCTGGGCGTTGTCATCGATGAAGATGGTGCGGGCCGGGTCGAAATCGACCCGCGCTTGTAGCGCATCCCAGAACGCATCGTCTTCTTTGGCCGCCCCTAGATCATGGGCGCTCACGATATCGGTGAAGTGCTCGGCGATGCCGGTAGCCGCCAGCTTGCGACCGAGGCTGGCGGGATGGGCATTGGTGGCGAGTACTTGACGCATGCCGCGCGCTTTCACCCAGGTCAGGAATTCGACCGCGCCGGGACGCACCCGAATCAGATGGCCGAGCGCCTGTTCCAGGTCATGCATGTCGACACCGAAAGCATCACTCCAGTATTCGAGGCAATACCAGGGCAGGGTGCCGCGTCGCGTTGCCAGGCGATGGGCTACCTGATCGCGCGCCAGCTCAAGGGGAATGTTGTGGCGTGCGGCGACACGCTGCGGCAGCAGTTCGCTCCACAACTGGTTGTCGAAATGCAGATCGAGCAGGGTGCCGTCCATGTCGAGGATGACGCACTCGACGGCGCTCCAGGGCAGCGTGTCGTCAGCCATTATTCGCAGATCTTGCCGAACTTCTCGCAACGCCGCTGACATTTGTACACGCCGCGCGGATCGACATTACATATCTGTCCCCAACTCTGGCAGCCGTTATAGCACTGCTTGGGTTTGTCGGTCGGCGCAGCGACGGGCGCCGACACCGCCCGTGTGTCGGCTTCAGTGCCGGTCTTGGCTGTGCCGAGGTCTGCGGCCAGCGCGCTCACGCTTAAGAGCGTCAACAGGCTGAGTACCAGCCACTGTGCGAACATGCGGCGCGACGGCTGATGAGGGGCAATGCGCATAGTCAGGTTCCGATTCAATGCGGGTCGGCCACGCCCGCGCGGCGAAGCCCGCGCCAGTGTACTGCAAGGGCTGCCATAGCCTGCAGGTGGACTGCGTTCAATCGGGTGTGTCGCTTGCGTTGGCTGCGCCCTTCTGCCCCAACTCCCGCGCCATGGCCTCGCCCTGGCTGCGTTGTTCGGGTTTGAGCCGCGTGGCCATTTCCTTGAGCGCTGGCTTGACCTTCGCATCCTGCGCTGCAGCCACCGCCAACCAGGCATAGGCTTGCACCGGATCGACGCTGGTGCCTATGCCCTGGGCATAGACCGCACTCAGATTAACCTGCGCCGCAGCCAACCCTTGCGTAGCTGACTGGCGCAGCCAGAAGCGCCCCTCTTCCTGGTTCAGCGGCAGCCCCTTGCCAAACAGGTTCATGAGGCCGAATTGCATCTGGCCTTCGGGGTCGCCGCCGTCGGCGAGGTCGCGCAGCAAAATGGCCGCGTGTTCGAGGCGTTTGGAGTCGTCGTTATGACGGAGATCGAGTTTCGCGATATTCAGCTTGGCGAGTTTGTAGTCCTGCTTGGCGGCGGCCTCCAGCCACTTCAGCGCTTCCGTTTCGCCGGCTGTGGCAGTTGGATGCTGCAGCATGAGCATGGCGAGATTGAACTGGGCGGCGGGCAGGTCGGCTTTGGCCGACTTTTCGAACAACTCCCGGGCAAAATCGCGATTGACGCCCACACCTTGGCCTTTGGTGTACATGACGGCCAGGAAGAATTGCGCCTCGCGATCATCGAGCGCCGCCGCGCGCGCAAACCAGTCGGCGGCACGGGCCGGCTCCGGTGTCACGCCATAACCGCGCAGGTACATCATGCCGAGATTGAACATGGCGCCCGGCAGATGTTGGTCGGCGGCAGCCTGAAACAGTTCGCGTGCCCGTGGGTAGTCCTGACCCACACCCCGGCCTTTGAGATAGAGCACGCCGAGATTGTTCTGCGCCGTGGCGTCGCCTGATTGCGCGCGGCTCTCGAAGCGAGATACGGCATTGGCGTAGTCGCCGCGCCCATACGCATCCGTGCCGCTGTCAGCCCAGATGTCCGCGCTTACGCCAAGCAGGACAACGAGAACGATCAAGATCTTAGGCCGCATCGATGATTCAGTCCCTCACTTAAGGTATTTAGGAAAAAATCCCAAGGCCACATTCTTGGAGCGAGCTAACATTGCCCACGTAGCGATAGCGTTACGCTCTACTTTGCGTTACCCCGCAGCAACTTGCATTGCGGGGTTTTTTTTGTCCGCTCGCTACGCGGCCCACTGTTCAATCTCGCATCGATACCGTCTGTTAGCGGCCAGATCCGCGCGGATCTCGCGCCTAGACTTATATTCTAGCCGCCGATACCATTTCCAACGCTCCCCGCGATGAGTCTGTGGCAGCGCTCGGATGGATGCACTAGCCTGCCCTTGTGATCACCTGCGGGTGGTTAGTACAACTCAAAAATGTCTCTTCGAGGAGGAAGTCCCATCATGAAAAAGAACAACCTGAAGCCCGTCGCGCAAGCGCTCGGTACCGGTGTTGTCATGGCGCTGGCCGGTGTGGCCAACGCAGCCGATAACCCGTTCCAGATGGTCGAGTTCGGAACCGCCGTGCAGGTCGCCGGTGAAGCCGTCGACATGCAGGGCAACAAGGTCAAGATCAACGACGAGACCGGTTTCAAATACGGCGGTGACGAGAAGGCCGGCTATGCGGGTGGCAAGCTCGCTACCGGCAAGAAGGATCCCGCAGTGTGCGGGACATTCTCCGGCGCCAGTTGCTCCGTGCAGCATCTTGCCAAGTAATTTTCCGCGCTAAGTTAGCTCTTGAGTTCCGGTGCAACGGAGCTACCGCGTCGAAGGCACCGGACTCGGCCTGCGGCGGACCCACATGGGGCCGCTGCAAGACCATATCCCCGATGAGATCTCGTTTTTTGAAGTCGCCCCCGAAAACTGGCTGGGGGTGGGTGGCCGGCTGGGCGAGGCGTTTGATCGCGTAAGCGTCCAGCGCCCTCTGATCTGTCACGGGCTGCTGCTCAATCTCGGCGGTCCTGACCCGCTCGATGTTGTGTTCATTGAGCGCATCAAAAACTTTCTCGACAGTCGTCAGGCGATCATCTACGGCGATCATCTATCGTTTTGCGCGGCCGGTGGCCAACTCTACGAACTGCTGCCCATCCCGTTCACCGACGAGGCAGTGCACTATGTCGCTGCGCGCATCCGTGAAGTACAGGACCGCCTTGAGCGACGCATCGCGGTCGAGAACCCGTCCTACTATGTGAACCTGTCGACTGAGCTCGATGAATCGACCTTTATCAACGCGGTGCTGGCTGAGGCTGATTGCGAGCTCCTCATCGACATCAACAACATCTACGTCAACAGCGTGAATCACGGCTATGACCCGCAGGCCTTCCTCGCCAGCCTGCCGGGCGAGCGTATCGCCTATGCCCATATCGCCGGTCACAGCCAGGACGGCGATGGCTTGATCGTCGACACCCATGGCACGCCGATCATCGACCCGGTGTGGAGTTTGTTGGAGTTCGCTTATCACCGCTTCGGTGTCTTTCCGACCCTGCTCGAGCGCGACGAGAACATTCCGCCGCTGGAGGAAGTGCTGCCGGAGGTGCGCCGCATCGTCGCGACGCAACGGCGTATTACCGCGTGCAGCGACGGCATGGCGGCATGAGTGCTGCGGCCGAGCTCGAGTTCTCGCGTCTGCAGCGCGAGTTCGCCGCCTATCTGCGCGATCCCGAGCACCTTGCACCACCGGGTCAGCACGACGAGCGCAGACTCGGCGTGTATCGCCATGCGGTTTACGCCAACATCGAACGCTTCATGCGCGACAACTACCCGCGCGTGCGGGCGGTGATGGACGAGGCACGATGGACGGCGATGCTGCGCGACTACCTGGTGCGCCATGTCTCACGTGCCACCGCGTTTGTCGACCTGCCCCGGGAATTCCTCGCCTATCTCGAACACGAGCGCGGCACCGAACTCGAACTGCCTTTTCTGTTTGAGCTGGCCCATTTCGATTGGCTGGAAACCTTGGTGGGCGCCGACCTGCGTCGCTTGAATCTCGACGACGTGGATCGCCACGGTGATCTCATCGCCGGCGTGCCGGTCGCCAATCCCATCATGGTCATGCACACCTATCGTTTCCCGGTGCATGCCATAGCCGTCGACTACCGGCCGCTGGAGCCGCCGGCGCAGCCCACTCGCATTGCCGCGTTTCGTGACACGCAAGCCGAATACGGCTTCCTCGATCTGAATACCGCCGCCGCGCGGCTGCTGGAACTGATCATGATGAGCGAGGGGCGCACTGGGCGTGAGATATTCGAAGCAGTCGCCGCAGAACTTGGAACCGCGAATGTTGCCGCCCTCATCGAAGCCGGCGGTACAATTCTTGCTCGAATGATTGCACGCGACGTGATCCTCGGTACAGCGCGCGCCTGAACCTCGCGCGCGGTGCGCTTGCCGCACTCGTCACTTCACCCAACCATCGGTCACATATGCGTGATCGCGGACGGCTAAGCCCAATGAAACGCATCAAAAAATTGCTGGTGGCCAATCGCGGCGAAATCGCCATCCGAGTCATGCGCGCTGCCGCCGAGCTCGATATCGACAGCGTCGCCATCTATTCCCACGAAGACAGATTCGCTCTGCATCGCTTCAAGGTCGAGCAGGCGCACCAGATCGGCGCGGGTTGTACGCCGGTGCACGCCTATTTGCAGATCGATGAGATCGTGCAGGTGGCGCTGGATGCGGGATGTGACGCGATTCATCCCGGCTATGGCTTCCTGGCCGAGAGTCCCGAATTCGCCGATGCCGTGTTGGCGGCCGGTCTGATTTTTGTCGGTCCGCCACCCTCGGTAATGCGTCTGCTTGGCAACAAGGTCGCGGCGCGCGAGTTGGCCGCAGTCAGCGGCGTGCCCTTGATGCCGGCCACTAGCGCCTTGCCGCGCGACCCGGCCGAGATCGAAAAGCTCGCCGCCGGCATCGGTTATCCCCTCATGTTGAAGGCCTCGTGGGGTGGCGGTGGCCGTGGCATGCGCGTCATCGAAGGGCCCGATACGCTCCATGAGCTGGTCGACATCGGCCGCAAGGAAGCCGGCCTCGCCTTTGGCAATGACGAGGTCTATCTCGAAAAACTGGTGCGCCGCGCGCGTCATGTCGAGGTGCAGATCCTGGGCGACAGCCACGGCAATCTCGTCCATTTGTTCGAGCGCGACTGCACTGTACAGCGGCGCAATCAGAAGATCGTCGAACGCGCGCCGGCCTTGTATCTCGACGCTGCACAGCGTGCGGAAGTCTGCGACGCGGCGCTCACGCTGTGTCGCAAGGCCAAGTACGTCAACGCCGGCACCGTCGAATTCCTGCAAGACGCCGATACCGATGCGTTCTTCTTCATCGAGGTCAATCCGCGCATTCAGGTCGAGCATACGGTCTCGGAAGCGATCACCGGCATCGACATCGTCAAGGCCCAGATCCGCATAGCCGAGGGCCACGCTATCGGCAGCGATGAATCCGGTGTGCCGCTGCAGGCCAACATCACCATGCGTGGCCATGCCGTGCAGTGTCGCGTGACCTCGGAAGATCCGGAAAACAATTTCATTCCTGATTACGGCACCATCACCGCCTATCGCAGCCCAGCCGGCTTTGGCATTCGTCTCGATGCCGGCACGGCCTACGTTGGCGCACGCATCACGCGCTACTACGATTCATTGCTGGTCAAGATCACGGCCTGGGCCAATAGTCCCGATGAAGTCGCGCAGCGCATGCTGCGCGCCTTGCGCGAATTTCGTATTCGAGGCGTCAATACCAATCTGCGCTTTCTGATCGGACTGCACGAGAATCAGCAGTTCCGTCGCGCTGAATACACCACGCGCTTCATCGACGAGACGCCCGAGCTGTTGGTTTTCGCGCGTCGTCGCGATCGCGCCTCGCGTCTGTTGCGCTTCATCGGCGACGTGGCGGTGAATGGCAATCCGGCCGTTATCGGTCGCGCGCGACCGCGTGTGCTGCGTCGACCGCGCCCGCCGCAGACCGCCGGCCTGCCCGTCGCCAGCGGCAGTCGCGTCCGCTTTGAAGCCTTGGGTGCTCGCGGTTTCGCGCAGTGGATGCTCGCGCAGCCGCAGGTGCTCGTCACCGACACCACTTTCCGCGATGCCCATCAGTCCCTGCTCGCGACTCGCGTGCGCAGCTTCGACATGCTGGCGGTGGCCGACGCGTATGCGCGCCTGGTGCCGCAGTTGTTGTCGGTGGAATGCTGGGGCGGTGCGACTTTCGATGTCGCGATGCGTTTCCTGCACGAATGTCCGTGGCGTCGTTTGACGGCGATACGCGAGCGCATGCCGAACATCCTGACGCAGATGCTACTGCGCGCGTCCAACGGCGTCGGTTACAAGAACTACGCCGACAACGTTGTCACGCATTTCGTTCAGCAAGCCGCCCATGCCGGTGTCGATATCTTCCGCATCTTCGATTCCCTGAACTGGGTCGAGAACATGCGCATCGCCATCGATGCGGTGGCCGAGACCGGCAAGATTGCCGAAGCAGCCATCTGCTACACCGGCAATCTCAGCGATCCGCGTTGCACCAAGTACGATCTGCGTTACTACGTGAAGATGGCCAAGGAGTTGGAAGCTGCCGGTGCCCACGTGCTCGGCATCAAGGACATGGCAGGCTTGTGTCGCCCGCAGGCGGCGCGTGACCTAGTCAAGGCGTTGAAGCAGGAAATCAGTATTCCCATCCATTTCCACACCCACGACACCAGCGGCATCTCGGCTGCTAGCGTGCTGGCTGCGGTCGATGCGGGCGTCGATGCGATCGATGCGGCGATGGATGCGATGAGCGGCCTCACTTCGCAGCCTAATCTCGGCTCCATCGTCGAAGCCTTGCGTCACGGCCCGCGCGAGACCGGTCTCGATCCCGATGCGATTCGCAGCCTTTCTCATTACTGGGACGAAGTGCGCGGCAACTATCTCGCCTTTGAAAGCGAAGAGCGCGCCGGCGCGTCCGAAGTCTATGTGCACGGCATGCCGGGCGGTCAGTACACCAATCTGCGCGAGCAGGCGCGTTCATTGGGCTTGGGCGAACACTGGCCGGAAGTGGCGCAGGCCTATGCCGAGGTCAACGACATGTTCGGCGACATCGTCAAAGTCACACCCAGTTCCAAGGTGGTGGGCGACATGGCCTTGATGATGGTGACCAGCGGTCTGTCACGCACGGCGGTCGAAGACCCGGCCGTCGATGTCGCATTCCCGGAGTCGGTCGTGTCTTTCTTCCGTGGCGATCTGGGCCAGCCACCCGGTGGTTTTCCTATAGCGCTGCAGAACAAGATCCTGGCCGGTCAGGCGCCGATCACGGTGCGTCCGGGCTCGGTGATTGCGTCGGTCGATCTGACGGCGGCGCGCGCCGAGGCCGAGCAGAAGGTCGACCGTCACATCACTGAATATGAACTGGCGTCCTACCTCATGTATCCCGAGGTGTTCGTCGACTATGCCCACACCCGTCGCATGTACGGCGATCTCACCGATCTGCCGACCTCGGTGTTTTTCTATGGCATGGAGTCGGGTGAGGAAATCAGTGTTGCTTTGGATCATGGCCCGACGCTGGTTGTCCGTTATCTCGGCACCAATGAGCACCACGACGATGGCATGCGCACCGTCTACTTTGAGCTCAACGGCCAGCCGCGCACGGTCAAGATTGAAGATCGCACGCAGCCCGCCTTGAAGGCGCCGCGCGTCAAGGCCGAGGCCGGCAACGTGCGCCACGTCGGCGCGCCGATGCCGGGCCTCATCGCTCAGATCAATGTGCGCGCGGGCGAAGACGTCACTAAGGGTGACGCACTCATGACCATTGAAGCGATGAAGATGCAGACCAGTATCCGCGCCGAGCGTGACGGTCGCATTGCCGAGGTCGTGGTGCAGCCGGGTGCGCAGGTCGAGTCAAAAGATCTGCTGGTGGTGTTCGAATAGTCCAGCTTTTCGAAGGGCGCTCAAGCGCCAAGCAGTTCGTGCACGGCGCGTATCTCTTGTTCCGCTTCCTCGACCAGCAATAGTCTTCGCGACGGCGCCAACGCGCCATCGCGCAGCTTGCCATAGGCGCACGGGTCGCGCTTGAAGGGCCTAGCGGCCCCGCACGAGGCTTGCTTGAGGAAGACCGCGTTGCACGAACGCAAGAAAAACCCCGCACAGGGGCGGGGTTTTGGGCCGACGATTTGGCCTCGCTGAGCAAGGTCCTTGGGGTGCACGTACCGTGTGTGTTCGTGCGGGGTGACGCGTCACGTCGGGCGGCTGCGGATGGTCTCGTCGGTCAGGCACATCTTTCGCACACCCTGATTTAACTATAGCAGCGTATTACTCGAATGCCAGGTTGAATTCTCAATCAAACAGCGCATCGGCCACGAAGGGATTCGTGCGTCGCTCGAAACCGAAGGTCGACTCCGGCCCATGGCCAGGCACGAAACTCACATCGTCACCCAGGGGCCACAGTTTATTGCGAATCGATTCAATCAACTGACCGTGATTGCCGCGCGGAAAATCGCTGCGGCCTACCGAGCCTTGGAACAACACATCGCCGACGAAGGCGACGCCGGAGTCGTGATAGAACACCACGTGCCCCGGCGTGTGGCCCGGGCAATGCAGCACCTGCATGGTCTGTTCGCCAAAGCGCACGGTGTCACCATCGACCAGCCAGCGATCGGGCGTGAATGTCGCTGCGACAGGAAAACCGCAGCGCGCCGCCTGCTGCGGCAGCGAGGCGAGCCAGAACTCGTCTTCCACTTGCGGACCTTCGATCGGAATGCCAAACGTATCGGCGAATACGCGCGCGCCGGCGGCATGAT
>JAYWAC010000205.1:0-11552 GCA_043782755.1 Pseudomonadota bacterium | reverse complement strand
AGCGGGCGCACCAGCTTCACACCGGGCGTGTCTTTCGGCACCAGCACCTGGCTCTGCTGAATATGGCGGTTGGGATTGTCCGGATCGGACTTGCCCATCACGATGATGATCTTGGTGCGCTCATACATGGCGTTGGTGATGAACCACTTGCGGCCATTGATGACGTAGTGCTCGCCATCGCGCTTGATGGAGGTCTGCACATTGGTCGCGTCCGATGAGGCAACCTCGGGCTCGGTCATCGCATAAGCAGAGCGAATCTCACCGCGCAGCAGCGGTTCCAGCCACTGCTTATTTTGCGCTTCGGTGCCGTACTTCATGAACACTTCCATGTTGCCGGTGTCGGGCGCGTTGCAGTTGAAGACCTCGGCCGACCAGCCGACACGGCCCATGAGTTCGGCCAGCGGCGCGTAGTCTTCGTTCTTCAGACCGCCGTGATCCAAGGGCATGAACAGATTCCACAAGCCCTCGTCGCGCGCCGTCTGCTTCAGTTCTTCCATCAGCGGCACGCTGCCAAAGCGGTTCGGCAGAGCGCGCAGTTGGTGGTGGTAATGCTCTTCGTTCGGATAGATATATTTGTCCATGAAGGCGAGCAGCTGAGCCTTCAAGGCGCTTGCGTCTTGGGTGATGGCGGTATGCATGTCGAGGGTGTCCAGGTTGGAAGTGATCAATCCGTCTAACCCGGTCTTTTCTGTGGGTCCGACTTCAGTCGGACATTCGTGGTCGGTGCGATAGTTCGCGCCTTCGGAATGCCGCATTGGGATGCGCCCTGGAAGGAATGTCCGACTGAAGTCGGACCCACAAGGAAGACCGGCGATAAGGGACGAAGAATAGCCGACCAGGCCAAGCCCGCGCACGCCTTGGGCCTTGGCCGCGACCGGCTGTTGCGCTTATCGTCCCATCATGACCTCGTCCCACAGCACCGCGCGCGCGCGCTTTCTCGCCATGTTCGCGCTGGTGGTGGCGGGCGAAATGATCTTCGCGCTGCCCTTCCATGTGCCGCGCTATTTCCGCGCCAGCCTGCTTGCGACCTTTGCCCTTTCCAACGCGGCCTTGGGCGATATCTTCGCGGTCTATGGTGTGACCGCGATGCTGTCTTATTTTCCCGGCGGCGCGCTGGCCGACCGCCTGCCGGCGCGCGGCCTGCTGTGTCTGTCGCTGCTCGCCACCGCGCTCGGTGGTGTGTATCTCGCCACCCTGCCCGGCCCCACCGGCCTGGCATGGCTCTATGGCTATTGGGGGGTGACAACCATCCTGCTGTTCTGGGCGGCGATGATCCGCGCCACCCGCGAATGGGGCGGGGCCAGCGCCCAGGGTCGCGCCTTTGGCATACTCGATGGCGGGCGCGGTCTTGCGGCGGCTGCATTCGCGACCTTGGGAGTGTGGTGCTTCAGCCATTTCGCCGGTGCTGGCGCCGCCGATCAGGTGTTGGATGTCGCCGCAAGGCGCAGTGCGATGCGCGCGGTCATCGTCTATTACACCCTTGCCACCGCCGCCGCCGCGCTGCTGGTGTGGCGCTGGGTGCCGCGTGTGACCGACGAGCGCAGCCTGCGGCCGCGCTTCGAGCGCGGCGAATTATTCGAAGTGCTGCGTCTCAAGGTGGTGTGGCTACAGGCCGTGGTGGTGGTGGCGGCCTACTGCGGCTACAAGGGTCTCGACAACTACGCGCTCTATGCCCACGAGGTGCTGGGCTATAGCGAGACCGCAGCGGCGGGACTCGGCGCGGCCAGCGCCTATATTCGTCCGGTGGCGGCCTTGGGCGCGGGTCTCATCGCCGATCGCATCGGCATCGCGCGCAGTGTGTGGGTGTTGTTCGCGACCTTGGTGGTGGTCTATGGCCTGCTGGGTGGGGTATCGCTGTCGGCCACGACGCTCTACCTCATCTACGGCAATCTGCTGGTGAGCTGCGCGGCGGTATTCGCGCTGCGCGGTGTGTATTTCGCGCTATTGCAGGAATCGGCCGTGCCCTCGCGCTTGACCGGCGCAGCGGTCGGACTGGTGTCCTTGGTCGGTTACACACCGGATATTTTCTTTGCCGCCATCGCCGGTCGACTGCTCGATGCGGCGCCCGGCGCGGCGGGCCATCAACACTACTTCATCCTGTTGGCCCTCATCGCTATCATCGGAGCGATCGCGGCGGGGCTGTTGCTGCGACGACGCGCCGTCGCAACGACGGCTTGATACATTCGCAGAACATCGCAGGCCAGGGGAGCAGCACGGCCATGGGCCAATTCACCGACAAACTCGTAGCTTTCGTGACCGGCGAAGTGCGGGTCCTCGACGGCGGTTGGACGGCTTTCGGTTATTACCAATGGGGGAAGTCATGAAAGATCTGGCAGGCAAGGTCGCCGTCATTACTGGCGGCGCAAGCGGTATTGGTCTCGCCACTGCGCGTGAACTGGCGAAAGAAGGCATGCGCCTGGTGCTGGCGGACATCGAACAGGGTGCGCTCGACACCGCCGCTCATGAGCTGAGCAAGAGTGGCGTCGATGTTATCGGCGTGAAAACCGATGTCGGCGAACTCGCTCAAGTGCACCAGCTCGCCGACTTAACTTTCCAGCATTTCGGCGCGGCGCATGTGGTGTTCAACAATGCCGGTGTCGCGGTGTTCGGCCCGGTGCAAGAGATGAGCCACGCCGACTGGGAGTGGATCATGAAGGTCGATCTATGGGGCCCGATACATGGCGTGGAAGCCTTTGTGCCGCGCATCATCGCGCAGCGAGAGGGCGGTCACATCGTCAACACCGCATCCTTCGCCGGTCTGGTCGCAAATCAGGGCTTGTCGGTGTATTGCGTGGCGAAGTACGGCGTGGTCGCGCTGTCGGAATGCCTGGCCAAGGATCTGCGTGAACATAACATCGGCTCTTCGGTGTTGTGCCCGATGGTGGTCGATACCCACATCAATGATTCGGCACGCAACCGCCCGGCGGAGTTCGGTGGCCCCGAACGGGATCTCGATGTCTCGGACGAACAAGCCGAGAAGATGCGTGGTCGCGTGCTGCCAGTGCAAGGTGTCGCCGCCAAGGTTGTGAAAGCGATCAAGCACAATGAACTCTACATCGTCACCCATGAAGAATCGCGGGAGTTCATTCGGCGGCGGTTTGACAGGATCGATAAGGCCTTCGATCTGTAATCGCGCCGCTCATCCCTCATATTGTGGGTCAGACTTCAGTCTGACACTCGATGGCGTCGCGATAGTCACCGCAGTGTCAGACTGAAGTCTGACCGACAAACGGAAGATAGCGAATGCGCGCCAGATTTATTTCTTAAGAGGAGCGTCGATGAAACTTGGTATGTTGTTACGCAATTCCGGACCGTCGTCGACTGCGGCCACCATCGCTGCTTGCGCGCGCGCCGCCGAGGAACTCGGCCTCGACAATTTATGGACCATCGATCACATCGCCATTCCGCCCGATGACGCCGAAGGTTCGGGCGGTCGTTATGTCGACCCACTAGCGACCTTGGCGTTTGCCGCTGGCGTCACCACGCGTATCGGGCTCGGCGTCTCGGTGCTGGTCTTGCCCTATCGCGCCGCACTGCCGACCGCCAAATGGGTGGCCTCGATTCAGGAGTTGTCAGGCGGTCGCCTGACTTTGGGTGTCGGCGCCGGCTGGATGGCCGCCGAATTCACCGCTACCGGTGTCGCGCGCGAACATCGCGGGCGCATCACCGATGACACGCTGGCGTTTCTGCATGATTGCTTTGCCAATGATGTCGTGACCCAACACGGTCAAGCCTTCATCTTCAGCCCGCGTCCGGCGCGGCCGCCTATTCTGGTGGGCGGCCATGGCGCACACGTCATGCGGCGCGTGCTGCGGTATGGCGATGGCTGGATGCCGATGACGGGCGATGTTGAGAAACTGCGCGGACCAATAGCCGAACTCAGCGCGGCGATGACAACCGCCGGCAAGCCCGCGCCGCAGGTGGTGCCTTTGTTACAGCTTTCACTCGACTCACCCGAAAGGGCCGCCGCGCAGTTGATTGCGCTGTCTGCTATCGGCGTGACCGGCATCAACCACACTGGCCGCTATGATAGCGAAGCGGAATTTCGCAAGGCGGCGAGTGCCCTGCTCGAAGCACGCCGGCGCGCTGGCCTGGCCTGACGCGGCACGCGATCAAGGATGATAAGAGCAAGGGGGATTTTTGAATGTGCGGATGAATTCCCACATTCATTCCACAGCGCCGACTAGCCCGTCGCCTGCAACGGCGGTGTCGGCGCCAGACATTCCACACGATTGCGCCCGCCGTCCTTGGCGCGATAGAGCGCGTCATCGGCGCGCGCGATAGCTTGTTCTATCGCCTCGCCGCACACGATTTCAGTGACACCCAAAGAAATCGTCACACGCTGCACTTCTTCACCCGTTTTGGGATTGAACACCCGGCCCTTCTCGATGCTGCGTCGTATCGTCTCGGCGACCGTCAGCGCACCGCGCAACGGTGTCTCCGGCAAGAGGATAATGAATTCCTCGCCGCCGAAGCGCGCGGCGAGATCCTTGCCCTTGGTGAGATTGGAAAACGCCTTGGCGACGATTTTCAGAATCTTGTCGCCGAACAGATGGCCATAGGTGTCGTTGATGTTCTTGAATCTGTCGATGTCACCGATCAGCAGGCAATGGGCGTGTTCGGCATAGTCTTCACTCGCCTCCAGGGCCCGCAGTCTTTCCTCAAAGCCTTTGCGGTTGGCGAGCCCGGTCAAGGGATCCGAATGGGCTTCGACGCGGACCTTGGCCAGTTCCTCGCGCAACGCATCGGATTCGCGACGGCTTTCTTCCAAGTTGTTGTGCAGAGCCGCGTTGCCGGCATTCATCTGCTGCGTGCTGGTGATGAGGCCGTCGACCAGGCCACGCAATTCGTCGGCCTCGATGTCGGTGCTGAGCTGGGCGGCGCATTCCTTGAGCGTTTGTTCGTAGCGGCTGACCTCGTTGCCGGCCGCCTCCAGTGACACGGACATAGCCTCGACCAGGCGCCGCACGGTGCGTTGCGCGGCTTCGACGCGCCGCTGATCGGAAGGGTCGATGTAGCGCTGATAGAGCTCGCGGGTGAGGGTTTCGTCGATGGCCTGTTCGGCCTTGACCATCCTGTCGATGACCTCACGCAGTACCGGGCTGCTGCCGGCGACGTACTCATACCACACGGCATAGTTGAGGGGCGCGACCGGGATTTGGTAGCGCGACATGAGAGGTAACACCATGCGCAGGCGTTCCGACGCCGTGTCAAAGCTCACGCTTTTTGTCATTTTTATTCCCTTATGTGAGTAGGTGCAGCCCCCCCTGTATCGTCGCCAGCGCCCATCTACTTTAGAACGATTCGCGATATCGAAGCCTGCGCGCACCCACATTGCGCCCCCCAGACTTTGCCCCTACCCTAGCCGCCTGTCGGACTTAGGACGAATCTGCTGCGGCAGCGGGAGAGCGGTCCATGAGGGCGCGCACTCTCGTCAAATAGCCGCATTATTCGCCTCGAACGCATGCCCTTCCGTCCTCGCTCTCCCACCGCCTTGCGACGATTCTCCAAAGCCGACAGCGGCTAGCCAAATTCGACAAATACCAAGGATTTAATCCGTGAACAAAACGATGGAGGTCGCAGCATGCCGTTGACAACCGAATCTCAGGTCGTCCTGAAAGTCTTGAGCGAAGCTCGTATCAAAGCCCTCGATGAAATGCCGCCGGCCGAGGGCCGCGCGTATTTCAACGCAGCGTTTGCGACCAAGCCTGAAGATCAGGAAGCCTGCGCACGGGTCGAGGAACTGCTCATCCCAGTCGCCGGCGACACGATCCCGGCGCGTCTCTATGCGCCGGCCGGCAGCGGACCTTTGCCGGTGATGGTGCATTTCCATGGCGGCGGCTGGGTGTACATGGATCTCGGTACCCACGATGGCTATTGCCGCACGCTCGCCAACCGCACGGGTTGCGCGGTGGTGGCGGTCGAATATCGCAAGGCGCCCGAACATCCCTTCCCGGTGCCACTCGAGGATTGCTTTGCCGCGCTGAAGTGGGTGGCGAGCCAGGCCGCCAAGCTCGGTATCGATGCCAGCCGCGTGGGTGTAGTCGGTGACAGCGCGGGCGGTAACCTCGCTGCCGCCGTGGCCTTGATGGCACGTGACGCGGGTGGCCCGGCGCTGCGCCTGCAAGTGCTGACCTATCCGGCCGTCGACGCCACCATGAGCCAACCCTCGATCGCTGAGAACGCCGCCGCGCCGCTGCTCGGCCGACCGCAGATGGACTGGTTCTGGAAGCACTACAATGCCAACAAAATTGACCTCCACGACGCGCGCATGTCGCCGCTTCATGCCAAGGATCTCAGCCGTCTGCCACCGGCCTTGGTCTCGACTGCGGAATTCGATCCGCTGCGCGACGAAGGCGAGGCTTATGCTGGCAAGTTGAAGCGCGCCGAGGTGGTGGTCGAATACTATCGCTATGGTGGCGTGTTCCATGGCTTTCTGTTGATGTCGAAAATTATTCCGGAAGCGGCGCGACTGATCGCGGCGCAGGCTGCCTTCATCAAGCAATACATGGCCTGAGTGCAGTTCACCCTGACCGGCGCGCACACCGTGACGGTCAAACTTAGGGAGAGACAGCGATGAAACTGGTCGACCAAATCACCGCGCGCAAGGACGTCCACGCCCACTGGCGGCGCGAAATCCATGCCCATCCCGAACTCGCCTACCAGGAGCACCGCACCGCAGACCTGGTCGCTGCTAAGCTGGAATCCTTTGGCATTCCTATCGTGCGGGGCTTGGGCAAGACCGGCGTGGTCGGCACCATCAAGGCTGGCAATAGCGATAGATCGATAGGCCTGCGCGCCGACATGGATGCGCTGCCACTCGCCGAGATGAACAAATTCGCCCATCGCTCACAACAACCGGGCGTGATGCATGCCTGTGGTCACGACGGCCACACCGCGATGTTGCTGGCCGCCGCCGAACACCTGGCCGCGACGCGTGACTTTGACGGCATCGTGCATTTCGTCTTCCAACCCGCCGAGGAAGGCGAAGCCGGCGCCAAGGCCATGATGGACGATGGCCTGTTCGAAGACTTCCCGATGGAGGCGATCTACGGCCTGCACAACTGGCCGGGCCTGGAAGTCGGCAAGATGGCGATGCGCACCGGCGCTGCGATGGCGGCAATGGATATCTTCGAAGTGACGATCCACGGCCAGGGCGGTCACGCCGCACTGCCTCATCTGACCATCGACCCGATCGTGGTCGGCGCTGAATTGGTGTCGGCCTGGCAGACAGTGATATCGCGCAATGTGAAAGCCATCGATCCGGCCGTACTGACGGTCACCCAGTTCCACGCTGGCGACGCCTGGAATGTGGTGCCCGAGTCAGTGCTGCTGCGCGGCACGGTGCGCTGTTTCAGTCAGAGCGTGCGCGCCATCATAGAAAAGCGCATGCGCGAAATCGCCGACGGCCTGTGTGCCGCCCATGGCTGCCGATTGGACTGGATGTACGAAAACCGCTTTCCGCCGACCGTCAATTCCGCCCACGAGACCGACATCGCCGCGCGCGCCGCGCAGGCAGTGGTCGGCATGGAGCAGGTCAACACCGAAGTCGAACCGGTGACCGGCTCAGAAGACTTCGGCTATATGCTTGAAGCCAAGCCCGGCTGTTATGCCTTCATCGGTAACGGGCCCGGCACGGGTGGCTGTCTGCTGCACAGCCCGACTTTCGACTTCAACGACGAGATCATTCCCATCGGCGCGAGCTATTGGGTGCGCTTGGTCGAACAGGTGCTGGCGCGCTGAAGGCGGCTCGGCGCTTTTTCTTACATGACATGCTTAAGCGCGACTGCCGCAGTCGCGCTTACACTCGAACCTTAACGGCGAGAGTGCATCCATGAGCGCAGATTCAGATCGGGACACGCGGCCAGCGGCTGGCGATCTGTGGGGTGCGCTGACCGCAACCGCGATCCTGCTGCCGCAAGCCATGGCCTTCGGCGTCACACTCTTTGCCGTGGCCGGCGCCGATGCCGCCAGTGGTGCCTATGCCGGCCTCGTCACCACTGCGGCGCTGTGTTTGATCAGCGGTTTGATCGGCGGCGCGCCGGGCGTGATCAGTGCGCCGACGGGTCCGGCCCTGGTGCTGCTGACCAGTGCGCTGGCCGTTCTCAGCGCCCAAGGCCTGAGCGGTGCGACGCTGCTGCTCGCGCTGGCGATGGTGGTGGTGCTGGCCGGCGGCTTCCAATTTCTAATCGGCCTGTCGGGCGGCGGCAAGCTGATCAAATACATCCCCTCGCCGGTCATCAGCGGCTTCATGACCGGCTCGGCCATCCTCATGATCAAATCGCAGTTGAAAGCCGTGACTGGCGTCGGCGCCGGGGATCTGTGGCTGGATTGGCGTTGGCTACCGGCGGTGGCGGCACTGGTGACCATCGTCGGCGTGCGTCTGGTGCCGCGTTTCGCGCCACGCGTGCCGGGGCCGATAGCGGGCCTGGTGCTGGGCACATTGGCGTTTCACGGCTTGGTCGCCGTGCATGGCGGCACCGCACCTGGCCCGTGGTTGATCGGCAAGCTCGCCGGATTTCAAAGCGACGCCATCGGCCTGCCGCTGGCGGGTTTGCGCAGCCTGCCCTATGCCGTGATGTTACCCACCGCCGCCGCCCTGGCGGTGCTGTCGGCGCTCAACACCTTGCTCGCGGCGGTGATTGCCGATGCGGTCACCGGCCTGCGCCACAACGCGCGACGCACACTGATGGGCCAGGGCATAGGCACGATCGCAAGCGCGCTGTTGGGTGGCATCGGCGGCTCTGGCACCACCGCCGCGACGGTCATCGCGGTCAAGAGCGGCGGTGGACGCTGGGTGGCGACCGCAGTCGGCGCGCTGTTCTTGTTCATGACCGCCTTTGCCGGCGGCCTCGGCAGCGTGCTGCCTATCGGCGCGCTGGCGGGTGTCATCATCGCAGTCGCTTTCGATGTCGCCGATCGCGATGTACTGGCCTGGGCGCGTCAGGGCCGCACCCGCCAGGACGCTATGATCGCCGTGTTGGTGACGGCCATCACCGTGCTCTACAACCTGGTGGCGGCTATCGGCGTCGGTGTCGCTATCGCCATCCTCATGTTCATTCGCGAGCAGATAGCCCAGCCGGTCGTCAGTCGCCGCTCGAATGCGCGCGAAGCGCGCTCGATCAAGGCGCGCCCGGAAGCCGAGCGTACACTGCTCGACGAACACGGCGAGCGCATCGTGTTGTTCGAGCTGCGCGGCAATCTTTTCTTTGGCACCACCGATAGACTCATCGACGAAGTCGGCCCGGCCTTGCATGGGCCGAACTGGGTGATCCTGCACCTGCGCAAGGTCACGCACATTGACCTCACGGCGGTCAAACTGCTGCAACAGATCGCCAATCGCCTGCACGAACACGGCGGTCTGTTGCTGTTCTGCGAGCTGCATGCGGAGGCCGGTGTCGGTGAAGACTTCGCCGACGCGCTGCGCTTGATCAGCGACAAGCGCGCCAATGCACCGGTGCGCACCTTCAACGGTCGCGATGAAGCCTTGGAGTTTGCCGAGAACGCGCTGCTCGAAGCACTGAATTACAGCCGCACCCGCATCGACGACGCCGTGGCGTTGGCCAGCAACAGCATCGCGCGCTATCTGAACTCAAGCCAGGTCGAGCTGCTGCTGCAACACCTCGAACCGCGACACCTGGACGTCGACGCGAGCCTGTTCATTGAAGGGCAGCTAGGCGATGAGCTGTATCTCGTCATGTGCGGGCAGGTGGAGATCCAGTTGCGTACCACCACCCATCATTACAAACGACTGGCGATCTATGGCGCCGGCAGCTTTTTCGGTGAGCTGGCGCTACTCAAACAAGGACCGCGTGCCGCGCACGCCATCATCGCGGCGCCGACCGATCTACTGGTGTTGTCAATGCAGGCGTTTGAGCGCATCAAACAGCAGGAACCGGCGCTCGCCATCGCGCTGCTGACCGCCATCTGCGACATCCTGGTCAATAACCAGCGCTGGTCGACCCGCGAGCTGCAACGTCTATCGGAGTGGTGAGCACGCGGCCTCTGTCGACTGCGGACCGGATCTCCTATGCTGCGGCCCAGGTGTCGCGCGCGAACGGCGCGATGCTCGACCAACCATCAACGCAACTCAAGGGGAGTTTCATGGACGCCGCACAACGCAAAGCCGCTATCAGTCAGGGTTTCAAAGCCATCAGCGAAGGCAATCCCGAACCGCTGCTCGGCCTGCTCGATGAGCAGGTGCAGTGGACCATCATCGGCAATACCAAATTTTCCGGCACCTTCAACGGCAAGGCCGATGTAGTCGAACGCCTGCTCGTCCCGCTCGGCGGTCTGCTCGATGGGCATCTGCACATCACTGTCGAAAATGTATTTGCCGACGGCGACTACGTTGCGGTGCAGGGTCATGGCGAATCGAAGACCGTCGCCGGTGGCACCTACAACAACACCTATTGCTGGGTCTATCGCTGGCGCGGTGACAAAATCGTCGCGCTGACTGAATACCTCGACACCGAAGTGCTGACCGCCTCTTTCGGGCGTTGAGCCCGACTTAAGATCGCGACCGTCGATGTGAAGTCGAGCGTGTCGCGATAGGCGTGCCGGGCAGCGTGCCCACTCAAGGGCACGGTCGGCGCGGGCGCTGGTGTGCGCCGCGCCGGCAGAGAGCCTGGCTTTACGCCGCGCGGTCGTGGGCTAACCAATGCTCCAGATCATCGGCGCCACCGATGTGTGCGCCATTGACGAAGATCTGCGGGAAGCTGTTGCGCGCCGTCACCGCGCGCAGCGTCCTGTCAGTGAAGTCCTTGTTCAACACCAACTCCTCGAAGACGATGTCGGCCTCTTCCAGCGCGTGCTTGGCGCGCGCGCAATGCGGACAGCCCTGGCGCGAGAACACCGTCACGTCGAGCGGCTTGGGTGCTTGCGGCGCGATGTGGCGCAGCATGGTGTCGGCGTCCGACACATCGAAAGGGTCGCCCGGCTGCTCGGTCTCGATGAACATCTTCTGCACCACGCCGTCGCGCACCAGCATCGAATAGCGCCACGAGCGACGACCAAAACCCAAGTCTTCCTTGTTGACCAACAAGCCCATGCCGTCGGTGAACTCGCCATTGCCATCGGGCAGGAAGCGGATGTTCCAGGCCTGCTGATCTTGCTGCCACTCATTCATGACAAAGGCGTCGTTGACTGATACACACACGATTTCATCGACGCCATGCTTCTTGAATTCTTGGGCCAGCTGGTTGTAGCGCGGGACATGGGACGACGAGCAAGTCGGCGTGAAAGCGCCCGGCAGGGAGAACACCACCACCGTGCGGCCGTTGAAGATTTCGGCGCTGGTCACATTCACCCATTCATGGCCGCGACGGGTGCGGAACACCACCTTGGGAATACGACTGCCTTCTTTGTTCTCGAACATGTTGGTCTCCTCGACGATGCATTCAATGGTTCAGTGGATCCGGAGCTTTGCGGCGTGGCCGTCCTGACCGGCGATGGGGAGCACTCTAGGCAGGCTCGACGCTGGCGTGAAATTGAATGTCTTGTGAGGAGCGATAGGACATGCCTATCGCGGTGCGAGATCCAGGAAGTCGGTC
>JAYWAC010000204.1:0-4365 GCA_043782755.1 Pseudomonadota bacterium | reverse complement strand
CGATGCCCGTGCCCGGCATGGTGAAGTTGCACACCACGCGTTCGATGGCGCGCACCATGTCGGACGGTGCCAGGTCGAGCGCGGCCGAGGCAAGGTCTCGGTAGAAGAGATGATGGAGGTTCTCGTCGCTGGCGACGCGGTTCATGATGGCGACCCCGACGGCGTCGGTGAGCAGCTTGCCCGTGTTGCGATGCGAGATGCGCGTCGCGAGTTCTTGCATATGATCCCATCGAAAAACGGGTCTCGACGGTCGGCCGCGTCTTGCCTCATGTGCAGGTGAAAATCGTTGATGGCGATGGACGCGTGGTGCCGCGCGGTGAGCGCGGCGAGTTATGCACGCGCGGTTATAGCGTGATGCGCGGCTATTGGGGCGACGCGGAAAAGACCGCTGCCTCGATCGATGCCGGCGGCTGGATGCATAGCGGCGATCTCGCGACCCTCGATGACGAGGGCTACTGCAATATCGTCGGCCGCGTGAAGGACATGATCATTCGCGGTGGCGAGAACGTCTATCCGCGCGAAATAGAGGAATACCTGTTCCGCCATCCCAAGGTCCAGGATGTCGCAGTGTTCGGTGTGCCGGATACGCGCTTGGGCGAAGCGGTAGCCGTGTGGATCAAGCTGCGTGATGGCGAGAACGCTACGGTTGAGGAGATCCGTGCGTTCTGCACAGGGCAAATCGCGCATTACAAGATTCCGACTTACGTGCGCTTCGTCGAAGCCTTCCCACTGACGGTGACGGGCAAGATTCAGAAATTCATGATGCGCGACGCGATGGTCGATGAACTCGGCTTGCGTGTCGCGATGACTGCCTGAGTCGGGGTACGAGGCGGCCATGAGGCTGGCCAGTCCGACATGAAGGTCCAAGCCCTCGCGCATTTCATTTGTCCTCTCGACGGCGCACCGCTCAAACGTACCGAGAGCGGTGTGTGTTGTGGCACGGGACATAACTTCGATCGTGCGCGTGAGGGCTATATCAATCTATTGCCGGTGCAACATAAGGCCTCTCGCGATCCCGGTGATGACCAGGCCATGATCGCGGCGCGGCGGCGGACACTCGACGATGGCCTCTTCACACCGCTGGCTGACGCGGTGTTCGAGACCGTGCGGGCCTACGCGCGGGTGCGCGCTGGCGAGCGGCCTTTGCGGCTCGTTGATGCCGGTTGCGGTGAAGGCTATTACCTCGCGCATCTACACCACCGCGCTCAGCATTGCGACGACGCAGTGTCATTAGAGCTGGCCGGCTATGACATTTCTAAATGGGCCGTTCGCGCCGCAGCGCGCCGCAATCAGGCCATTGCATGGGTCGTCGCCAGTAACCGCCAACCGCCCGTCCCACCTGCCAGTATTGACCTCGTCCTTTCATTGTTCGGCTTTCCCCATTGGACGTCCTTCGAAGCGATCCTGGTGCCCGGCGGGCGGGTGTTGACGGTCGACGCCGGGCCTCGGCATCTGCTCGAACTGCGCAAAGTAATTTACCCGCAACTGACGCCGTCGGATGCGCCGCTGCCTAGCGAAGCGCTGGAACGCGGTTGGCGTGTGCTCTCTGAACGATGTATCGAATTCACTGTGCCACAGAGCACGCCGGACCAGAGTCAAGCGCTGATCGCAATGACACCCCATGCCCACCGCATATCCGCTAACGGTCGCGCCGCACTCGTCGCACTGCACAGCCTGGACGTGACCATGAGTATGGTCATGCGTGAGCTGGTGGTGCCCGAGCGCGAATCGGCTGGCTAGCGACGAGGCCTCGCCGCCGAATGCTTCACAGGCCTCAATCGAATCGATGGTGATCGTCAAGCATGGATCGTCATTCATTCCTGTCGGGCGCCATATAAATCGCAAACACGTCAAGTTTCAGATGAGTTTCTCTCAGACCACCAGCCTTCATCGCGCGCTTGATCAGCAGCACACATCGGCGCTCGCAGCTCGTGTCGAACAAGTTATTCCCTGTTCGATAAGGCGCAAAAAAATCTAGTTGACAGAGAAGAAAAAAATTGCGAGTGTTTAAATACGATTAACAAGGATGATAATCGGACGGACGCAATGCGAAATGGAATTCGCCTTTCAAGGCTTCTCAACACCCCTCTCCAGCGATTGCCGCCTCTGTATTCACGCGGCTTACCCTGCTCATCCTTTAATACACCGCGATCCTACGCGGCGCTGTCGTTATTCATCTGGCCAGAGATTCACGTCCTGCGCGATGTCGTCTGTCGCGCGCGTGGAAATCAGGCAAATCGATGAGATCGGGCTCCAGCTAAGAACCAAGGAATATTGCAATGAAAGCATCAAACCAACTGTTGCATACAGTAATAGCAATTGTTGCCGGACTTTTTCTGATGTTGTCGTCGCCACCAGCGAATGCTGCCTATACGTCCTATGAGCGAATCGACCGAGTGCTTGTAACATCCGGCGGACCGATACTCGTTGAGTTGGACGGGGCGGCGGCGATCGCGCCCCCATTTAGTTGCCCCAACTGGAATACCGCTGCAGCGGGGACGCATCGCGGCTACCTTGTCGTCAACGCTACTGGAGCAAATGCCGATACCGTGCGTGCGCAGCTTGCCGTGGCAATGCTCGCGATGGGGTCCGGTAAAAAAGCCGCCTACTCAGCCAGCAGTTGCTACGGGAATTCCGGCTATCCGCTTATCGATCATGTCCTGATCTACTACCAGTAGTCGAAGATTGTCGCTTGCATGGCGTGATTATTGATTCTCGCTTTTCACAAAAAACAACAGAGATGCGTTGAGAGTTCCACCCGTGGATAAGCCAGCGCATAGCTATCGGTCAACTACGTCAGGCGGATTGTGGCGCCCAAGACATTAATAGGGAAAAGCGATGAAACAATCAGCCTTGTTTGTTCTGCTGTTCGTCCTCGGCGTCATGAATATGGCTTTAGCCGATGTCCCCCTTGAAGTCGGCACATGGGCGTACGCGGCCAAGGAATGCACCAATAATACAAGCTGGGCCTACCTGGCATCTGAATGTGCCTTGCTCGAAGGAGGAACCTGGGTTGATGCGACTACGGGTTGTATCAACAGAGCTTACCCATTGCCGTGGGCCGACGAGTCTTTGATAGAACAGCGAGTGGCAGCACATTCACGCACAAGCGCGGCATTTCACCACTGGCTGTCTCTCGGTGGCACAACAACTTGCACCGGCTTTTATGATACGAAGGCCTACACCTACTCCGCCCAGCCTAGCGGCAGCGACACGGTAAAATATGGCGTAGAGGCCAGCAATTTCGGCCCTATCACCGTCGGAGGTATCGTGGGTAGATACGGGGCTCGTCGGGACCGAGAGGTTAGCTGTCCGACCGGCACTACGTGGAATGCCACCTCCTTGACTTGCGACAGGGGCCTCTTCGCAGATCCCTACAAGTCGTTTAATGAATGCCCTGCCAATGGCACCAACCCAGTCAACGCTTTCTATGCTGAGAAGGTCCACGTCGAGACTGACTACGCGGGCGCGGGGCCAAATCCGCTCAAATTTATCCGATATTATTCGAGCCGTACTGATTGGCGACTTGCGCTGTGGGACAAATCTGAGTTGGGCGTCTTCTGGCGACATAACTACAATCGAAAAACCCGATATTCGTTGCAAGGCACTACGGAGTTCGTGACTGCCTATCGCGAGAACGGTAACCGATACTACTTCAGCAAGATCGCTGGAGCCTCGCGCTGGACACCCGTCGATGCTGACGTTACTGACCAACTGAGCTCGACGGTCATAGGCAGTCAGGCCTACTGGCTCTATATCAATGCGAACAACGAGCTAGAACAGTACGACACGACGACCGGTCGCCTGGTCCAAATCACGAGTCCCGAAGGCTTTCTAACGTCGTTTACCTACGACACCAAAGGACAGCTATTGACGGTCTCTAACGGCTTTGGGCAGTCACTGCAATTTACCTATTATTCGTCTGGGGTGGGCAACACGCTCCTCCAATCCATGAGCGTGCTAAGCAATGGCGTAGCGATAGCAGGTTCTTCCTATCGTTACGAATACAGGGATTCGGGTGTCGGCAATATTATGATTAGGAAAGTAATCTATCCCGACGAAACGCCTGCCGACAGCGCTGACAATCCGTTCAAGGAGTATTTGTACAACGAAGCAGCGATGCTGTACGACAATTATCTAGCGGATGTGGAAGCCGGGCCTGCCACGGGGCATAGTTCTGTGCCGCGACTCTTGACGGGTATTAAGGACGAGAACGGAAGTCGTTACGCCACCTACAAATACATGAATGACTTGTTCCGAGGAGGCGAATACTACTGGGTGCCAGTATGGGGAGGGCATGGTTCACCCGACACCAATGGCAAGTACGCTGATCAGTACCGTATCACCGATTACAGCTTCGACATG
>JAYWAC010000203.1:0-4371 GCA_043782755.1 Pseudomonadota bacterium | reverse complement strand
ACGGCGGAATTGCGAATCAAGAATGAGATGGCGTCGGCGATTTCCTCGGGTCGGATGAGGCGCTTAATCTGAGTTGCCGGCAACACTTGAGTCTGAATGTAATCCTCGCCCAGCGCGCGAACCATCGGCGTATCGGTGAAACCCGGGTGCAGAACCGCGCAGCGCACGCCGTAATACATCGCTTCCTTCATCAAGGTTGACGCCGCGCCTTCGAGGCCGACCTTGGTGGTTGCATAGGCTATCTGTCCCTTGTTCCCTTGCGACGACACGGAACCGATGAAAACGATCACGCCCTGCGTGCCTTCCTCGGGTGACCATTGCTTAAGGCCGCGCACAAAGCGGTCTTCAGCGAGCTGCGCCACCATCTCGAGCGCCCAATAAACTGGCGCGATGAGATTGACTTCCATGACCAGACGGAAGTGCTCAATCGGGTAGAGATTAGCTTTACCCTTGTCCTTGTTCATCTTTACCGCGAGGGCGTCACGCGTGATGCCGGCCGCCGGCACGCAGATATTGATCGGGCCGTGCTCATGGCGCATGGTTTCGAATACTTCGTGACGGAAGGTCGCGTCCGTAGTGTCACCCTCAAAGGCGCGCGCGACGCGACCACCGTGCGCTTCGTTCAGGCTGATGGCGACTTCGTGTACGGCGTTCGACACGTCGACCAGTGCGATCGCCGCGACGCCATGCTTGCACAGTTCCGTCGCCGCAGCGCGACCGATGCCGCTGGCCGCACCGGTGATGACTGCGACTTTCCCTTTGATATCCATTGAATAGACGTTTCCGCGATGAGACTACGCTGGCATTATATGGAGTTTATGATGCGTCGCAATAATGTTCCTGCAGAGCAGAAATTACGTAAAAGCGGCGGGCGATCTGAGCGCTTTTGGCCAGTGGCCCGTTGAACGATGAAAGACGTTCCCGACTTTCTGCAAGCCGCGCCGTGCCCCGCGTTGCAAGCCGCACATCGCTATTCGCAACTGCAGCTGCAACAACTCAAGCATCGATTTGAATCATGCGCCGCCGACTTGTCGGCCATCGAGACCATCGCAATTGGCGGTTCCTTAGGACGCCTTGAAGCCAGTGCCGACTCAGACGTCGATTGCATCATCGTGCTGCGTGACGAGATCTCGGTCGCAGAGGGTGAAGCGCAAGTCGGCGTTATCCATGAATTGCTTGCGCACTCGCCCTTCAAGGCGCCCAAGCCGGATGGTATTTACCGCCGAGGTATTGTCCGCAAGGCGCTGCTGGAGCATGCCGCGCTTGGCAGTCTCAATGAGTCAGCGGAAACATTCGGCAAGCGTATGCAGCTTCTGCTCGATGCGCGTCCGCTGTTCGGTGGGCAACGATTCCATGCCTTGCAGCGCGCGATCATTGGCTGGTATGGCAGCGATTTTCTTACCACCTCGCCGTCGCGCAGCTGGACTTATCTCAGCCACGACCTCATGCGTTACCTGCATTCCTATGCAGCTTGGCAACAGTTCAAGTTCAAGCGCAGCGCCGACGACAGTTGGCAGTTGCGCCAGGCCAAATTCCGCACCAGCCGCTTGCTGACTTTTGCTGCGCTGATGTTCCTGCTCGGTGAGAGTGACCGCGATGCAAACAAGATGGATTGGCTACACCAACGGCTGGCGTTGACGCCGCTGCAGCGGCTTCACAGCATCATGCGGATCTATGAACCCAAGGCCTATTGCGAGCTATTGAGCGCCTACGAAACGAGTTTCGCGATCCTTGCCGACAGCGCCGTGCGCGCAAGCTTGGTCGCCAGCGGGCCGGACACCACGACGCGCATGTCGGCTACCTTCCATCCCGCCTATGAAGGCATCAGACAAAGCTCGACACCCATTGCTCGTGTGCTGACCGAATTTGCTCTGGCTCGACGCGTGGATTGGGGTGGACGTTTCTTCGAGCGTTGGTTGTTCTAGCGCTTATTCAAAATGCACGGCGCGCGCCGGCTGGATAGCAGCGGCGCGCAGGGCCGGATAAACGGTTGCGAGCAGCGCTAGGAACAGACTCGCGCCGACCACGCCGACGAGATCGCTGGTGCGCAGGTCGGCCGGCAGATAGTCGAGAAAATAGACCTCGGAATTCAACAGATCGACGCCCAGCAGTCCCTCGAGAAACTTCATCGCGTTCTGGCTTTCCGAGGCGCCCCAGGCACCAAGCCCCAGACCCAACAATGCCCCGACCGAACCAAGCATCAAGCCCTGCGCAAGGAACAGTCCGACAATCTGTCCGCGGGTCGTACCGACAGTGCGCAGGATGGCGATGTCGCGGGTCTTCTCCGTCACGATCATGATCATGTTGGCAGCGATGTTGAAGGCTGCCACCGCGATGATCAGCACCAGGATGACGAACATGATGTGCTTCTGGGATTTCAGCGCGAGAAAGAAATTGCGCTCGTACTGTGTCCAATCGACGGCACGAAATTGCGGACCGAGCGCGTGCGCGAGTTCGGCTGCGACCACAGGCGCCAGCGCAGGATCGCGCAGACGTGTGCGGACACCGGAGATGGCGTCACCGACGTGGAACAATTGGCGCGCGCGATCGATGTGGGTCACCACCAACCGTGCATCGTATTGATGCATGCCGGTGTGAAAGCTGCCGGCCACACGCAGTCTTTCGTAGCGCGGTGCCAAGGCGTTGCCCGCGCTATCCCATTGCGGCACGACAAGCGTGATCTGGTCGCCAGCCTGGGCGGCAAGTTTTTTCGCGAGGCTGTCACCCAGCAGCACATCGTTACGGTTGGCGTCGAGTGCGGCCAGCTGACCAGCGGGCAGATAGTTGGCCAGATCCGTCACCTTCGCTTCGCGCGCCGGATCGATGCCCTCAATGATGGTGCCGGTGACCTTACCTTTGCGTGTCAGCATGCCGCTGGCACGGACATAGGGTGACGAGGCCACCACACGCGGATCGGCCATGATGCGTTTTTCGAGCGCAGGCCAGTCATTGATGAGGCCCGTGTCACTCAAGAGCACCGCGTGAGATGACATGCCGAGCACATGTCGCACGACTTCCCGCTCAAAGCCATTCATGACCGACAATACGATGATCAATGCACCGACACCGAGTGCGATGCCGGCGATGGAGACAAAGGACACGAAGGAGGCGAAGCGGTTACGGCGCTTGGTCGTGACGTAGCGCAGGGCGATGAACAGGGGAAACGGCTGGAACACGGCAGGCCCGTCGGTGGCGCAAAAGTGGCGGGATTATGTCACGAGCCGGCAAGCTTGCCGAAACATTGGGGGGCGCATTGCAGCGCCCCCCAAAAATGTCGCACTTAGAGAGGAGTGGCACGAGACTTTTGGGCAAAGTCGCGGCCTGTTATTCCATAGCAGCATGTGTGCCAAGACACGGAGTCCACGATATCAACTGCTTAGTGAAAAACGACGAGAGTCATGCGCACTGTCGAGGCTCGTGGGGCACAGCACTGGTGCGCCGTCGGTCGCAAAAGCTAGAGCCTTGTCCGCTCGGCAAGTCGCGCGGCGTGCTCTTCCCAATGCTGTCCGTCAAAGGCATCAATGCGGATGCGGTCGAAGCTGTGGATGTCCATACAACGCAGGTTGACGCTGTAACCGTCGGGGTTGGAGCGCGGCACGTAGAACGCTTTCACGCCGCAATGACGACAGAAAGTATGACGCGCGACGCCGGTGTTGAAGGTGTAGGTGGTCAGCGCGTCGGCGCCCGCGTGTAGTGTGAAATGAGATGCCGCTACCAACAGATGCAGATAGCCAGCCTTGCGGCAAACGGAGCAATTGCAGTCTTCGACGGTGACGGCGGGTGGCGCCAACGCTGTGAAGCGCACCGCGCCGCAATGGCAGGCGCCGTGATGCGGGCGCAAAGCCGTGTCTTGCGACGCCGGCGCGTCAGCCATCGTGGTAGGCAAGCTGCTCAAGAACAGCCAGCGGCACTGTGTCGGTGACAGTCTGGTGGGTGGCGCGTAAATGCACACGGGCGACGATGCCTTCCCGAAAGGCTTCTATCCAGCGTGGTAGACACACGCACCAGCGGTCGCCTGGCAGCAGACCGGAGAAGCCCATTTCCAGACGCGGCGCTAGCAGATCGTTGCCGCGCTCACGAGAGAAGAGCAGGAATTCCTCGGTCATCTCCACGCAAATCGTGTGTTCACCGATGTCGTCCGCACAGGTGTTACAGCAGCCGTCGCGGAAGTAACCGGTCAGCGGATCGAGTGCGCAGGTTTCCAGCGGCGTGCCTAGGACGTTGAGACTGACGGTCATCGGTGGCCTTTTGCTAATCGTAAGGTGAAGCAGTGCGGGTGGCAGAGCCGGTGGGTGCCGGCGCCGAGACAGGAATACACGGGCTGGATGGCGGCGGTCCCTGCGCGGCTTCAATGGTAGACTTCGGATTGCG
>JAYWAC010000202.1:0-30157 GCA_043782755.1 Pseudomonadota bacterium | reverse complement strand
ACTCCAGCGCCACCAATCAAACGATCGTTGCCCGTACCTCCCGATAAAAGATCGTTACCCGCACCACCATCCAATACGTCATTGCCATTCGCACCATAGAGCTTGTCGTTGCCCGCCAGACCCGAGATGTGATTGGCAAGCGGGTTGCCGATTATCCGGTCGGCCGCAGCGGAGCCCGTCGCGTTTTCATACTCGCCATAGAACCAGCGCAAATTCTGCGGGTCGCCACCCGGCTGACCGAGCTTGAGAAAATCGGCCATGCTCATCGCCACGCCGACCAGATGGGCGGCGCCGGTGATAGTCGTGCCCATGTGCAGATAGACGCCGGTATCGTAGAGCGAGAGATCGATGGTGTCGTTGCCGCTCTTGTCGAAATAGACGCGGTAACCGGCATTGCCGGCGGTGATGGTATCGTCGCCTGCGGTCTGGGTGCCGGGGCCTTCACCATAGGCCTGCTGCAAGGCAATCACGTCGAGGATCATCGGCGTATGGGATTCCTGGAACGCATTCTGATCGTCGTAAGACATGATCGTGAAATATTCTTTGTACATGTCCGCTGCGGTCGCGGTGTGAAAGCCGAGCTTGTCGAAACCGAGATTACGGGTCTCGGCATAATCCGCCGTGATAGTCGGCACGCCGTTGTTGTAGGCGCTATGGGGATGGGAAAGTCCCAGCGAATGCAGCAATTCGTGCATGAGCGTGGTGCGACTCGGCGAGCCGATGCCGAAGCTGACATCGCTCAAGAAACTTGAATTGATGAACACATCGCCGGCCGCGCCAGTGTAGCCCAGCGAATCATCGCTATTGCCCCCCGACATCCCAACCCAGTCGATATCGTTACGGGTAATGAGCGAGATGTTGATGTCGCTCAGATTAGCCGCGCCAACCTCGGCTGGATTGACCACCGTATTGCCGCCGATGGTGTCGATATCACCCTGCCATTGAAAGGTGACGTTGGCGAACTGCGCAATGATGCCGAGCGTCTCCTCGACATCGCTGGCCATCGTTGCGGGTGGCTTGCTACTGGTCGGCGTGTTCCAGTCCACCTCGGGGTTAGCTTTGGTATAGATCTCGGAATCGAAATGGCTGGCGGTCTGTTCGCTGGTGGTAAACGAGTCGGACACCGAGACTCGTATCGGACCGCTATAGGTGTAATTGGTCGCACCCATCGCGTCGAAATTGAACATCGCGCGGGTAATGATCGTGGTCGGGTCGTAGGGAACAAAAGTGGCCATGGGCAATTCAGCGCGCTATCAATGATGGAGAACCGCGAGCGGCGAGTCGCAAGCGCCGAGGCCTGACTAGCGCCGAATGGACCATGCGAAAGTCTAGCGTATGATGCCCCATGGCCCTGTGACAGCAGACCGGACCGGGCATAGCGAGCTCATCGTTTTTTGAACACACCCATAACACCCATGAGACACTCATCGCAGTTCACACCGGTGCTGGTCGGCATCGGCGTTTCGACCCAACGCGAGGACGATTGGACGCGCGCGTTGGAACCGATGGATCTCATGCTCGAAGCTGTGCGCAGCGCGGGCCGCGACGCGGGCAACGCGCAACTGCTGGCCGGCACGCAATATATCGGCGTGCCGCGCGGACGCTGGAGTTATCGCAATCCGGCTGGTGAAGTAGCGCGCGCCATCGGCGCCCATGGGGCCACCACGGTGCTCGCCAGTGTCGGCGTCCTGCAGCAGAGCCTGATCGGCGAAGCCTGCGCCCGTATCGCGCGCGGTGAGGCCCATACCACCTTGGTGACAGGCGCCGATGCCGGCTACCGCCTGTTACGCGCGCAACTCGCTGGACTCGCGGTGCAGGACCGCGATCAGGACGACGATCCCGAACTCTTTATCGCGCCCAAGGACGAGCTTCGTCATGCGGTTGAACAGCGCGCCGGTTTCAATATGCCTGTCGGCTTATACGCACTGATGGAAAGCGCCTATCGCGCGCGTCATGGCTGGTCGGTCGCCGAGCATCGTGACCGCCTGGCGGCGCTCTACGCGCGCTTCAGCGCGATTGCCACTGCCAATCCCCATGCCTGGCATCGTGAACTCTATTCGGCCGCACAGATCCGCGAGGCCAGCGCGCGCAATCCCATGCAGGCTTTTCCCTATACACGCCGGCATGTCTCGACCTGGAACGTCGATCAGGCGGCGGCACTGTTGTTCTGTTCTGCGCAACGTGCCGATGAACTCGGTATTGCGCGCGCGCGCTGGATCCATGCGCTCGCGAGCAGCGAATCGAATCACATGGTGCCGGTCTCGGCGCGCGCCGATCTGTCGCGCTGTGCCGGCGCGCGCGTCGCCGGTGATGCGGCCTTACGCGGCGCGGGTGTGACGGTGAATGACCTCGACCTGGTGGAACTCTACAGCTGCTTTCCGGTGGCGGTCGAAACCTATGCCGAGGCGCTGTCGCTGCCACTTGATAGAGATCTCACCGTCAGCGGCGGCATGCCCTTCGCCGGCGGCCCCTACAACAACTACGTATTGCAGGCGACCGCGCGTGCCGCCGAGCTGTTACGACAACGCGGTCAGGGCACCGCGCTGGTCGGCAGCGTGTCCGGCGTTTTGACCAAGCAGGGCTTCGGCCTGTGGTCGACGACACCCGCAACGCGGGCATTCGTGCATGCCGATGTGAGTGACGAAGTGGCGCAAGCCATCGACACGGTCGAGGTGTTGAATAGCTACGCAGGCGAAGCTCGGGTCGCCGCATATACCGTGCTTCACGGCCGCGATGAGGCACCGCGAGGAGTGGCGCTGCTCGATACTGCTGGCGGCCAACGCGTGCTCGCCACCACCGCCGACGCCGCCCTCATCGCGCGCATGCAACACGAGGAATGGGTCGGACGCCGTTTGCAGGTGGCCGGCACTACCCTCGCCTGATAGGACATGACCACCTACTGGGCGCCACCGTCAGCACGGCGTCTAACTGCTCTGCAACTGGTTCGCCAACCACTCCGCGATATCCCGATTCGCTCGCTTCGCGATCGCGGTGCCCGGAGTAAGACCATCGAAGCCATGGGGTGCGCCGGGATAGACATGCATCTCCACCGGCACACCGGCATGACGCAGACGGTTGGCGTAGTCGATGTCTTCGTCGGCAAAGCCATCCAGCGCGCCGACTGAGATATAGGTCGGCGGCAGGCCGCGCAGGTCCGTCGCACGCGCCGCCGCCGCGTAGTAGGGCACATTGTCGCCCTTCAAATCACCGAGGTAGCTGTCCCAGCCGTAACGATTGGCATGCGGTGGCCACACCGGGTCGTTCCATTGACTCGACACGGTGATCTGTCGGTCGTCGATCATCGGATAGATGAGCGCTTGAAACGCGATTGGAATCTCGCCGCGATCGCGCGCCAGCAAGGCCAGTCCCGCCGCCAGACCGGCACCGGCACTGGCGCCACCGATACCTATGCGCGCGGCATCGATACCAAGTTCGTCGGCATGGGCATGCAGCCATGTCAGGCCGGCATAACAATCCTCGAGGGGACCGGGATACTTCGTTTCCGGCGCGAGCGCGTAGTCCACCGAGACGCCGACGCACCCAAGTCGCGGACACCAGCGATCGAAACGCGGATCGTCACCGACATTGCGACCAAGAATGAGACCGCCACCGTGCATCCAGTAGATGCAGGGCAAGCGACCACTCGCGTGCTTCTCGCGATGCACGCGCACGCTGAGCGGCGGCCTCTCGGGCACCGCATGGTCGCGCCGCTCCACGGCGTCGGACAGCGCCGGCAGCGGCACCGCGCCCAGACGTTCACGAATGCTCTGCAAGCGTTCGTTGGACAACTCGCCGAGACGCAGGTCAAGAGCCACCAGGGCCTCGGCCACCTCCGGGTCGATCAAGGTCATGACGTCGAGCTGATTGGACATGGAATGGCGCCTCGCCGCTTGGATTGCGAGACGCCATTATCGCGGCTGACTTCGCGTGGGGGAATCAGCCTTAAGGGGTATGGCCTGCCCCCTCTTCAATGCTAGAGCCCATCAACCTTAGCGGCGAACTGCGCGAGATCAACATTCTCACCGAGCATGAGATCAGTGCGCTTCATGAACTTCGGTTCAAAGAACCACACCAGCAGCGGCAGCACGATCAAGGACAGCAGCATGTTGATCAGCATCACCGCCACCAACAGCAGGCCCATGTCCGCCATGAATTTCAGATCCGAGAGGAAATACCAGGGCAGGATACCGACCAGCATGATGGTCGAGGTGAACATGATGGCCTTGCCGGTGGTAGTCATCGCAGCATTGATGGCCTTCTTCACATCATGTCCGTGGGCCGAATATTCCTCACAGATGCGTGACAGCAGATAGATGCCGTAATCGATACCGACACCGACGCCCATCACCGCCACGATGCCGGCGTTGACGTCGAGACCGACGCCCAGCATCTGCATCGCCGCCACCAGGTAGATATTGGAGAGATTAACCGGCACCAGCAGGATGATGGCTGCCACCAGTGAGCGGTAGGCACCAAAAGCCAGCACCATCACCGCCAGATTAACCATCACTATGATGATGGTGTGATAGCGCTCGACGACGTTATTCATGGCCTGCTGCAAAGCGATCACGCCGGTCGCGAGACGCACCGTGAAATCACGATGGTCGGCGCCTACCGCAGCGACCGCGCGGCGCGCGGCGGCCAACGCAGCATCGACTGTTTCCTGCTTGTTGTCCTTGTACCAGGCCGACACCGTCGAATGCTGAAAGGTGAAATTGGCGACATGGCCAAAGTTGAGGGTGTTGGTGCCGAGCTGCGTACCGAAAGCCACCGAGTGCACCGTCGGAAGATCGAGATCGAACTGCGCCCATTTCGGATTACCACCGGCGATGAGACGCGTGGTCTCCGACATGTAATCGGTAAAGGACAGGGTCGCGCGTGGCGGCATCACCGGGTCACTTTCCAGGGCGCGTTGCAACTGCGTGCGCACCGCCACCGCGTCGGGCTGCAGGGCGACCCGGTAGTCGATGTTGTCGGTCTTGGACTCAAGCACGATTTCCAGCGTGTTCGAGCCGGGGAAATGGGCGTTGACCGCACGCACGCCAATATTGAATTCAGAGTCGGGCCACAACAGATTGCTGCCTTCTACCGGATTGCCGATTTTGATCAGGCTGCTGAGATAGGCCGCATAGGCGCTGATGATGATCACCACCAGCGCGGTCCATTTGGCCGACGGCCCGAAGGTCAGACGCGACATGCGATTCAGCAGCCGGTCCTGCAACAAGTGAATGCCGGATTCATTGTCCTTGCCGCCGATGATCTCCTGCATATTGCGCGGCACCGGCAGATAGGACAGCAGAATAGCGCACAGGAACACACCGGTAGGAATGATCCACAGCGCCCACATGCCGCAGAAGATCGCGTGATTAGTCATGGTGCGTATCGGCGCGATGGCGATGAACACGATACCGCAGACGTCGGTCATGATGCCGAGCACCGACGGCGCCATCATGAGACCCATGGTGATCTCTGCCGCCTTGACTCGATCCTCGAGATGCATCAGCACCTCGTAATAACGCTCGATGAACTGCACGCAGTGAGAAAACGAGCGCGCCACCAACAACAACGGCACGATCATGAGCAGCGGTTCGATGGGCCGCCCCAGCCAGCCGATGAAACCAAAGCCCCACAATCCGGCTGCCAGCGTACACACTATCGGCGTGACCACGCCGGCGATATTGCGCATGTAGAACACCAGCGCCAACACCAAGGCAGCGACCGTCACGCCGAAGATCGCATAGGTCTGCTTCTGCAGTTTATAGACCCACGCGGTCAGCACCGGCTGGCCGACCAGGTAGACGTCGTGATCGGCGTCGCGCGCATCCTCGACCAGTTTCTGCACGTAGGCGAAGGACTTGCCGTAATCGAGGGTATCGAGGAAAGCCGCGTTGATGAGGGTCGCGCTTTCATCGGCCGAAATGAAATAGGCGCGCGCATTGATCGACATGTTGACGCGACGCTTGAAGTCGAGCATCTCGGCTTCATTGCTCGGCACGAAGTCGTCCATCACCGGCTTGGAATCAACGCCGGCAGCGGTGGCCTCGGCGTAGCGCAGTTTCTCGGTCGCGATCGAGATGATCTGATCGTGATCGATGCTCGGCGCCTTATCGATGTCGCGGGTGATGGCCCAGACCTTGCGCAAAGTCTCGATATGATAGATATCGCCATGCTTGCGCTTGACCATGATCGCCATGGTCATCGGGTTACCGAAAGTCGGATGGGCCAGATAGAGTTTGACGAATGGATCGTCGCGCGGCAGCAGGTCCTTGAACACGGTGCGGATCTGCACCGTCGGCAGGCCCCCCATAAAAATCAAGGTGACGACGATGAAGGCAATAGAGACCGCCCCACGGCGCTGCATGATCCAACGAGCAAGACGGAAATTCATGAAAACTGAGCCTCTGGCGGGTCGTAGGTGAGGAAACGGCGCGCCGCACGATAACCCGTCTAACGGCATTTTTCGAGCAGACCGGGATCGACCCTGCCGAGGGGTAACAGGATTTCTAGAACCGGTCTCAATTGTGCTGCGCCTGCCATTGTAGGTGCGAATTCAGTCGCACCTTAGTCGCCGAATACCCAGACCTTCCGCGCACGCCCAGCGTGGTCCGCAGCGCTGGACGAGGATCAGTGGGGCGCTATTGCTCTAGTGTGCGAATAAATTCGCACCTACCGGGAGGCTTCGCGATAATGGCGTCATGCTTCGACTCTTCGCACGCATTACTTACCCCACGGTCCTGCTCGCCTTACTCGGCTTCGCCGCGTCCAGCCACGCCCTTGAACTGCGCATGCTGATGTCCTGGGATGACAAGTATCCCGGCACATCGGAGATGGCCGAGCGTTTCGCGCGCAGGGTGGACGAGGTCTCGGGCGGCGAAGTCACGTTCACCTTGACCGGGCCGGACAGTATTCCGGCCTTTGAACAATTGTTACCAACCTCGCTCGGTATTTTCGATCTGCTGTTCACCCACGGCGCCTTTCATCTCGACACTACCGGCGTCGGCCTCGCCCTCGATGCCATCGATACCGATCCTGACACCCTGCACAGCGCCGGCATCTGGGATGCCGTCGACAAGGCCTATCAGAAGCATGGCCTCAAACTGCTCGCCATTCCGGTCGCCTCTAACGGCTATCAGATCTTTCTGCGTGAACCGGTGACCCAGAGCTGTTCGCTCGATGGGCGCAGCATTCGCGCTGCCCCTAGTTATTGGCATTTAATCGAAAGCCTGGGCGCGCGGCCGGTATTGCTGCCGATAGGCGAGGTGCACGATGCGCTCGGCAATAAGACTCTCGATGGCGTGGCGTGGTCGACCATCGGCACGCTGGATTTCAAGTGGTATGAGGTCAATCGCTACCTCATGCGCCCGACCTTCGGCGTCACCAGTCATTTGTTGCTGATGAATCTCGACACCTGGCAGAACCTGCCGCTCGACCTGCAACGGCTGTTGCTAGACCAGGGTGCCAAACTCGAACAAAAGGCCGTCACGCGCTTCAAGAAAGTGGCGGCCGGCGAGATGAACGATCTCAACGTCACCGGCATGCAGATCACGTCCCTATGTCACAAAGGCGCGCGCCGCGTGAAACGCGAATGGACCGAGGGCATCTGGCAATTAGCCATGGAAAAATCCCCTGACGAGGTGCGCGCGCTGCGTGCACTGGCAGAAAAAGCTGGGGCCACGTCGGCGAGCGGGTCCGACGACGACAAGCACGATGACAAAGGCGACGACCACACCGCGCGCAAGGGTGACACTGCGGCCGCCGCCGACAATGCGGCTAGCGCCCCGCCAGCATCGGCCACTGCCGTTCAAAATGCGCCCCCCACGCCAACGGAAATCAAACCATGAACACACCACAAGACTCCGCGCCGGAATATGTCGGCTTCTTCATGCGTTTCGTTGCGAGCGGTATCGACAGCCTGCTGTTGCTCGCGATCATCGTGCCGCTGGGCTGGTCGAAATTTCATACCGCCTTCGATCCCGCCCATCCACTCACGATGCACAACGATGGTCTGCTCGGCTTCGTGGTCAACTGGGTACTGTTGCCCGCTGCGGTGGTGTTGTTCTGGCGCTTTCGCGGCGGCACGCCGGGCAAGATGCTTATCGGTGCCGAAATCGTCGATGCCGCAACGCTGGGGCCACCGAGCAATCTGCAGCTCGTGATCCGCTATCTCGGCTATTTCATCTCGACGATTTTTATCGGTCTGGGCTTTCTATGGATCATCTGGGATGCGCGCAAGCAAGGCTGGCACGACAAGCTCGGGCGGACAGTGGTGGTGAGACGGCGAAGCTGACTCCGTTCATTGCTCGCTGCTATTGTGTGAGTCCGACTTCAGTCGGACCCACAGAAGAGATCGAAAGATAGAGCGAGGTTTGCCGCACCTACACCGCGTTCAATACCGCCAAGAACTCAGCGCCATAACGCTCGAGTTTAGCCTGACCCACCCCCGTGATGGTCAACAAGGCACTCAAGGTGGTCGGCCGACGCGTCGCCATTTCGCGCAAGCTGCGATCGTGAAACACCACATAAGGCGGCACGCCATCGGCGTCCGCCAAGCGTTTGCGACAGGCGCGCAGGCTGTCCCAGAGGGCCTGAGCGAGTTCACCTAACGGCGCCTCGACTGCGGCGCCGGCCTTGCGTTTCGGCGTACGCGCAACGGCAATGTCCTCGCGCAGAAACAGCTTTGTCTCGCCGCGTAACAACGCGCGCGCATCGGCTTCGAGGCGCAAGGCACCGAAGCGTTCGACGTCCGCGCTCAACACCCCGCGCACCATCAACTGCCTTAATACCGAACGCCAGTGCAGCACATTGCGCGCGCTACCAATGCCAAAGGTACTGAGCTCGGCATGTTGATGCTGACGCACCTTGTCGTTGTCGACACCACGCAGCACATCGATCACATGGGCCGCACCGAAGCGCTGGCCAGTGCGATACACACAGGACAACAGCTTGCGCGCATCTAGGGTGGCATCCCAGGTAGCGGGCGGTTCGAGACAGTTATCACAATTGCCGCAAGGCTCAGTGTGGTTCTCGCCAAAGTATTCGAGCAAGGGCTGGCGCCGACAGGTGGTGGCCTCACACCAGCCCAGCAACGCATCGAGTTTGTGCCGTTCGACGCGCTTGTGCTCTTCACTGGACGGCGATTCATCGACCATCTGCCGTAAACGCACCACGTCCTGCAGACCGTACACCATCCATGCTTCTGCCGGTTCGCCGTCGCGCCCGGCGCGGCCGGTCTCCTGGTAATAGGACTCGACGCTTTTCGGCAGATCGAAATGGGCGACGAAGCGCACATCGGGTTTGTCTATACCCATGCCAAAGGCAATGGTCGCGACCATGATCAAACCGTCCTCGCGCAGGAAGCGCGTCTGATTGTCGGCGCGCGTGCGCTGCTCAAGTCCAGCGTGATAAGGCAGGGCGTTGAAGCCGGCCGCGCACAAGGCCGCAGCGGTTTCCTCGACCTTGCGCCGTGTCATGCAATAGACGATGCCGGCCTGGCTGCGGAACTGGGCGAGGAAGCTTTCCAATTGCTGCCGTGCATTGCCGCGCGCACGCACCGTGTAACGGATGTTCGGGCGATCAAAACCACCAACGAACCAACGCGGTTCATCGAGCGCGAGTCGCGCGGCGATATCAGCACGGGTGCGTTCATCAGCGGTGGCGGTCAGTGCCATGCGCGGCACGCCGGGGAAATGCGCGGCCAGCGCGCCGAGTTCCAGATAGTCCTGGCGGAAGTCGTGGCCCCATTGCGATACGCAATGGGCTTCATCGATCGCAATCAGGGAAATACTCGCACTGCTCAGCGCTTCCACCGTGCGCGGCTGCAGCACGCGCTCGGGCGCGACGTACAACAGACGCAGCTCACCGTCGCGCAGACGCCGCGTGACCGCCGCCTGCTCGCCGCCACTCATGCTGGAATTGAGACAGGCCGCCGCCACGCCGAAGCGCTCCAGCGCCGCCACCTGATCCTGCATGAGCGCGATGAGGGGCGAGACCACCAGCGCGCAACCGCCGGTGACCAGCGGCGGGATCTGATAGCACAGCGACTTGCCACCGCCGGTCGGCATCAGCACCACACAGTCCAGACCATTCAATGCACAGGCAATGGCCTCGCCTTGATGGCCGCGAAAGGCGCTGTATCCGTAGGTGTCCTTGAGGACGGTAAGCGCGCGCCTCAGCATGGGCGACGCGGAAAAGCAAAGAGCGGCATGGCGTGACGAACTGGGCGCGGAAACATCGGTGCCCATGGTACACGCACCGTCGCCTCGACGTGCGCTTGGCAGCGACAAGCGCCGCGCTTGCCGTCGGGAAATCTTCCGCCCTGCGTTTCCGCGCTGCGCCTCGCGGTGGTGTAATCTGCGTCTGACGCCTAGTAACCCAGGGGAAGTCCATGCAACGTTTGCACAATAAGGTCGCCGTGATCACCGGCGGCACCGGCGGCATCGGTCTCGCGTCGGCCAAGCTGTTCGGCGCCGAAGGCGCGCAGGTGGTGCTGGTCGATCTCGACCAGGCCGCGCTCGAGCGCGCCGTGGCCGAGATCGGCGCCGAGCGCGCCATGGGCATCGCCGCCGACGTCACCGACCCCGCCCAGGTCGAAGCCTATGTAAAGGCAACCGTCGCCCGTCATGGCCGCCTCGATGTGTTCTTCAACAACGCCGGCATCGAAGGCGCGGTCTGCCCCATCGTCGACTATCCGATCGAAGTGTTCGACAAGGTCATGGCGGTCAACGTGCGCGGCGTGTTTTTAGGACTCAAATACGTGATCCCGGCGATGGCCAAGAGCGGCGGTGGCAGTATCGTCATCACCTCGTCTCTCGGTGGTCTGCGCGGCGTACCCAAGCTCGGCGCCTACATCGCCTCCAAGCATGCGGTGGTGGGCTTGATGAAGTCGGCCGCGCTGGAATGTGCGTCGCTCAAGATTCGCGTCAACACTATCAATCCCTCGCCGATAGCGACCCGCATGATCGAAGCCATCGAAGCGGGCTACGCGCCGGGTGCCACCGACATCGTCAAGAAAAAGATGGAAGCGGCGGTGCCGCTGCGCCGCTACGGTCAGCCGCATGAAGTCGCGCAGCTCGCGCTATTCCTCGCCAGCGACGAATCCGGCTATATCACCGGCAACAGCTATCCCATCGACGGCGGCATGTCGGCAGCCTGAGCCCAGCAACATGCACGGGCAGACGCTACCCAGCTTTGAACTCGCGGCAGCCTTGCGTGCCGAGTGTCATGTGCTCGGTCGTCTGCCCTTCAGTCATGTGCTGCTGATGAACAAGAGCGAGATGCCATGGTTCATCCTGGTGCCGGAAACTGCGGTCATCGAGTGTTGCGATCTGAATGTCCACGAGCAGCAAACGTTACAGGATGAAATCAATCGTCTGTCGCATTTCATACGCGCGCGGTTTCCGATCACGAAATTGAATGTCGCAACTATCGGCAACATCGTCGCACAGCTGCATATTCACATCATCGGTCGTCATCCGGCCGATGCCTGGTGGCCAAACGTGGCCTGGGGTCAGCGCAGCGCTGGTGGCTATGAGGCAGCGCGGGTCAGCGAGATTGCAAACCTGCTGGTCACCCATCTGGGCAGCGACTACCGGCCAGCATGAATGAGGTGAGACCATGGGCGATGTAATTCCCTTTCGTCAACTGTCCAAGAAACCCAAGGGTGAAGGCCGGACGCTGTGCAAGAGCGGCTTTCACAAGTGGGAAATCGATCAGAAAAAACAATTCGACGTGAAGCAGGGCAAGCTGGTGACCATCGAGCGTTGTGTGCGCTGTGGGGAAACGAAGACGCTGCTGCAGTAGGTGCGAATGAATTCGCACCTACCAGTGGATCAATCCCGATAGGCATCCATCGGCGGGCAGCTGCACACTACGTGCTTGTCGCCAAACACATTGTCGATGCGCGAGACCGGCGGCCAGTATTTGTCCTCGTGCAGGCCTTCCATCGGAAAGAAAGCTTCGGCCTTGCTATAGGGCCGCACCCAGGCCTCGTCGATCAACAATTGATGGTGATGGGGCGCATTCTTGAGCGGGTTGTTCTCGCGATCCGCGCGCCCGTCGGCCACCGCCGCTATCTCCTCACGTATCTTGATCATGGCCGCGCAGAAACGCTCCAGCTCGCGCAGGTTCTCGCTCTCGGTCGGCTCGATCATGAGCGTATCGGCGACCGGGAAGGACATGGTCGGAGCGTGGAAACCATAGTCGGCCAAACGTTTCGCCACGTCGTCGACGCTGATACCGGTGGCGGCCTTGATGGCGCGCAGATCGATAATACATTCGTGGGCGACCATGCCATTGCGACCGGTGTAGAGCACCGGGTAGTGATCCTTCAAACGCGTCGCGACATAGTTGGCGGCGAGGATCGCGACCATGGTCGCGCGGCGCAGACCGCTGGCGCCCATCATGGCGATATAGGCCCACGAGATAGTCAATATGCTGGCCGAGCCCCACGGCGCGGCAGACACCGCACCGACCGTGCCCGCCGGGCCGGCATAGGGATTGACGCCACCGACTACCGGATGATCGGGCAAATAAGGCGCGAGATGGGGCTTGACGCCTATCGGCCCCATGCCCGGTCCGCCGCCACCATGGGGAATGGCGAAGGTCTTGTGCAGATTGATGTGCATGACATCGGCACCGATCTCGGCCGGCCGGCAGATACCGACCAGGGCGTTGAAATTGGCGCCATCCATATAGACTTGGCCGCCGTGGGCGTGGACGATTTCGCACAGCTCAATGATTGAAGCCTCGAACACGCCGTGGGTCGAGGGATAGGTGATCATGAGACCGGCGAGCTGGGCGGCATGCAGCGCGGCCTTGGCGCGCAAGTCGTCGATATCGACATTGCCGTTTTCGTCACACTCCACCACCACCACGCGCAAACCCGCCATCGCCGCGCTGGCTGGATTGGTGCCGTGGGCCGAGGCTGGGATCAGACACACATCGCGCCCGCCTTCACCGCGCACCTCGTGATACTTGCGGATCACCAGCAGCCCCGCGTACTCGCCCTGTGAGCCGGCATTCGGTTGTAGTGAAAAAGCCGCGAAGCCCGTTAGATCGACCAGCATCGCTGTCAGCTCTTCGAACAGGCGTTGATAACCCTGTGCCTGATCGAGCGGCACGAAGGGATGCAGATCGGCAAATTCGCGATAGGACAAGGCTTGCATCTCGACCGCCGCATTCAGCTTCATGGTGCAGGAACCGAGCGGGATCATGGCGCGGTCAAGCGCGATATCACGCCGCGCGAGGCGACGCATGTAACGCATCATCTCGGTTTCCGAGTGATAACGCTCAAACACGGGATGCGTGAGGATAGCACTGCTGCGCAGCAGCCCGGTGGGGATGCATTCCTCAACGGTCGCATCGAGTGTCTTGAAATCCAGTTCATCGGCGTCGTCACGCGCAAACACCCGCCACAGCGCACGCACCGCCGCACGATTGATGGTCTCGTCAAAGGCGATGCCTAAGTGATCGGCATCAACCACACGCAGATTGATGCCAGCCTCGCGGGCACGAGCGGCATAGTGGCGCGCGCGATTCGGCACATGCAAGGTGACGGTATCGAAAAAGGCTTGGTGCTGTAGCTCGTGGCCGAGACGCTTTAGACCGCTGACCAGAATCTGTAGCAATCGATGCACACGTCCGGCAATCAAGGCCAGTCCCTTGGGGCCATGGTAGACCGCGTAGAAACCGGCAATCACCGCCAGCAACACTTGCGCAGTGCAAATATTGCTGGTCGCCTTCTCACGGCGAATGTGCTGTTCGCGAGTCTGTAGTGTCATGCGCAAGGCCATGCGCCCATCGCGATCGCGCGACACGCCGATGACGCGGCCCGGCATGGAACGCACGAAGCGTTCGCGCGTGGCGAAGAAGGCTGCGTGCGGTCCGCCATAGCCCATGGGCACACCGAAGCGCTGCGCGCTACCGACTACGATGTCGGCATCCATCTCACCCGGCGGCTTCAACAGCACCAGACTCAAGAGATCACTTGCAACCGTGACCAACATGCCACGCGTATGAGCGAGGCTTATGAAGTCACTGTGATCGCGCAAGGCGCCACTCGAGCCCGGGTATTGCAGCAGTGCGCCGAAATATTCTCCCTCGTTCAACAAAGCATGGGCGTCGCCCACTATCACTTCAAAACCGAAATAGCGCGCGCGCGTCTCAACCACCGCAATGGTCTGCGGATGGCATTCGGCGTCGACCAGAAAGCGCTGCGAGCGGTTCTTGCAGAGGCGCTGCGCCATGGCCATCGCCTCGGCGGCGGCGGTCGCCTCGTCGAGCATCGAGGCATTGGCCAGATCCATGCCGGTCAAGTCGATGATCATCTGTTGGTAGTTGAGTAATGCCTCCAAACGACCCTGACTGATCTCGGCCTGATAGGGCGTATAGGCGGTATACCAGCCGGGATTCTCCAACACGTTGCGCTTGATCACCTCGGGCAATAAGGTGCCGTAGTAACCCATGCCGATCATCGAAATGTTGACGCGGTTGCGTGCGCGCATGGCGCGCAGGTGATTCAAGATCGCCTGTTCGCTGACGGTCTCGGTGAGCGCCAGCGGGCTGCGCGAAACGATGCTGTCCGGTACCGCCCGTTCAACTAGCTGTTCAAGGCTGTCGAGACCGAGAGCGGCGAGCATGTGGGCGATCTGCTCTGGTGTCGAGCCGATGTGGCGGCGAATGAAATCGCCACGGGATTCGAGTTCGTAAAGGGTGGGGCGTGGGGTCATGGGGCCTCGCGGGAGAGATCGATGTCAGCCTGTGGGTTCGACAAACTCACACATTGCTCTGTGTCCCTGTGGGTCCGACTTCAGTCGGACATTCCTTTCCAGCCCGGCACGGAGAGCGATGCTAATGTTCGACTGAAGTCGGACCCACAATAAAGAAACAGGAGCGTTTACAGCTCGGCGATGTAAGCCTGGTAGGCGTTGCCGTCCATGAGACCATCTAGCAGGCTCACGTCATCGAGTTTGATGCGCAACAGCCAACCTTCGGCGAACGGTGCGTTGTTGACCAGCTCGGGCTCGTTGGCCAGGCGCTCGTTGACGCCGAGTACCGTGCCACCGACCATGAGCTTCACTTCGCCGACTGCCTTGACCGATTCGATGACGACCAAATTGGTGCCCTTGTCCAGATGCGACCCGACTTCCGGCAATTCAACGAACACGATATCGCCGAGCTGTTCCTGAGCATAGTCGGTGATACCGAGCGTGACGCTGCCGTCGGCTTCGACGCGCAGCCACTCGTGTTCCTGGGTGTATTGGGGTGCGTTCATAGCGGACTGTCCACGGCTGGGGTTGAGGTTGGTTGATCAGGATTTCTTGTAGCGATGGGGCACAAAGGGCAAGGCCACCACATCGACAATGTGTTCAGTGTTACGGATAGTGACCGCGAGGCTCGTGCCCGGCACGGCCAACGCGCGTTCCACATAAGCCATCGCAACCGGCGCATCGAGGCTGGGGCCGAAGCCGCCCGAGGTAATGGTGCCGACCGCGCGGCCGGCGGTGTCGTGCAACTCGGCTCCGGCACGCACCGGCACGCGACTGCGGATACGGATGCCGACCCGCATCCGCGCGCTGCCCCGGCGCGCCTCGTCAAGAATGCGGGCGTGGCCGGGGAAATGGGCGGGGCTGGCATCATCGCGTAAATATTTGCGCGCAATGGTCCAGCTTAAATCCGCTTCGATGGGCGTAGTGCCAGCGTCGATATCGGCCCCCGACAGACACAGGCCCGCCTCCAGGCGCAGCGAATCGCGCGCGCCCAAGCCACAGGCCTCGACACCGGGCTGCGCCAGCAACAGCCGCGCGAGATCGTCGGCGGCCTCGTGCGCGATCGCGATTTCAAAACCGTCTTCGCCGGTATAGCCACAGCGATGTACCAACACTGCCATGCCTTTGATGACGGTCTCACAGCCCTGCATGAATTTGAGCGCAGCGGCGGCCGGACACAGGCCTGCGAGGACCGCGCCAGACAGCGGGCCCTGCAGCGCCAGCAGCGCCAGCTCAGGGTGGGCTCGAAGCTCGCAGCTCGCGCGCAGGGCGCTCGCGAGGTGATCGAAGTCGCTGTCCTTGTAGGCCGCATTCACCACCAGGTGCAGGCGATCGGCGAAGCGCGTGATCATCAAGTCGTCGATGATGCCGCCGGCCTCGTTGGTCAACAGCGAATAACGCTGCTGACTGACTGCCAGCCCGGCAATATCGCCGGGCACCAGGAACTCCAAGCTATCGACCGCGCCATGCACACTGATCTGGCCCATGTGCGAGACATCGAACAGGCCGGCCGCCTGGCGCGTATGCAGATGTTCGTGCTTGATCCCGCCGGGATATTGCACAGGCATGGCGTAGCCCGCAAAAGGCACCAATCGCGCGCCGAGCTGCTCGTGCAAGTTGTATAGCGGTGTTTGTTTCAGAGCTTGACCGGGTGCGCTCATCGCCGCCCCCCGCAGCGTGGCAAGCCGAGCTTGCGCACGCGGAACCGATACCAGAACATGCGCGCACTATCGCATAAGGCCTCGCACGATGGTACCTCCCGCAGGAGCACGGGCGAGCCGCTTGGGCAACGACAGACACCGCGAGGAAACCATCATGAGCTTGACCTTGATCGGCGCCGGCGTCGGGCGCACCGGCACGCTGTCACTGCGCAGCGCGCTGGAAACTCTGCTAGGCGCGCCCTGCTACCACATGTTCGAAGTGCGCGAGCACCCCGAGCACATTCCCCTGTGGCATGCAGCCGCGCGCAATGAGCCGGTGGACTGGCAAAGCATGCTCGGCAATTACGCGGCGGCCGTCGACTGGCCAGCCTCGGCCTTCTGGCCGGAAATCGCGGCGGCCTTTCCGGATGCTGTCATCCTGCTGTCCTCGCGCGACGCCGAGGCTTGGTGGAAAAGCGCCTCGAACACCATCTTCGAAGCCATGCAAGGCATGGATAACGACTGGCGACGCATGATCGATGCAATGTTTGCAAGCCGCTTTACACTGAATATCACCGACAAGAACGCGAGCATCGCCGCCTATGAGGCGCACAACCGCAAGGTACGTGAACAGGTACCGGCCGCGCGTCTGGTGGAGTGGCACCCGGGCGACGGTTGGGCACCGATCTGCCAGGCACTGCACCTGCCGGTCCCCGATCTACCCTTCCCACACGTCAACTCGACCGAGGAGTTCCGCGCCAAAGTGCTGGCTGACCGCAAGTAAGCAGCGCTTGGAGCACATGGCGACGGTTGCGACACACGCTCGCCGTCAGCCGATCCAGGGACGGCGATTCCGGCTAGAATCCGCCCTCGATCATCCAAGCCCATGTCGATTTCCCATTCCACCATGAACGATTGCCGCCCTGGACAACGCTGGATCAGCAACACCGAACCCGAGCTTGGCCTCGGCACGGTATTTGAAGTCGCCAATCGCCGTGTGGTGTTGAATTTTCCGGCGGCCGACGACCGCCGCACCTATGCGCTCGACAACTCACCGCTGATCCGCGTGCTGTATCGCGCCGGCGATCGCATTCGTGGCGAGGACGGCACCGAGTTGATCGTCACCGAGGTCAAAACTGTCAACGACTGCGCCTTCTACTTTGGCATCAATGCCGAAGGCGCCGACTTAAGCATGCACGAAATCGATCTCGACAGCTTCGTGCAGTTCAACCGGCCGCTCGATCGTCTGTTCATCGGCCAGATAGACAAGACCGCGCGCTTCCGTCTGCGCGCCGAGACGCTGGCCTGTTATCACAGCCATCAGGTCTCGCCGGCCTATGGCCTGCTGGGTGCACGCGTACAGCCTCTGCCCCATCAGTTCTATATCGCCGACGAAGTGTCGAGTCGTCATGCGCCGCGCGTGTTACTGGCCGATGAAGTCGGCCTCGGCAAGACCATTGAGGCGGGACTCATTCTGCATCGGCTATGGCTGTCAGGCCGCGTCGGCCGCGCGCTGGTGGTGGTGCCGGACAATCTCGTGCACCAGTGGTTAGTCGAGATGCTGCGTCGTTTCAATCTCAAGTTCTCGATACTGGACGAAGAGATCTGTGACGAGCTGGCGGGTTCCGGCGAAGGTAATCCCTTTGAGTCGGCACAGCTGGTGCTGAGCAGTCTGCCCTTCTTGGTTGCCAATCCCGAACGCCACGCCCAGGCCTGCGCAGCGGGCTGGGATTTGATGATAGTGGACGAAGCTCATCATCTGGCCTGGACGCCGGCGGCCGCGAGTCCGGCCTATACCGCCATCGCCGCCCTGGCCGCGCGCATTCCTTCACTGCTGTTGTTGACCGCCACGCCGGAACAGCTCGGCGTCGAGGGACATTTCGCACGCCTGCGACTGCTCGACCCACATCGCTATGACGACCTCGAGCGTTATCGCGCCGAAGAGCAGCATTACGAAGCGGTCAGCGAACTGGTGCGCACGCTGGGTGATGGCGAAAACACGCCGACGAGCGACGCGATGATGGAAGTAGCGCGCTATCTGGGCGCCGAGCGCGTCGCGGAACTGCAAAACGAATTGGCCAGCGGCAGCACCGCCGGCATCCATCGCATCGTACGCGAACTGCTCGATCATCACGGCACCGGCCGTGTGTTATTCCGCAATTGCCGCGACAACATCGCGGGCTTTCCCGAGCGCCATCTCAATGTGCACGAGCTTGAGATGCCGACGGTCTATCGCGAGCGCGCGGCAGGCGCGAGTCTGGCCGCGCAGCTCATTCCCGAACAAGGTCTCGGTGAAGACTGGCTGGGCTTAGACCCGCGCGCTGAATGGCTGGCGGGCTGGCTGGCACAGCACCGTCGTGACAAGACCCTGGTGATCTGCGCGCGCGCCGACACCGCCCAGACGCTTGAAGCCTGGCTGCGTCTGCGCAAAGGGGTGCGCTCGGCGGTGTTCCATGAAGGCTTGGATCTAGTCGCGCGCGATCGCGCGGCGGCCTACTTCGCTGATACCGAGGAAGATGCGCAACTGTTGGTCTGTTCTGAAATCGGCAGTGAAGGCCGCAACTTTCAATTCGCGCGCCACCTGGTGTTGTTTGATGTGCCGGAGAATCCCGATCTGATCGAGCAGCGCATCGGGCGTCTGGATCGCATCGGCCAGCGCTACGCGGTCGAGATCCACGTGCCGTGCTTCCGTGATTCGGCGCAGCGTGTGCTGGTGCGCTGGCTGCACGAAGGCATTGATGCCTTCGTGCACATCTGTCCGGCGGGGCCTGCGCTGCTGGCAGAATTCCGTGGCCCGCTTGAAGCTTGCATGGCCTATCCCGCAGACATAGCGGCGATTGCGGCCCTGCTCGAAACCACCCGTGCACGCAGCACGGAAATCAAGCAGGTGTTATCACGCGGTCGCGATCGGCTGCTGGAATTGAATTCCTTCGATCGGCCGCGCGCCGAGGTCATCTTGGCCGATGTGGCGGCAGCCGAACGCGCCGCACAATTGCGCGAATACATGGACCATGTGTTCAGCGAATTCGGTGTCGAGCACGAGGACAATGGTGCCGACAGCCTGGTCTTGCAGCCCGGCGATCACATGAGCTGCACGGAATTCCCGGGCCTGCCCGAGGGCGGTCTGACGGTGACCTTCGATCGCACCCAGGCGCTGGGTCGCGATGACATGCATTTCTTGACCTGGGAACATCCGATGGTGGCCGGCAGCATGGACATGGTGCTCGGCGGTGAGTTCGGCAATGCCAGCTTCGGCATCGTCAAGGTCGCGGGCCTCAATCCCGGCAATCTGCTGATCGAAACCCAGTTCGTGGTGGTGTGTCCGGCGCCGCGTGGTTTGAACGTGCAGCGCTTTTTGCCGCAGTCGAGCTTGCGCGTGGTGGTCGATGGCGCGGGCGAGGATGTCACGGCCAAACGCGATGCGGCCTGGTTCGAGACTGCGGTGCGCGACGTGCCGGCCGCCACCGCGTTGAAGGTCATTACACGCATGCGCGACCAGATTGCATCGCTCACCGATCACGCCACCCATTTCGCCGAAGTGCGGCAGGAAAGCCTGGTCACCAGCGCGCTCGCGAGCATGAACCAGCAGTTCGCCACCGAGACCGCGCGCATGCAGCGTCTGGCCAAGGTCAATCCGAACATCCGTGCCGAGGAAGTGAGTTATCTCGAGGAAACGCGTGACCAGCTGACGCGTTATCTGCGCGGTGCGCAGTTGAAGCTGGATGCGGTGCGGGTGGTGGTGGCGACCTGAGAGGTCATGGAGATGAATGTGCGAATGGTCGCACCTACCGCCGGTCATCGCCTTTCCACGCCACCCCGCTAGAATAAACGCCCCACAGCACAGACCAGCCTGGCCATGAGCGAACTTAGGTCCATGCGCGCGCCCCACGGCCCGCGCGTCTTCGACGACATCCGCGTGCTCGATTTCACCGCTATTATTGCTGGCGCCTATTGCACGCGCATGCTGGCCGATCTCGGTGCCGAGGTCTTGAAGATTGAACCACCGGGCGGCGAGTTGATGCGTCAAATCGGACCGATGCGCGGTGAATACAGCACCGTGTTCGCCGCGCTGAACAGCGGCAAGCGCAGCCTCAAGCTCGATCTCAAGCACCAGGCCGCAGCCGACATCTGCCGGCGCCTGGTGGCAGGCTATGACGTGGTGGTGGAGAACTTCAGCCCCGGTGTCATGCAGCGTCTGGGCCTCGATTACGAGCGCCTGCGCGAACACAACCCCAAGCTCGTGATGTGTTCCATCTCGGGCTATGGCCAGGAGGGTCCCGAGGCCGGCCTGCCAGCCTTTGCCCCCATCGTGCAAGCGCTGTCCGGTTACGAAATCGTCTATCAACACAGTCAGCCCGGTCTTGAGCGGCCGCTCAACATGGGTCTGCCGGTAGGCGATACCACCGCCGCACTGCAGGCCTTTGGCGCGATCAGCGCGGCACTCTATTACCGCATGCGCAGCGGTGTCGGTCAGTTCATCGACATCGCCATGATGGACAGTTTGCTGTCGACCATGCATCGCGATTTCCAGATCGCCTTCAATCCCGATCCCAATCTGCGTGTCTATGGCCCGCTCGAGACCCGCGACGGATTCATCACCGCCATGCCGCTCACCCAGCCGCAGTTCGTCAAACTCGCGCAGGCTATCGGCCGGCCCGACATGCTGGACGATCCGCGCTTCGCGACTTCGCGATCGCGCTTCGAGCATTACAACGAAATGATGGCGCTGGCCGAGGCCTGGACCCGCACCCGCAGCTCGGAGGAAGCACTGCGTGGCTTCACCGCCGCCGATCTGCCCTGCGCCCGCTATCGCCGCATCGCCGATCTGGCCGACGACCCACAACTCCTGCATCGCGACATGTTGGTCGAGGTGGTGGATGGCGCTGGCCCGCTCAAGGTACCGAACACGCCCTTCCTGTTCTCCGCAACCCATGCCGCCGTGCGTCCCGAAGTTGCGTCATTGGGCCAGCATAATGACGAGGTGCTGAGCGACGAGCTCGGCTTGAGTGCCGATGAAATCGCGACGCTGAGCGCGGCAGGCGTATTCGGTCTCGAGGCGGCGTAGTACTGAACGAATGACGCGCCTACTCAATCAGCTCAAGGGAACCCTGCTCATCATGAGAATCGTCGCACTTCTTTGCCTGTCGCTGTTGCTGGCCGGCTGCCCGAACTTAGGCGGCAACAATACCGCGCGTGTCACCGGCGATTACGCGGCGACCATCAAGAAAGTCGGCCTGTTGTCCCTGGTCGATGACAAGATCAACGTCAGCTATCTCACCGCCTCCGCGCAGGAGAGCTTCTTTTCGCGCGGCGAGCTGCCGGGCTGGGATATTGACGCACAGGTCGCCGGCATCATGATGCCGAATCTGAAACGCAAGGGTTTCGAGGTCGTGCCGATCGCGCGCAACGAGGCGCTGCTGGGCCTGTATGACTCCGACTTCAGCTACGCCAAGACCGATCGCATTCACGAACAATTGGCGACTATCGCCAAAGATCTCGGGCTGGACATGGTGGTGGTGGTGGCACGCCACGTCGACACCGACCGCGTGACGAAGACCAATCAGAAGATTCGTGGTTATGGTGTGCAGAAGGCTTATGGCAGCGATGCTTTTGCCTATGGCAGCATCTATGTCGAGGCCTATGACACGCGCAAATTCTTCGTCGTCGGCAAGGCTACCGGCTTTCAGTCAGCGCCGCTGCCGGAAGGTCTGTGGCAGAGCAGTTTCGAAACCGCCAAGGGCACGGTCACGGTGCCGGCGGAGATCCAGGATGCGCTCAGAAAGATCCTGCAGAAGGTGGTCGGCGACGCGGTCGCCATCGCCGCGCAGGAAGCCGGCGTCTAGCGCGCTGCAGCTCACTGCGTTCAATGCGGCTGGTAGATACTTTCGAAAGCCTGTGCTGAGAAGCCATTCATGCGCCGCTCACCGACCAGAATGACCGGCACACCTGTGGCGCCCAGACGCTCATAATCGCGCTGTCCCTTCTCATCGGTCTCGATATCGTACTCGTTGAAGGCGATACCGTGGTCGTTGAAATAACGACGCGCCTTCTTGCAGTAGCCACACCACGACGCGCTGTACATGACCACCTGTTCGGCGCGCTGCACGAGCTGACTCAAGGCCTCGATGTTGGGACTGGTGTAGACATTGGGTTTGACCTTGACCACGGTCGAGACCGTATCGGCCGGCGCGCGATCGCCGAAATGCACCTGGCCCTTTGCGTCGCGCCATTGGTGAATCTCGACGGCCTGGGCGGCACAGCTCAGCGTGACGAGTAAGACAATTCTGTAGCGTTTCATGGAGTGCGCCTCCGTGGCGGGTGCGCCGCTCCGACCAGCCGCGGCGGCACGACCTAGCATACCCGCGCTCAGCGCTCTTCGTCCCTAGGATCCCATGTTCCTCGCCCCTCGCGGTCTGCTATAAACATGGCCTCGAACTTCAACGCAGGGGAGACGCCATGAGCTATATCGACGTCGTCGACAAGGTCGACGTACCCAAACCCGCAAAATTCTATACACCACCCGCCTTTGTCACGGTATCGGGCATTCCTATCGCCTACCGCCGTCAGGGCCAGGGCGAGGCCGTGGTGCTGCTACATGGCGCCGGCTTCACGCGTATGTGGATCCCGCTCTACCAGATGATGGCGGAACGTTGCGACTTCATTGCGCCCGAACAGCCGGGCTTCGGCGAAACGCCGATGCCGAAATGGTTTCGCACCTTTGACGATCTGACCCTGCTCTACGATCAGCTGTTCGAGCAGTTGGGCTTGGAGCGCATTCATCTCATCGGCTTTTCCATGGGCGGCTGGGCGGCGGCCGAGTTCGCATCCTTTTATCCGCGACGTTTGAAATCGCTGTCTTTGATTACACCGGTAGGACTACGCCTGCCGGACAACCCAGGTGTCGATATCTTCCAGCTGCCGCCACCGGAACTCATGGATCGCCTGTTCCAGGATAAGGCGGTGATGATGGAATTCCTGCCCGACCCCGAGAACTTCGAGGAAGGCATACATCTGTATTCAGAATTCACCGCCGCCGCGCGGCTCATGTGGGCGCCGCGTTACAACCTCGCCTTGGAGCGTCGTCTGCAACGCCTGCAATGTCCGACCCTGGTGGTCGGCGCCGAAGAAGATCGTCTAGTGCCGAACGAGATGTCGGACCGCTACGCCGAAGTACTGCCCAATAGCCGCCTGGTCCGTATTCCGGGCACCGGCCATGAGCCCTGTCTCGAACGTCCACGCCAACTGGCCGATGCCCTGCTCGGCTTGATTGAGGAAGCCAAGTGATGAACAAGCTGCGTTTCTATTTCTTTCATCTGATGCCCTACCCGCATATTCCGCCCACCGCACAATTCCCTTCGACCTGGGTGTCGCTCTCCAACAAGCACTACGACCCGCAGCGCGGTCGTCTGCTCTATCTCGAATACATCGATCAGCTGGTAGCGGCCGAGAAGCATGGCTTCGACGGCGTCGGTGTCAACGAACACCACGCCAACTTCTACGGCACCATGCCTTCGCCTAACATCATCGCCGCGATGCTGGTGCAGCGCACGACGCACATTCCCATCGGCATCATCGGCAACGCCATTCCCTTGCACGGCAATCCACTGCGCGTGGCCGAAGAAATCGCCATGCTCGATGTGATCTCGGGCGGGCGTATCATCTCTGGTTTCGTACGCGGCATCGGTTGCGAGTATTTCAACAACGGTGTGACGCCAGCCGACTCGGTCGAACGTTTCGACGAAGCCCATGACTTGATCATCAAGGCCTGGACCGATGATGGCCCCTTCACCTGGCAGGGCGATCATTTCTACGTGCCGAACGTCAACATCATTCCCAAACCGATACAGCAACCCCATCCGCCGATCTGGATCCCCGGCCAGGGTTCGCTGGAAACCCTGCAGTTCGTCGCCCGTCATCACTACACCTACATGATGGTGTTTTCACCGTTATGGTTTACCAAAATGGCTTTTGACGGCTTGCGTGAGGAATGCAAGCGTCTGGGCTATGAGGCGCCCAAGAGTATGTTCAACGCCTGTGTGCCGACCTATGTGGCGGAAACCGACGAGCAGGCCCATCGCGAAGCCAAGGCCCATTTGTCGTGGGTGTTCAACACCGGTTTGAAGATCCCCGATCAGTTGTTCTTTCCGCCCGGCTATATGAGCACCAAGTCCTTCCGCAACTTCGTCGGACTGTTGAAAAAGGGCAAGGTCAAACCGCAGGTGCAACTCACTTACGACGAGTTGATCAAGGACCGCTACATCATTGTCGGCTCAGCGGAGACGGTGAAGAATCAGCTCGGCGAGTATTGCGATGAAGTCGGCGCCGGCGGCATTCTTGCGGTCGGTTCGTCCTATGGACCGATGCCGAACTGGATGGTCATGAAGAACATGCAGATCTTCGCGGAAGAAGTGATGCCCGAGTTCCGCGAGGCCGATGGCAAACCGGATCATCTGCGTCAGCAACCGGCGGCACCCGCGACCCTTGCGGAATTCGCGGCCCGTTATGGCCGCCCGCCGGAAGCAGCACGTTCGCTGGTTACCGGTGGTGGCCAGCAGCTCATCGAACATCGTCTGGCGCATCTGCCAGAGATCATCGACAAGACGATGGGGCAGTCCGAGCGCGACGAACGGCCGGCCTCGGCGGGCTGAGTCCATCTATTGCATGGCCGCGCGGATAAAGTCGCGGCCGTGCCTTTCCGCGTTTCTCAGCATCCTCCCGTGTTCGACCATGCCCGTGCTTTCCAGCCTTTACAAAGCATGTCCTAATGACCAGCGCAAAGAGCTTGGGTGGGGCAACAGCGATGCGGACTTTCGATGTCATCATCGTGGGGGGCGGCGTCGGCGGCAGTACGCTGGCGGCCAACCTTGCGGCGGCGGGTCTCGGCGTGGAAGTGCTGGAACGCGAACCGGTGTTCGTCGATCGCGTGCGCGGCGAGTGGATTGCGCCGTGGGGCGTGGCCGAGGCCAAGCAACTCGGCGTCTACGATCTCTTGATGGCCAGCGGCGGTCATCATCTCGCGCGCTCGATCATCTACGACGAACTGCTGCCGCCCGCACTGGCCGAGGCCGACACGCTGTCGCTCGCCACCATGCATCCCGAAGCACCGGGGCCGTTGTGCATGGAACATGTCACGATGCAGAACACGCTGCTGCATTACGCGCGCGCTTGCGGCGCCACGGTGCGGCGCGGCGTGTCGGAGTTGAAAGTCGAAGCAGGAGCGGCGCCCATGGTGCGCTTCATGCACGACGGCATGGCCTATCAACATGCCTGCCGACTGCTGATCGGCGCAGACGGACGCTCCTCCGCCGTACGTCGTCAGCTCAATCTGGCGCTTGAAGAACAACAAGTCGATCACCTGATCTCCGGCTTGCTGGTCAGTAATGCCGAACACTGGCCGGCCGACATGCAGGCCATCGGCAAGGCCGGTGAGGTGATGTTCCTGATCTTTCCCCAAGGTCACGGCAAGGTGCGTCTGTACGTCGAATATGCGCTGGAGGATCGCGGTCGTTACACCGGCGAACAAGGTGCGCGCAATCTACTGGCGGCGTTCAACACCGACAGTCTGCCGGGCGGCAATAGGCTGAGCAATGCGACGCCCATCGGACCGTGCAAAGCCTATCCCAGTCAGTGTGCTCATCTGGCACGACCCTATACCGCAGGCGCCGTGCTGATCGGCGACGCGGCCGGCTTCAGCGATCCGATACTCGGCCAGGGTTTGTCTGTCACCTTGCGCGATGCGCGCATGGTGCGCGATATCCTGCTGGAGAGCAGCGCTTGGCATGCCGCCGCCTTTGACGCCTATGGCACGGCGCGCGCCGAATCCATGCGCCGCATTGCCCAAGCCACGCGTTTCGCCGCTAGGCTGTTCACGCGCTTTGATGAACATGGACTCGCGGCCCGCGCACGAGCCATGCGGCGTATGGCCGAACAGCCACGGTTCAAGGCTCTGCTGGCCAGCGCCTTCGTGGGGCCGGAAGTGATGCCGGCCGACATCTTTACCGACGACTTTCACGAGGCCTTGTTCGCACCCTGAGGCCTGTGCCATACGACACTGTGTCGGCGGTGACCGTGTCCGATCCTGCTCAGACTTGACCGGCAGCCGCGCTGGCCTGCACGGCCGTGGGCGATAGGCAGCTAGCCGAAAGCCGTGAGATCGAGACCTTCCACTATCACTAACGAGCCACCATCTGTCAGTTCGTTGATGCGGAGCATTCGAAGCGGAGTGTAGCCGGCAGAGTTGTACCACTCCGTTGCTATGGATTTGCTCGCGAAGCGGATGACGACCGTCCAATTACAATCCCAGTCGCCTTCCAGCACGTCCGGGCTTGCGGAGGCTACTTGGACTTCGGCGCCTATTTCGTTTAGCAGCGCAAATGCGGGCATGCCGTAACGCTGCATGTACTCATCGAAATTCTTCACCCGTAGCGTTGCGATCAGATATCCAGGGATGGTCGGTGAGTTCAATGGCAGTTCCTTTTCGGTTCTCAGACTCAATGATTATTCAGCACAGCCAGATATCAGGCTCCTCGACCACGCCCTACCTCTGAAGCCATCGGCGACCGCCAGCACCTGTTGTCTTGGCCAAGGCACGGGCGGTTCTCGTAGCTGAATCGTAAGGCCTAACTCAGACCTGGTCTGCGGCCACGCTGGCCTGCACGGTCGCGGCGGTCGCGTTGATGCGGGTCAGATTGGCAGGCAGCGCAGCCGCCAGGCCGCCCAGCAGTGCGGCCAGCAGGGCCACCTTCAGCAGCGTGACGGAAGTGGTCTTCAGGGTAGTCATGGTCGTGGTGCTCATGGCGCGTCTCCAATGGTTCAAAGGGTCTTTTGTGCGGCACTTCCGCTTCGCTTGTAAGCGGGATGCCGACCTTGGAGGGCATTCTATTGTTGCCAATATCGCAGGATAAGCCGGTAGTATTGGAAGATTGAATTGCGGAATCAGCAACAATGGATGACATCCTCGCGCTGCGACTCTTCCTCGCCATCGCCGACACCTCGAGCTTCACCCAGGCCGCACGACGCCTGTCCCTGACCCCCGCCGTGGCCTCACGCAAGATGGCGGCGCTGGAAGCGGAGATCGGCCAACGCCTGTTTCTGCGTTCGACACGCAAGGTCAGCCTGACTGAAAACGGCAGCTTTCTGCGCCAACATGCGCAACGCGTGATCGACGCCATGGACGAAGCAGGCGAAGCGATGCGCGGCGCCCTGGCGCGGCCGGCCGGACGACTGCGCATCAGCTGTCGCGCCGGCCTCGGCAGTCATTTCATCGTGCCCTACATTCCTGAATTCCGCGCCGCCTATCCCGAAATCACCATCGGCCTGGAACTGGTGCATGAGCGGCTGACGGATCTCATGGTCTCGGGCTGCGATGTCGCGGCCACTATCGGTCATCTGCAGGATTCAAATCTGGTGGCGCGACGCATCGCCGAGACCGACTCCCACATCTATGCAAGCCCCGACTATCTCGCGCGACAAGGCACGCCGCAAACGCCGACGGATCTCGAACATCACGCTTGCCTGACCATGTCCGCGATCAGCGGCACCACCACCTGGAAGCTGTCGCAAGGCAACGCGCGATATGACGTGCCCTTGCGTTCACCGATAGCCATCGACGACGCCGACGCGGTGTTGTCCTGCGCCTGCGCGGGTCTCGGCATCATCCTATTCGCCGACTGGTTCGTGCAGAGCGCGGTGCGTCGCGGCGCCCTCACACGCATTCTCGCCGACTATCAAGTGGAACCGCGCGGCACGCCCATCAATTTGCTCTATCAGAGCCGCAGTTATGTGCCGCTCAAGCTGCGGGCGTTCATGGATTTCTACGCGGACAAGGCCGCCCAACATTTCACCGCCGCGCGCTAAGGCGCGACGTTCAGGGCAGCGATCAAACCAAGCGTCTAAAAAAAGCCGTTAGACGGCAACACCGTGCCGTTGATCAGGTAATCGCCAATCGCGCGCGCCTTGTATACCACCGGGTTGTGGGAGGCGAGCGTGCGGATATTGCGCCAATGCCGATCCAGATCGGCACTCTGCTTGATGGCTGACGAGCCACCAACATCGAACAACTGGGTGGCGGCACGCGCAGCCAGTTCGTCGATGACGACCTTGGCCTGGGCCGCGAGCAGCGAAGCGCGATGGGCGAGTTCGAAATTGATCGGACCCTCGACAGCGCTCGCGAGGGCGGCGTCCTGTGCTTCGGCCGCCGCCAGGATCAGCGCTTCTGCGGCAAACGCCTGACTGGCCATCTGACCGACCAGTTGTTGCAGGAGCGGATCAGCCGCCGGCGTCTCGCCCGCAGCGTGGGCGTAGGTGCGGCCACGGCCGCGTATCAGTCGCACCGCGTCGCTCACCACGTTGCGCAGGATGCCGGCGATGATGGCGGTCAGAATCAACTGGCAGATTTGTCCGGCCAAATAGGGGTCGACGGGGTTGGTGAGTGAAGCCGCGTCGGTGCTTTCGACCGACGCGGCGAGCAGCTCTTCTGGTAAGACCTGCACCTTGTCCAACGTAGCGGTGCCACTGCCGGTCAGGCGCTGACCAATGCCGTCCCAGTCATCTTCCAGCACAAAGCCTTCACGCCCGAACGGAATCACCGCTGACACCGCCGTGCCCTCGGGTGTACAGGCGTACACGTTGATCCAATCGGAATACAGGCTGCCGGTGCAGTAGTATTTCTTGCCGTTCAGCTCATGGCCGTTGGCGGTGGGCGTCAAGGTCGTATTGAACAGCCAGCTGCCAACCGCCGCACCGCCACCGATCTCCGACATCGCGTTACCAAAGATCTCGCCGTTGACTATCTTCGCCAGCCAGCGCGCACGCTCGGTTTTGTTCTTGGAACGCAGCCGTTCCTCGACGAACCAATAGTGGGCACGCACGATATGGGCGACGTCGGCATCGGCCTCCGCGAGGTCGATGAGCATCGCGAAATAATCCCTCACGCTGCCACCACCACCGCCCTCCACCACCGGCACGCGCAGCGCACCGAGACGCGCGGCGCGCACGATGTCGATGGTGGCATGTAGCGAACGTCCCTCACGCTTGGCGGCTGCCGCGCTAGCACGGATGGCGTCGATGACTTCGCGCAGGGCTGGCGTCCCGCAGCGCACCGCAGACCGCGCTTCGAGGGGACGAGAGAATTCGACAGGCTGGCTGTTCATGGCGGTGGTACTCGCTGCGTTGGGTGAATCGTTCGCGAACCGATCGCGAGCGATAATAGCTAAAACTAGTAGGCGCAGGGTCGGCGGGACAAATACGAAAAACCGCTAAGGTTATGTCGCGCACGAAATGGGTGCGGGGGCGTGAGAACGGGTGAGCGAATCGATTCGCAGCGGGAAGTGTCGGGGTCGAGAATCGGCCGCCGCCTTAAGACCCTAATTTATTCGCACACTCTTTTTCCGAACAAAAAAAAGGGCGCCCCTCGCGGGGCGCCCGTCCGTGCAGAGGCTTAGGCGCTGTAGGCGCGTTCGCCGTGGGTACTGGTATCCAGACCCTCGCGTTCCTCATCTTCCGGTACGCGCAGGCCAACAAGCAGATCCGCCACCTTGAAGGAGATGAAGGCGGCAATCGCGGTCCAGCCGGAGGTGATGAGCACACCCTTAGCCTGAATGATGAGCTGCGTCATGATCGGATTGGAGCCTACCGCGCCAGTCACCCAATCGGTCACCAGACCCGGGCCACCCAGCGCTTGGGTATTGAACACACCGGTCAACAGCGCACCCAAGATGCCGCCTATACCGTGCACACCGAACACGTCGAGCG
>JAYWAC010000201.1:0-11660 GCA_043782755.1 Pseudomonadota bacterium | reverse complement strand
ATCGAAACTGTGCAACTGGTCGTCGATTACGCCTGCGCGCTGTAGTGTGCGGTTGGTCATCGGCGGCCCAGCCGCTACAATGACGACGCCTTTCAACTCTTCATTTTCAAGGTCGTCATGGAACTCAATCCTACCTATAACGCCATCAAAGACATGCAGTCCCGCATCGAAGCGTTACGGGGGTATCTTTGACTACGCAGAAAAAGCCGAACGTCTGATAGAAGTCGAGCGCCTGTTGGCCGAACCCAAGGTCTGGGACCGTCCCGAGCACGCGCAGGAACTGGGCCGTGAACGCGTCGCGCTGGAACGCGTGGTGCTGACCCTCGACAAACTTTCCAAGCGTCTGGTCGACGCCTCTGATCTGCTCGATCTGGCCGACGAGGAAGACGACGTCGACACCGCGACATCGGTGCAGAAGGATGTCGCCGCAGCCGAAGCGCAATTGGCCGACCTCGAATTCCGCCGTATGTTCGCCGGCGAAATGGACGCCAATAACGCCTTCCTCGATATCCAGGCCGGCTCGGGTGGCACCGAGGCGCAGGACTGGGCCGAGATGCTGTTGCGCATGTATCTGCGCTGGGGCGAGCGGCGCGGTTTCAGTCCTGAACTGCTCGAAGCCTCGTCCGGCGAAGTGGCGGGCATCAAGAGCGCGACGGTGAAGTTCACCGGCGAATACGCCTTTGGCTGGTTGCGCACCGAGACCGGTGTGCATCGCCTGGTGCGCAAGTCGCCCTTCGATTCGGGCAACCGTCGGCATACGTCGTTTTCCTCGGTGTTCGTCTCACCGGAAATCGACGACAACATTGAGATCGATATCAACCCGGCGGACTTGCGTGTCGATACCTATCGCGCCAGTGGCGCCGGTGGTCAGCACGTCAACAAGACCGACTCGGCGGTGCGTATCACACACATTCCGACCAACACCGTGGTGCAGTGTCAGAACGAACGTTCGCAGCACAAGAACCGCGACCAGGCCATGAAGATGCTGCGTGCCAAACTCTATGAGCAAGAAATTTTTAAGCGCCAGGAAGCCCAGCAGATCATTGAGGACAGCAAGTCCGACATCGGCTGGGGCCATCAGATCCGCTCTTATGTGCTCGATCAGTCGCGCATCAAGGATCTGCGCACCGACGTCGAGACCGGCAACCCGCAAGCGGTGTTGGACGGTGGTCTCGATATGTTTATCGAAGCAAGTCTGAAAATGGGTCTTTAAGGTTCAAGATGGCCGACCACGAAGAATCCGGCACCGAAGCGGCGCTCATCGCGCAGCGTCGCGCCAAGCTTGAGCAACTGCGCGCCAGCGGCAACGCCTATCGCAACGACTTTCGTCGCGATGCGCTGGCGGGCGATCTGCATGCGCGCTTTGTCGAGGCGAGTGCGGCCGATCTTGAAACGTCACCGCTGCGCGTCGCGATCGCCGGCCGCATGATGACCCAGCGCGTGCAGGGTAAGACCTCGTTTGCCCACATCAAGGACATGAGTGGTTCTATCCAGCTCTTCGTCAAACGCGACTTGTTGGCCGAAGGCGTCTACGACGAATTCAAGAAATGGGACTTAGGTGACATCGTCGGCGCCGAGGGCGTGGTGTTCCGTACCCAGAAGGGCGAGCTGTCGATCATGGTCGACAGTGTGCGTCTGTTGACCAAGGCGCTGCGTCCGTTGCCGGACAAATGGCATGGTCTGACGGATCTCGAAGCGCGTTATCGCCAGCGCTATCTCGATCTCATCATGAACGACGACACGCGACGCGTATTCCGCATCCGCACCGCAGTAGTCGAATTCATCCGTCGCTTCCTCAACGAGCGCGGCTATCTCGAAGTCGAGACGCCGATGATGCAGGTGATGGCGGGTGGTGCGGCGGCGCGGCCCTTCATCACCCATCACAACAGCCTCGACATGGATCTCTATCTACGCATCGCGCCTGAGCTGTATTTGAAGCGCCTAGTGGTGGGTGGCCTCGAGCGCGTGTTCGAGATCAATCGCAATTTCCGCAACGAAGGTTTATCGCCGCGTCACAATCCCGAGTTCACCATGCTGGAGTTCTACGCGGCCTATGCGGATTATCGTGATCTCATCGATCTGACCGAGATCATGCTGCGTGAAATGACGCTGGCCGTGCTCGGTAACAGCGTGGTTGAGTATCAGGGTAAGTCTTACGACTTCGGGCGTCCCTTTCCGCGCATGACCGTCGTTGATGCCATCCTCGCCTTCAATCCGGATATCAGTGCAGCCGAGTTCGAAACGGAAGAAGGCGCACGCGCAGTCGCTGCCCGTCTCAAGGTGCCGCTTGAAGCCGGCTATGGACGTGGCAAGGTCTTGGTTGAAATTTTTGAGAAGACCGCCGAGCCCAAACTCGAAGGGCCCCTGTTCATCACCCAATATCCGGCTGAAGTCTCACCGCTCGCGCGGCGCAATGACGATGACCCCTTCGTCACCGATCGCTTTGAGTTCTTTGTCGCCGGGCGTGAAATTGCTAACGGCTTTTCCGAGTTGAACGACCCCGACGACCAGGCCGAACGCTTCCGCGCGCAAGTTCAGGCCAAGGCCTCCGGCGACCAGGAAGCCATGCCCTATGATGAAGACTATGTCACCGCGCTCGAATACGGCATGCCGCCGACAGCGGGCGAGGGCATAGGCATCGATCGGCTGGTCATGTTGTTGACCGACTCGCCGTCGATTCGCGATGTGCTGTTATTCCCGCACCTGCGTCCGCGCTCCACGGGGAACTAAGGCGTCGGGTCACGGTTCAAGATCAGAACGATTGCTCGCCTGCGTGGGCTTCGTGAATAATCAAAAGCCGGCGCATCGCGCGCCGCACCGCTCACTAGTCCATTGAGGAGATTCGACCATGGAAAAGAAATCCACTACGCGCCCGCTGGCTGCCGCGCTCGGCACGACTTTCGCGGTGACCTTGGCCGCCGCTCCCATCGCGCACGCCGAGGGCAATCCTTTTGCCGCAATCGAGTACCAGGCTGGCTATAGGGTCGCGGCCGAGGAGGCCGAAGCCAAGTGTGGCGCCAGCATGGGCATGGGCGACGACGCGGCCAAGACCGACGCAGTCAAGTCTGCTGACGCACAGAAAGACGCGGCGGCGGACAAGAGCGGTGAAGGCAAGTGCGGCGGCGCATCCGGCGACGATAAGGCTCACGAGGGCAAATGCGGCAACTGATGCCGCGTCACGGCATGCGAATGTAGCAGTCGTGGCTGCGTTCGACGTGCGTGGTCACGGTCTCGGCCTGCGACGCGCCATGCTGCGCGAGCTCACGACCGAGGACGACAGTGGCATTGCCTTCTGGGAAGTCGCGCCGGAGAACTGGATGGAAGTCGGTGGCGCCCACGGTCGCCGCTTCCGCGCCTTCAGCGAGCGCCATGCCATTCTCGGTCATGGCCTCTCGCTCAATCTCGGTGGGCCTGGCCCGCTCGACGAAGTTTTCATCAAGCGCCTGCGCGATTTTCTCGATCGGCATGGCGTGCGCGGCTATAGCGAACACTTGAGTTACTGCGCCGACGACGGCCAGCTCTACGACCTATTACCTATTCCTTTCACCCCTGCTGCGGTCGAACACGTCGTATCGCGCATCGCGCATGTGCAGGATCTTCTCGGTCGACGTATCGCCATTGAAAACGTCTCCTACTATTGCGCGCCCGGCGCCGAGATGAGCGAACTGGAATTCATTACGTCGGTGCTGGAACGAGCCGACTGCTTGCTGCTGCTCGATGTCAATAACATCTACGTCAACAGTGTCAATCATGGCTACGACGCTGAAGCATTTCTGCGTGGTCTGCCAGGCGATCGCATTGCTTATGGCCATACCGCCGGCCATCTCAAGCGTGCGCCCGATCTCATCATTGACAGCCATGGTGAGACGGTCGATGAGCGAGTCTGGCAATTGCTCGATTTGGCCTATCGTCATTTCGGTGTGTTTCCGACCGTGCTGGAGCGCGACTTCAATTTGCCGCCGCTGACCGCACTGTTAGACGAAGCGCGGCGCATCGAAACGCTGCAACACAGCCATCCCGCCCCGCATACACCGCGCAGCGCGCGCCATGGCTGATACGGACTTCAAGGCGCGCCAATACGCCTTCACCGCGCATCTGCGCGACCCTGCTCGTCATCCCGCGCCCGACGATGTTGCCGACGAGCGCATCGCTGTCTATCGCGAACTGCTCTATCGCAACGTCGACGATGCCCTCGCGCGCGCCTTGCCGGTCTTGCACTCGTTGCTGGCCGAGGAGATCTGGCAGGCCATGGTCAAACACTACTTCGCCACCCATCGCGCCCGCACGCCGTTCTATCCACGCATGGCCGAAGAGTTCCTCGCCTATCTCGCTACGCGTGAAGCAGCTTCGGACTGGCCGCCGTTCCTTGAAGAACTCGCGCGCTATGAATGGGCGGAGGCCGAGGTCTTACTTGATCCCCATGACTTCGCCGAGCACGAGGTCGACGCAGACCTCGCCCTGTTTGATGGCTGCATTGTGCCGAATCCGGTGCTGCGACCCGCCGTGTATCGCTTTCCCGTGCACCGTATCGGGCCGGATTTCCAGCCGCGCGAGGCGCCCGCCACACCCACTTACCTGGTGGTGTGCCGGCGGCGCGACGAGCGCGCGGGCTTCGTTGAATTGAATGCTGTCGCTGCCCGCTTGCTGGAATTGATCCTGTTGCAGGACGGTCGTATCGGCCGCGAATTGCTCGAAGCGATTGCCCTCGAACTCAAGCATCCGGCCCCTGCGGCCGTTATCGAGGGTGGCCGCGACATCCTGCAAACCTTGCTAGCCAAGGACATCGTGCTCGGCGCGCGCGCCTAAGGCCCCGTCATCGGCGGGCGTCAGTCTCGCCAGTGAGGGCTATCCCATGGCTTCTATTTCTTTCCTGACCGTGGTCAACGGCCTGGCGGCACTGTTCGTGCTCTGCCTCGGCTTGGCTGTCGTTTCCGTTGCGGTGCTCTACGTCATCGATGTCACCCAGACTACCCACGCGGTACGACGCAACTATCCAGTCATCGGCCGGTTGCGTTATGTTTTCGAGAACATGGGTGAATTCTTTCGCCAGTATTTCTTCGCTCAGGATCGCGAAGAAATGCCTTTCAATCGCGCTGAACGCTCCTGGGTCTATCGCTCTGCCAAGGGCGTCGACAGCACGGTAGCCTTTGGCTCGACGCGCGATCTGCGCACCGTCGGCACCGTGATCTTCGTCAACACGGCTTATCCGACGCTTGAAGAAGACGCGGCTCAGCCCTGCAGCGTGACCATCGGCGCCGATTGCCGCACGCCTTATCACACCAGTTCAGTGTTCAATATTTCGGGCATGAGTTACGGTGCGATTTCGCGACCGGCGGTGCTCGCTCTTTCGGCGGGCGCACGTAAAGCCGGCGTGTGGATGAATACCGGTGAAGGCGGTTTGTCCCCCTATCACCTCGAAGGCGGCGCTGACATCGTGTTTCAAATCGGCACCGCGAAGTACGGCGTGCGCGATGCCGAAGGACATTTGTGCGAAGAGCGCCTGCGCGCGATTGCAGCGCACGAGCAAGTACGGATGTTCGAGATCAAGCTCAGCCAGGGCGCCAAACCTGGCAAGGGCGGCATCCTACCGGCGGTGAAGGTCACGCCCGAAATCGCCATGATTCGCGGCATCGAAGCGGGCCAGGCGTCCTTGAGCCCTAACCGCCATCCCGAAATCGTCAACGAAAGCGCCTTGCTCGATATGATCGCCGAGGTGCGCCGCGTGACCGGCAAGCCGACTGGCTTCAAGGCGGTGTTCGGGTCGGACGTGTGGCTGGAGAAACTGTTCAAGGAGATCTGGAAGCGCGGTCTCGACAGTGCACCGGATTTCATCACCATCGACAGCGGCGACGGTGGCACCGGCGCGGCGCCCATGAGTCTCATCGACAACGTCGGCCTGCCCCTACGCGAGAGTCTGCCGATGGTCGTCGACAAGCTGAAGGGCTATGGTCTGCGCGATCGCACCAAGATTATCGCCAGCGGTAAGCTCATCACGCCGAGCGATGTGGCTTGGGCGATCTGCATGGGCGCCGACTTCGTCACCTCGGCGCGCGGCTTTATGTTCGCGCTCGGTTGCATTCAGGCCTTACAGTGCAATAAGAACACCTGTCCAACCGGCATCACCACCCACGACAAAAATCTGCAACGCGGCCTCGACATTACTGACAAGTCCGAACGCGTGCGGCGCTATGCCGAAACCATGCATCACGAAGTGGGCGTCATCGCCCATTCTTGCGGTGTCACCGAACCACGTCGGCTGAAGCGCTTTCATTGCCGCATCGTGCAGGCCAATGGTCGCTCGATTCCGATGAATGAGTTGTATCCTGACATGCGCGTGCTGGCGGTGCCCGAGGTCGAGGAGGTACGCGCCTGAGGGTGGTTCCACAACCACCCCATGGACCCAGCAGCTTCAGAAGTTGCGGGTATTGAACGGCTCGTATTTATCCGACAGACAGTCGCGGCTGATGATGATCTTCATCACCTCGGAGCTGCCGGCGTAGATGGTGGCGATGCGCGCGTCGGTATACTGACGGCTGATGGGATACTCATCCATATAACCTGCGCCGCCGTGCAATTGCACGCCGAGGTCGGCCGCCTTGATCTGCAATTCGCTCGCGACCAGCTTGGCCTTTGCCGCATCCACCGCGCTCAGGGCGCCGGCGTTGATGGCACGCACACACTGATCGACATAACACTGCGCGATATCAAGTTCGGTACGCAGTTCGGCCAGTTTAAATTGCGTGTTCTGGAAGGCATCGAGGGTTTTGCCGAAAGCCTTGCGTTCATGCGCATAGGCGGCCGCCAGATCGAAAGACAACTGCGCTGACGCGAGTGCGCCGCAGGCGCCAATCAGGCGTTCTTCGGCGAGACCCTTCATGAGGTATTTAAAGCCTTCGCCGGGCATGCCGAGCACGTTGGCTTTCGGTACTTTCACATTGTTGAAGAACAGCTCGGCGGTGTCCTGCGCCTTCTGTCCCATCTTCATGAGATTGCGCCCGCGCTCGAAACCTTCCATGCCGCGCTCGACCAGGAACAGCGTCATGTGATGCGGGTTGTTGTGCGGATCGGTCTTGGCCGCCACCACCACCAGGTCGGCGTTGATGCCGTTAGAGATGTAAGTCTTGGCACCATTCAACAGCCAATGGTCGCCCTGGTCCTCGGCGTGGGTACGCATGCCGGCCAGATCGCTGCCGGCGTCGGGCTCGGTCATGGCGATGGCGAGGATGCATTCGCCCTTCACGCAGCGCGGCAGGTAGCGCAAGCATTGTTCCTCGTTACCGAAGCGGCTGAGATAAGGCCCGACCAGGCGACTGTGCAGGGAGTTGTACCAGTCGCCGACGCGCGCATAGGCGGTCTCTTCCAGGATGACCTGCTCGAAGCGGAAGTCATTGTCACCCATGCCGCCGTACTTTTCGTCCGGCCAGACCATCAGGTAGCCCTCGGCGCCGGCTTTCAGAAAGGCCTCGCGATCGACGATGCGCTGTTCGCGCCAGCGCTCCATGTGCGGCACGATTTCGGCGGCCAGGAAGCGGCGATAGGCCGCGCGGAACATGGTTTGTTCTTCGGTGAAGTCGCGGGGCAGCATGCGATGATCCTGTTGGCGATGTGGGTGAGAGCGGCCGGATTATCTCCCGCCCGGGATCCTCCAGCAATCGGGACCGGCGCTGCTGACGGGGCTATTGAAGCCCCTGCCCCGAAGTTCAGAGCAGGTGCTCGCCACGGGCAGCCAGCAGGCTCTCATCGAAACGCGCCACGCGACGTGGTCCGTCATGCAACTGACCTTTGGCGTAATCGATACCCATCTTGGCCAAGGCATCGCGCAGCGCGCGACTGTCGGCATGTTCGGCGACGGTCTGCATACCTAGCGCACGCGCCACGCGGCATAGTCCCAGCACGATTTCATAGTCCACTGAACTTGCGAGCAGGTTGCGCACGAAACAGCCACGTATGCCGAGATAATCTATCTGCATTGACTTGACGGCATCGATCGCGCTGCCACCCAAGCCGAGATCGCCGATCATGAACTGGCAGCCGTCCTGTTTCATGGTGGTGACGAAATAGCGCACCAATTCCGGATGACTGGTGAGTCCCGCTTCGGGCAGCGTGAAGCCGATGCGATCGGCGACGTCGCGATGTTCGCGCACGCTACGGATGGCGTATTCGAGCAGCCGGTCATCGGCGACGGATTGCGCTGACAGCGGGATGAGTAATAGACGCATGTCGGACAGCAGCGGATGACCAGTACGCAGCGTTTCAATGCTGGCCTTGATCAGCCAGCGATCAATGTCGGTGCTCAATTGATAGCGCGCTGCGAGTTCGACCACTTCGTGACGCGGAATGTAATCCTCGCCGGCGGTGCGGATGCCAACGCTGACTTCGCAACGGTCGATGGGCAGTGCGGCGGCGGTCGCGCACAGGGGTTGATAAAACAGATCGAACCGGCCGCCAGCCAGGGCGTTCTGGATTTCGCGCACCAGACCGAGACGATGTTCCTGGCGCAGTTCCTCGCCATCGACCGCTTCAAACATCTGCACGCGGTTGCGGCCGAAGCGCTTGGCGCTGTAACAGGCGGCGTCGGCGGCACGCAGCAGATCGGCGCTGCTGCGCAACTCGGCGCCGATTTCCACCAGGCCGACACTGATCGAGACCGGCAGTTGAATCGCTTGCCAACTGAAGTCGTGCTGCTCGATGGCGCTACGCAGACCTTCGCCGATGATGCGCGCGCGCTTGGCATCGCAGCTGTAGAGCAAGGCGCAGAATTCGTCACCACCGATACGGGCTAGGGTATCGGCACCGCGAATGCGCGTGCGCAGTACCTCGGTCAGCGTACGCAACGCATGATCACCGGCGGCATGGCCGTAGGTGTCGTTGATGAATTTGAATTTGTCGATGTCGATATACAGCAGGGTGTGATGGTGGTGCTTGCCATGCTCGGCACGCGCCAACAGCTTGTGCATGCGCCGTTCGAATTCGCTGCGGTTGATGGTGCCGGTCAGTGCATCGTGGCTGGCCTGCCAGGCGACTGATTCGCTGCGCTGGCGACGCTGGGTGACATCGCGCAATTGCACGCTCACGCCGGCGAAGATCTCATCTTTATCGCGCAGCGGCGTAACCAGATAGTCGACACCACAGGCCACGCCATCGTGTCGCATCAACTGCGGTTGATCGTGCATGGACTGTGTTCGCAGCGTTAGCCGCGCCTGTTCGAAAATATCGCGTATGCGGTTGTGCGGTTCGCGGCCATAGACCAGGCGCACGCATGCCTCCAGGGGTTGAGCGAGCAGCTCTGCGCCGTCGGCGCCGAGCAGGCTCTCGGCGGCGGCATTGACGTAATCGATGTTGCCGCTCGCGTTGGTGGTCAGCAGGCCGTCACCAAGACCGTGCAGTACTTGACGCTGGCGCGTGTCGCGCTCGAGCGCGATAGAAACTTCGTCCAGGCTGCGTTCGGCCTGTTCGAGCAGGTGATAGGTGTCGCCGTCGGCGGGAAAGTCATTCCCATTACTGACGCGCAGCAGCCGGCGCAGGACTTTATTCACGGCAGCGTGGGTGCGGCCATAGACATTGCTCAACAGCACGAGGGTGGCGAGGCTCAAGGCGATCCACGACATGAGGCTGGCATGATGGGCCTCATGGATGAGGCCGCCGATGAGCCATAGTCCTAAGCTGGCGAGGAAATAGTTATAGGCGCCGGATTGCGCGCCGAGCACCGGGATCGCGAGCAGTGCGATCGCCAGCGCGCCGCTCAACAGCGCCGCCAGCGCCGCGCTATTCGCATAGGGCAGCAGCAGGACAAACCCTAAGCCCCAGGCACAGCCCTGCAGGGCGGCCATCGCTATTTCCACTCGCCCGTGATCGAGGCCGCCAATATGCAATTGCGGTGGCGTGCGCAGAGCCTCATGTAACAACACGTTCAACAACACGAACACAGACCAGCCACCCAGCAACGCGCTTGGCGCCTGCGGCCACAGGCTGGCCGCGACGCCAGCCAGCGCAGCGAGGTGGGTCACCAGCCAGCAGCGCCCCAGCACATGGGTCGATGACAGCGCACGGTGGGACGACGTGCTCGCGGCCGATGTTGTCTTCAGCGCGAGTGGCGCCGTGCTGGTGCAGCTGTCTTTCATCTTCCTTGCGTCCGCAATGGGACCAGGCGGCAGCTATCGCCGTCGGCGAAAAGACGCGGTCAGCCTGATTTGTAAATTATTGTTACGCGCGGATTTGGCGATGTGATCGCAGTCACACGCAGGGAGCAGGTCGCGTGATGGGCGTCACGCGTTGGAGTGGGAAGGCGGCGCGCCTTGCACGCGCCGCCTGAAAATCTTAAATGTCGCGGCGTGCAGCGACGCGCAGACGCAGCGCGTTGAGCTTGATGAAGCCCTCGGCATCCGCCTGGTTGTAGGCGCCGGCATCGTCCTCAAAAGTCGCGATGGCGGGGTCGAACAGACTGTCCTTGGGCGCCTTGCGGCCTTCGACGATAACATTCCCCTTGTACAGGCGCACGCGCACGGTGCCGTTCACGCGTTGCTGGGACTGGTCGATCATGGCTTGCAGCATCAGCCGCTCCGGACTCCACCAATAGCCGTTGTAGATCAGCGCGGCGTAACGCGGCATGAGGTCGTCCTTGAGATGGGCGACTTCACGGTCGAGGGTCAAGGACTCGATGGCGCGATGGGCGCGCAGCATGATGGTGCCGCCGGGGGTTTCGTAGCAGCCGCGCGATTTCATGCCGACATAGCGGTTCTCGACGATGTCGAGGCGGCCGATGCCGTTGGCATTGCCGAGTTGGTTGAGCCGGGTCAGCACTTCGGCCGGGGTCATGCGCACGCCGTTGATGGCGACGATGTCACCACGTTCGTATTCGAGCGCGATGACGGTCGGCGCATCGGGCGCTTTTTCCGGCGACACGCTCCAGCGCCACATCGACTCCTCGGCGCTGGCCCAGGGATCTTCCAGCACCACGCCTTCATAGGAGATATGCAGCAGGTTGGCGTCCATTGAATAAGGCGAACCGCTGCCGCTCTTGTATTCGATCGGAATGCCATGCTTTTCGGCATAAGCGAGCAGGGTCTCGCGCGAGGTCAGGGTCCACTCACGCCACGGCGCGATGACCTTGATGCCGGGCTCCAGGGCATAGGCCCCGAGTTCGAAACGTACCTGGTCATTGCCCTTGCCGGTTGCGCCGTGAGAAATGGCGTCAGCGCCGGTCTCACGCGCAATCTCGATCAGGCGCTTGGCGATCAAGGGCCGCGCGATCGAGGTGCCGAGCAGGTACTCCCCCTCGTAGATAGTGTTGGCGCGGAACATCGGAAAGACGAAGTCGCGCACGAATTCTTCTTTCAGGTCGTCGATGTAGATTTCCTTGATGCCAAGTTGGGTAGCCTTGGCGCGCGCCGGCTCAAGCTCTTCACCCTGGCCGATGTCGGCGGTGAAGGTCACCACTTCGCATTGGTATTCTTCGGCCAACCATTTCAGGATGACGGAGGTATCGAGGCCGCCGGAATAGGCCAGCACGACTTTCTTGACTTTGTGTTTCGCCATGATGCTCGAGGGGCTAGTGTCGGGGAGGCGGCATTGTGCCTAGGGCCTGTCGTCAGGTCCAGCACGCGACCGCGTGCAGCTCAGTGCGGTTGGAAAACGACCCTGGGCGCGCCGTCGCTGGCGTG
>JAYWAC010000200.1:0-4396 GCA_043782755.1 Pseudomonadota bacterium | reverse complement strand
GCGATGTGGAAAGAAATCAAGTCGAAAGACGCCGCCATGTCGCCATTAAGACCATGCTCGACCGCGCGCTTGATGAGGCGCACCGACAACGGCGGCATATGGGCCATGCGGTGGGCCAGCGCTGTGGCGCGCGCCAATAGCTCATCGTCAGGATAGACATGGTTGACCAGGCCAATACGCAGCGCGGTGTCGGCATCGATGAAGTCCGCCGCGAGCAGCAGTTCCAAGGCCCAGGCCTTGCCGATCAGGCGCGACAGGAACCACGCGCCGCCGCCGCCTGGCAACAGGCCAATCTTGGCGTAGGTCTCGGCAAAGCGCGCGCTGTGGCCGGCGAGGCGCAGGTCGCAGGCCAGGGCGAGATCCAGGCCGCCGCCGGTCGCGACGCCGTTGATGGCGGCGATGATCGGCTTGTCGAAATGGGCGAGACGTTTGGGGAAGGCCTGGATGGTCTGCCAGATGTATTCCTTGGTGACATGCGGGCGATTGTCGACGTCGCCCCCCATCGCGCTCACGTCGCCGCCGCTACAGAAGCCGCGGCCACCACCGGTCAGCACTACCGCACCGACATCTTCGCGCGCCGCGCATTCGTCGATACGCGCCACCAGCAATTGCAGCATCTCGTCGCTGAATGCGTTGAGCTTAGCGGGGCGGTTCAAGGTGATGAGCGCGACGCGCTCGGTGACATCGAGCAGAACGGTGTCGGACATATTCACGAACTCCAGTGCTTGGCGAATCACAGCGCGCGGCCGGCGGCGACGCCGGACGACCACGCCCATTGGAAATTGTGGCCACCGAGATGGCCGGTGACATCGACCGCTTCGCCGATGAAATAAAGACCCGGCACGGCGCGCGCTTGCATGTCCCGCGAGTTAAGGCCGCTGGTCGCGACGCCGCCGACCGTGACCTCGGCTTTGCGAAAACCCTCGGTGCCGTCCGCCACCACCTGCCATCGCTGCACGCTTACCGCCAGGGTACGTAGTTTCGCGTCGGACAGTTCGGCGAGATTGCCTAGCGTGCAACCGGCCTGCTCGGCCAGACGCTGCGCGAGCCGGCGGGGCAGCAGTGTGCCCAAGGCGCTCGCTGCCTGTTGGCGCGGATGGGCGATGCGCTGCTCACGCAGCAAGGCCAGCACGTCGGCGTCCGGTGCGAGCTTGATAGTGATGGCCGCGCCCGGCGTCCAGTAGGAGGAGATCTGCAGGATGGCGGGGCCGCTCAAACCACGATGGGTGAAGAGCAGAGCTTCGCGAAAATGGGCAGAGCCACAGCTCACTTCAGCCTCGACGGCGACGCCGCTCAAACCGTCCAGCGCGAGCTTCAGTTGCGGCGAGAACACCAACGATACCAGGCCTGGGCGTGGCGTGATCAGTGCCAGTTCGAATTGCGCAGCGAGTTCGTAGGCGTAGCCGCTCGCGCCTATCTTGGGAATCGATTTGCCGCCACTCGCGACCACCAGACGCGGGGCCGTGAAGTTGCCCTGGCTGGTATTCAGGCTGAAGCCCCTGTCATCGCGAGCCAGCTCGGTGATGTGGGTCGCGAGCGAGACCCGCACCTCGCCGCGCGCGCATTCCTTCAGCAGCATGTCGATAACTTGTTGCGCCGAGCCGTCACAGAACAATTGGCCGAGGGTCTTCTCATGCCAGGCGATATCATGGGCGTCGATTAGCGCGATGAAATCGTGTTGCGAATAGCCGGCCAAGGCCGAGCGACAGAAATGGGGATTGGCCGAAATGAAATTGGCGGGTCCGCAATGGAGATTGGTGAAATTGCAGCGGCCGCCGCCCGAGATACGTATCTTCTCGCCGGCGCTGGCCGCATGGTCCAGCAGTAACACGCGACGGCCGCGCTGGCCGGCGGTCAGGGCACACATGAGGCCTGCGGCACCGGCACCGATGATGATCACGTCGTAGCGCTGCAAGAGCGACATCCTCCTCACTGACGACGGGACCATCCCGTGCCGACCCCGACGATTTTAAAGTATTCTTGCGTCCGCGAATCTGCGCGCGCGACGACCGTCGCGCCATGCCGACAGCAGCGATCATTACCAGCGTCACGAGGACTTCGGCATGCCGATAGATAAAGACAGCGTCGTCACTTTTCATTACCGCCTGCGCGTCGGCGAGGCGCAGGTCGAGGACTCCCACCAAGGCGAGCCGCTCAGCTACCTGCACGGCCACGGCAACATCATTCCCGGGCTTGAAAACGCGATGGCCGGCAGGTCAGCCGGCGACAGCTACACCGCCACCATTCCACCCGAGCTGGCCTATGGTCCTCGTCAAGAAGACGCCGTCGTGCGCGTGCAGATGAAGCATGTGTTGACCAAGGGCCGCCTCGAAGCTGGTCAGTCCATCATGGTCAACACCGAACATGGCTCACGCCAGGTGCGTGTAGTGAAACCTGGCAAGTTCGTGGTCGATGTCGATACCAATCATCCCATGGCCGGCGCGACCTTGAGCTTCGACATTGAAGTGATCGAAGTGCGCGAAGCGAGTGCCGAAGAGTTGGCCCATGGCCATGTGCATGGGGCGGGCGGGCACCATCATTGATTGCTGCCCTGGGTTGTAGGTCAGACTTCAGTCTGACACTCGTTCCAGAGCCGGATCTCAACCAGCGCCATCCCACACTGTAGGACGCTCCCATGTCCAAACCCCAATTCAACACCGACCTGCTCACCTTCCTGCATCGCGCACCGACCCCCTTCCACGCGGTGGCGATGATGCGCGAGCGCTTGCTCGCGGCGGGCTTTAGCGAACTCGATGAAGCGAACAGCTGGCAGGTCGTGCCACGCGGGCTTTATTTCGTCACGCGTAACCAATCCTCGCTGATCGCGTTTCGCACCGGCAAGCGCGGCCTCGCGGAACAAGGGCTGCGCATGGTCGGCGCGCATACCGACAGCCCCTGCTTGAAGCTCAAGCCGAACGCCGTCAACGAGACCGTCGGCTATGTGAAGTTCGGTGTCGAGGTCTACGGCGGCGCGTTGTTGAATCCATGGTTCGATCGCGATCTGTCACTGGCTGGTCGCGTCACGCTGCGCGACAAGCAGGGCGCACTGCGCAGTGTCTTGCTCGACTTTCAGCGTGCGATCGCGATCATTCCCAGTCTCGCTATCCATCTCGATCGCGAAGCCAATGATGCGCGTTCGATCAACAAGCAGACCATGCTGCCACCGGTACTGGGTCTGGCCGGCGACCGGCCGTTCGACTTGCATGCGCTGATCAAGAGCGAATTGAAAAAGCAGGATGCGAACCTCGCGCGTGCCGACATCCTCGATTTCGAGTTGTCCTTTTATGGCACCCAGCCGCCCGCACTGGTCGGTGTGGCCGAAGAGTTCATCGCTGCCGCGCGGCTCGACAATCTGTTGAGCTGCTATACCGGCCTCCATGCCATCATCGACAGCAAGGCCGATACCGCACAGCTCGTGATCGCGAGCGACCACGAAGAGGTCGGCAGCAATTCCAGTGCCGGCGCGCGCGGCAACTTCCTCAAGAGCGTATTGGAACGACTGGCCGGTGGCGACGAAGCCTATGCACGCATGATGGCGCGCTCATTGCTGGTCTCGACCGATAACGCTCACGGCGTGCATCCGAATTTCGCCGACAAACACGACCACCGTCACGGCCCGCTGCTGAATCGTGGTCCGGTGGTGAAGGTCAATAGCAACCAGTCCTATGCCACCAACAGTGAGAGCGCGGCCTTGTTCAAGCACGCGGCCGCACGAGCCAAGGTGGCGCTGCAATCTTTCGTTACCCGTACCGATATGGGCTGTGGCAGCACCATCGGTCCGCTGACTGCCGCAGCGCTGGGTGTGCGCACCGTTGATGTCGGTGTGCCGACCTTCGCCATGCATTCAATTCGTGAATTGGCGGGCGCCGATGATGCGCACGCGCTGTATCGCGCGTTAGTGGCGTTTTTTGCCTTGAGTGATTTGACGGTGGATAGTCGCGGCTAATGGGGCGTGGGTGGAGTGAATGTGCGAATGCATCGGGCGTAGGTCTCAATCTGATGTTGCCCCTTGTGGGTCAGACTTCAGTCTGACCCACAAGGGAATAGCTCAGACCTATACCCAATGAATTCGCATATGCCTAACGCCGCCGCGCGAACATCACCGTATCGAGATAATTCAACACTGCTACACCGTCCTGGTTGGTGAGGCGAAACGCGAATTTCACGATGCCGCGATCAGGCTTACTGTTCGAGGCTCGCAGTTCCAGGCATTCAATCTCGAGGCTTATGTCATCCCCCGGATAGACCGGATGGGGAAAACGCAGCTCGTCAAAGCCGAGCGCACCGATAACCGCGTTGGTCCAGGCCGCGCCGTTCAACATTTTCTGCTTGATACACAGCGTGTACTGTCCCGACGCCGTCATGCCCTTCAGCCCGCGCGCCTGGGCAGCGGCGT
>JAYWAC010000199.1:0-73788 GCA_043782755.1 Pseudomonadota bacterium | reverse complement strand
CAGCGTGCCCGGTGTCATCGATGACGCATCGAGCATCAGTTTTTGGTGACCTTGACCACACACACGCTGACATTATCCATCGCCCCACGCGCGAGTGTCTGGTCGATGAGTGCGCGGGCCACAGTCTGCAGATCTTCGCCCAGCAGGTGTTGCGCGATTTCTTCGTCTTTGAGGTGTTTGTCGAGTCCGTCGGAACACAACAGGAAGCAATCGTCATCTTGAAGTTCGAGCAGGTCCATTTCGAGCAGTAGGCAGTCGGTCACACCCACTGCGCGTGTCACCATGTTGCCGGACGGATGGCCGGCGGCCTCGGCACGGGTCAAGAGTCCTTTGGCGATGAATAATTCGATCTGAGTGTGATCGGTGGTGACCTGACGCAGCTGTCCATGGCGCAGCAGATAACAGCGGCTGTCGCCGGCCCAAATCACCACCCCATGATGGCCGCTGGCGAGCAGCATCACGACCGTGCTGCCACTGGTTTGGTTGTGGGCATTGGCGACCGCGAACAGGCGGTCGTTGACGTTCTGCACCGCTTCCTCGACGCGTTCGACGAAGTCGGGGAGGGTGCCGCTGGTATCGAGCTTGGCGAGCGAGTTGACGATCAACTGGCTGGCGAGATCGCCAGCTGAGTGGCCACCCATGCCATCGGCCACCACCCACAGGCCGGCGTCCGCGCGTTCGAGGATCGAGTCCTCGTTCAGCTTGCGCACCTTACCGACGTCGGTGATGGCGGCGGATTGCCAGCGGAAGCTGTCAGCGCTCATGGGGTGCTCCGCAGGGCGGCACGCACGGGCGGCAAGCAGGGAGAGTTTCGGTAGGCGCTCACGCTCGGGTCGCGAGCTCAATCGTCGGACTTGAAATGAACGACTTCCTGGGGATTTTCGGAGAACGACCGTCCCAGGCTGATCTTGCCACTGCCGCTCAAGGGCATTTCCTCGCGACGCAGAAAGGCTTCGGCGTCACCGCTCCAGACATAGGTGCCGTTGGTGCTTTGGTCGATGATGAAAAACTTGCCGCGCCGGAATTCGAGGCGCACATGCTGACGCGAGGCCAGCGCCTCGGCGACTGGAATATCGGCGCCCTTGCTGCGGCCAAGTATCACCTGTGGGCGCTCATCGTTCATGATCACGTTGAGTTCGTGGTAAGTAAGATTGAGGCAGGCGCGCTGCACCGGTTCCGGAATCACGCCGGTAGACATGCGCGTGACATCGTCCTGCTGCCACAGCACCTCGTAGATATCCATGGTCTCCTTCTTGCCCTTGACCGGCGCTCTGTCGATGAAGCGCGTGCTGGCCTTCAAGATCGGAGGCAATTCGTCGACCGTGGTTTGGGTGGTGATGATCTGACCGCCCTTGGACATCGAAGCCATGCGCGCCGCGACATTGACCGCGTCGCCAAACACGTCGCCGGCGTCAAGGATGGTCGGGCCATGGTGCAGGCCGATACGCACGGCGAGCGACAGGCGTCCTTGTGCGGTCTGCACCGTGACCTCGTCTTCCACCATTTCGTGCATCTCGCAGGCGGCACTGACCGCCCGTTCCGGGGTCGGGAAGGTGCACATGATTTCGTCGCCGATGGTCTTGATGACCGTGCCGCGATGTCTCTCGGTGACGTCGGTCAGCATCTCCAGACAGCTGGCGACCTTGGCACGTGCCGGACCATCGCCAAGCAGCTCGTAGAGCCGCGTGCTGCCGCTGATATCGGCAAACATGATGGTCAGGTTGGTGGTTTTCGGCGCCATTCGCTCTCGTTGCCGTCGGGCCTTAAGTTCATTGGTGGCGCGGATCTTCGCGTTCCGCGTGCAGGTGCGTTGTTTGAGGGTGCGCCGAAGTTTATGGAATAAGCTACTCAGCATCAACAAAATTTCTGTTTCAGGCAAGGGCTGCTAACGGCGCGCTGCACGCTTCGCGCGGGTTCGAATTGCCGGCTAGAATCCCTGTCCATCGTCGCAATGTGCGACTTCGGGAGCGAGTGCCTTGAAAAATCTGTCGACCCCCGCCGCACTCTTGTTCGGCGCGCTACTCATCGTTGCTGGCGCACTCGGCCAGCGCTTCCTGCTCGCGCCCGACACGATCGCAGCGGCCAAAGAGCCACATACCCCCGCCGTAAAAGCGGCCGCCAGCGAAGCTAAAACCCGCTCCACGACCGCCACGCTGGATGCCAAGCTGCTCGGCGAGGTATTGAGTATCGTCGATGCACCGCGTCGCAACGAGATCCTGACTTCCGCCGATGTCTTCAAACAGTTCGTGCATCAGGAAACCCTCAATCAGGCGGTCTTGAAGGCGGCCTATGCCAACAAGGCTGATGAGAACGCGCAGATCAAAACCGTCATGGAGCGTGCCGGCCAGCGTGTGCTGGTCGAGTCCTATCTGAATCAGGTGGTACGCGTGAATCTCGATCCGAAATTCCCGAGCGACAGCCAGGTGCGCGAAGCCTATGACAAGAATCCCGATGCCTTCCGCGTGCCGGAGCGAGTGCATCTGTGGCAGATCTTTATCCCGCTCGATCCCGCCGCGCCCGATAAGGAAGTCAAGACTGCCTGGGCGCGGGCCAACCGCGTGTCCGACGAGCTGCGTGGCGGCAAGGGCGATTTTGGCGCGCTGGCCAAGCAGTATTCCGCTCACGAGGCGAGCCGCGTCAACGATGGCTACATGGGCTTGCTCAAATCGGCCGATCTGCTGCCGCCGATAGCCGAGGCCCTGAAGAAACTCAAGACTGGCCAGGTCAGCGAGCCGATAGCGTCCGAGACTGGCCTGCATATCTTGAAACGTGGCGCGACCGTTGAAGCGGAGATGCTGGACTTCGAGCGCGTACGGGATCAGTTGCGCGCACGCATGGTGCAGGAAGCGATGGCCAAGGTCCGTCAGGCCGCGATCGAGAAGATAGAGAAAGAGTATCCGGTCGAGGCGCCGGCTGCCGACGCGCTCGAGACTTGGCGTCAGGATCTCATCAAGCAGGCCGCGCCGGCACCGGCCGCCGCGCCGACTGCTGCCGTCCAGCCCTAAAGGTGTGGCGGGGCTGGTCTGATCGCTGGCGGTGGCGCTAGGCCCGCTCGGCCGTTGCCGCACTCGAAAGGACGTTGCTATACTCGCCGAGGTCCGATGGGCGCCGAAGTAGGCCCAGTTATTCAGTGCGTTAGCGGGCTTATTGAATGGTCTTATGCATATAGTGGGCGACTCTAGGCGAGGGCCAGCGTTGCGCTGCCTGCATGCACTTTGCATGGCAGGCATCGTGGCGCGTGCGAGCCTGTCGTTTGCCGCCGTCGTCGAACCAGATGACAATCTCGCCACGGCCCGTCCCGGAGCCATCCGTCCAGCCTTCGATATGTCGGTGGCTGGTCCGCAAGTGGTGGCTACACAAGAACTTTCTCCTGCGTCTTCTGCCGCAGTGCCGAGCGCGCGGCCCGGCCCGGCGCGCCCCGAGTTGGCCGCCGCCATGGCCGTCAATGAAAGCTCGTTAGCGGCCGCCGTCGATCTCCCCGACGCGGCCAAGCCCGGCGCGATCCGACCCGGCGAGAAGCCGCGCGAGCCGCCCAAGGCACCGCCGCCCGAGACCTTCTCGGTGCCGGCACTGGCCGACAGGCCTTTGGAAATCGACGATGGCGACAAGGTCGAGGTCAAGCGCTTCGTGCTCGAAGGCGTCATCGACCGGCCCAAGCACAACATCGCGGTCGCTGAGGTGCAGGCCCTGATCGACGCCAAACTCGCTGAGCGGCCGGACGGTTTCACCGTCGGTCGCCTGCAGGAAGTAGCCGACACCGTCACTAAGTACTACCGCGACCATGGCCTGATCCTGGCGCAAGCCTTTGTGCCGGTGCAGTCGGTGGAAAGTAGCGAGGTCAAGATTCAGGTCATGGAAGGCGTGCTCGGCAAAGTCGTGACCGAGGGCAACAAGATGTACAAGCCCGCCGTGCTAACGCGACCATTCGGCAAGCTCGTTGGCGAGCCGGTGACCAAGGAATCGATTGAGACCGCGCTGCTCACCGTGTCGGACAACCCGGGCTTGTCGTCTTTCGGTGTGTTCCAGCCCGGCACCCGCGTCGGTAGCGCTGACATGATGTTGAAGGTGCAGGACGAGAAGCGTGTCGAGGCGGCCTTGCGTTGGGACAACCATGGCATCCGCGAGACCGGCCTCAATCGTGAGCTCGGCCGCGTGACGGTCAACGATCCGCTCGGTCAGGGCGACAAATTCACCACCACCATCCAGCGCACCGTGGCGCCGGCCAACACCTGGTTCTATGCGCTCGATTATCAGATCCCGATCCCGCTGCTATATGACACCCAGCTCGGCTTCGGCGCGGACCGCAATCAATTCGACGTCGGCGGTCAGTTTCGCGACGCCAAAATCCACAGCGACATTCGCAACTACAACGTCTCGTTGACCAAGAGTTTCATCCGCAGCCGCCTAATGAATTTCAGCGCCACCGCGCGCTTTGCCAAGAAACGCAGCGGCACCAAGGCCGATGGCCGCAAGCAGAACATCGACAGCTTGGCGGTCGCTTCGGGTGAATTCAATTTCGATTCGGTCGATGCGCGCTTTGGCGGACTGAATACCGGCAGTCTCGAGATCTCCCACGGTTTTAATGATCTGTTCGGCGCGATGGGCAAGAACCCAGCCTTCGTACCGCCGACCCGCCAAGGCGGCAACGGCAAGTTCGCCGAAGGCGATTTCAACAAGGTCATGCTGCGACTGTCGCGCTTCCAGGCACTGACGCCGCTGTGGGACAAACTCAAGAATCACAACCTGCTGTTCACCACCGAGGTGATGTGGTCGCCCGATCTGCTGGTACCGCTCGAGCAATACGACGTCGGCGGTCCGGACAACGTGCGCGGCTATCGTCCAACCGAGAAATTGTTCGATCGCGCTATTTTCGGTTCGGTGGAGTGGATCATCAACGCCCCGTTTATCTCCGACGTGCCGGCTTTCGGCAATCGCACCTGGGGCGAGCTGGTGCAGTTTTCTATGTTTTACGATGTCGCTTCGGGCTATCTGAACAGCGCGCTCACGCCCACCGAACGCAAATCTGGGAATTTCAATTCCGTCGGTGTCGCACTGTCGTTCAATAATCCCAAGCGGTTTTCCACCAAGCTCACCATGGCCGCACCGGTCGGCAGCAGCCCGCGTCCGCAAGGCGGCTGGGGACCGAAATACTGGCTGGATTTCAACCTGTTCTTCTGAGCGAGGAACGGGTGTGCGGCGTCAGACCGGAGGACGTGACGGTAAGGTGCGCAAGGCCTGCACACCGCCGTCGGCGGGTATGCGGGAATATGTAACGGTTTCGCGTAGCTGGGGCGCGCACTATGTTAAGCGCGGCAGTTTCTCAGCCGCCCGCCGATGTGCGGCGCTTGAATCACACTACAACACGGCCCGCACACCATCATGGGCCACGGACATTCGATCGATCTCGAATGCCGAGGAAGGAGCGACCGCATGAATATGCGTAATCACATCGCCGACGGCGCTGCGGCACGGTCGCCATTCCGTCTCACGCGGCTCGCCCGTTCAGTGCAGCTCGCGCTTCTGCCCGGACTCGTCGCGACCTTTGCCAGCGCGCCGCTCGCCGCTGCGCCGGTCGGCGGTCAGGTGCGTGCCGGCCGCGCCAACATCAGTCAGGACGCCGCCCACCGTGTCACCACCATCAGCCAGCACAGCCAGCGCACCGCCATCGACTGGCAGAGCTTCGATGTTGCCAAGGGCGAGCAGGTGCGTTTCCAGCAACCTAACGCGAAGTCCAGCGCGCTAAACCGCATTTTCGATCAGAAGCCGAGCGAGATATTTGGCCAGATCAAGGCCAATGGCCAAGTCGTGTTGATGAATCCCAATGGCGTGTTCTTCCGGCCCGGCGCGGAAGTGAACGTCGGCGGCTTGATTGCGGGCGCGATGCACGTCGGCATCGATGAGTTCATGAGTGGTCGCTACCAGCTGAGCGCGCAGGACGGCGGTGATGGTCGCGTCGTCAATCAGGGCAGCATCACAGCCGATAAGGGCGGCGATGTCGCGCTGATCGGCAAATCCGTCGCCAACGAAGGCGTAATCATGGCCACCGCCGGCCGCGTCAATCTGCTGGCGGGTGAACAGGCCACGGTCGATTTCGATGGCGATGGGCTGTTGCGTTTCAAAGTCGACAAGGCGGTCATCGACAACGCCGCCAAGCTTGCAGACCAGGTCGCCAACAGTGGTCAGATCAATGCCGACGGTGGCCAGATTCTGATCACGGCGAGCGCAGCGGCCGGCGTGTTCGACAAGGCCATCAACAATGCCGGCGTGCTCAAGGCTGGCCGCATCGAGAAGAGCGGCGGCAAGATTCTGCTGGTCGGTACAGGATCCGGCGCGTCGGTGTTGAACACCGGCACCATCGACGCCTCGGCCGCAACCGCCACGGACAAGGGTGGGCAGATCGCCATCCGTGGCAATGAAATCGAAAATCGCGGCACGCTCGCCGCCGACGCGCGCGGCGGTGATGGCGGCAGCATTGATGTCGCAGCCCGCACCAAGCTGGACTTCAATCAAGGCAGTCAGGTCTCGGCGACCAGCACGCGCGCCACCGGCGGTCGCGTCAAGGCGACAGCCGAACAGCTCGCTTTCAATTTCGATGCCGCGCTAAATGTCTCCGGTCACAAGGGCGGTGGCGAAGCGCTGCTCGGCGGCGACCTGCACGGTGCGAATTCGAGTATCACCAACGCTAAACAAGTCTTCGTCGGCAGCGCGGCCACTCTCAAGGCCGACGCCACCGGCACCGGCGACGGCGGCAAGGTCGTGGTCTGGTCCGACGACAGCACGCGCTTTCATGGCAAGATTTCCGCGCAGGGCGGCAAGCGCGGTGGCGATGGTGGGATGGTGGAAGTGTCGGGCAAACAGGATCTGACTTTCGCCGGTGAGGTCGATACCAGTGCAGCGCGCGGTGCGCCCGGCACACTGTTGCTCGATCCGTCGACCCTCACCATCATCGACGCCAATAACGGCGGTTCTCTGGACGGCACTATCTCCAATGTCGACGCGAATCTGGCTGCGGGCGAAGCCGACGCCGCGCCCAACACCATAAGCTGGGGCAAGGTCGACAGCCTCGCTGTCACCACCAACATCATTCTCGAAGCGACGGGCCTGCTCACGGTCAATGATGTGACGGGCGCCTCGTCCAGCGCAGTCACCACCAACAACGCGGTTCATCTCGATCTCACCACCGGCAGCCTGACCCTACGCTCGACCGGCGGCAACGTGGTGTTCGCCGATCAGAACGACATCATCGAGACCAAGGGCGGCGCGGTGACCTTCAGCGCCGCGTCCGGCACGCTGACTGCCGGTGGCGTGAAAACCAATATCGGCGGCGCGACTACCGGGTCCGTCACGCTGATCTCCGGTACGGGTGGCTCTTTCGGTGAGATCACCACGGGTGGCGCGACCTTCAGCGCCGATATCCGCGCCGGCACCGCCACCCAGGTGGCAGGTAAATTGATCGTCGGTTCAACTGCCTTGAGCAAGATTGGCGACGGCACGCTGACGCTCAGCGAGGCCAATGGCTATATCGGTGCGACTTCCGTCAGCGCCGGTGTATTGCATGTCACCAATGCCGATGGTCTCGGTACCACCAATGGCGGCACCACCGTCAGTGGCACGGGCACGCTCGATCTCGACAACGTCAGTGTCGGCGCCGAAGCCTTGACCTTGGCCGGCGGCACCTTGCGCGGTACGGGTTCTGCCAGTTTCGACGGCAATATCGCGCTGACCGCCAACAGCCACATCGACGTGCCGGGCACCGAGTTGATACTGAATGGTGTGATCAGCGGCGCGACTTTCGGCTTCGACAAACTCGGCAGCGGCCTGCTGACTCTGAACAACTCCAGCACTTATTCCGGTACCACCACCTTGAGTGCCGGCAGCATCGTCGCCGGCGTCGACAACGTATTCGCTAATAGCATCTTGAATATCAGCGGCGCGACCGCGCGCTTCGAGATGGAGACTACCAATCAGACTGTGACCGGTCTGGCGGGCAGCGGTGTGGTCAGCAATGACGACCCCGGCGCCAACCCTGTCACGCTGACCATCAATGGCGGCAATGCTCAGACTTTCAGTGGCACCGTCTTCGATAACACCGCCGACGATATCTCGATCGTGAAGACCGGCAGCGGGTCGCAGACTTTCAGTATCGGCGCAACCACCTACGCAGGTTTGCTGACCGTCAATGACGGCACGCTCACCATCACCACTGCCAACAGCCTCGGTGACGCGACCGATGACACGGTGGTGTCCGCTACCGGCACCTTGAACTTGAACAACCTGGTGCTGGCCAGCACCGAAGCCATCGATATCAAGGGCAGTGGTATCAGCAATGTCGGTGCCCTGACCGCGACCGGTACGTCCTCGATTGGTGCCAGTAATGTGTTGACCATGAGCGGCAATGCCACCATCGGTGGCAGCGGCACACTCACGCTCTTGACCACGATCGATAACGGCGGCACGCGCGCGCTGACCAAGACCGGCAGCGGCACCCTGGTCCTGGCGGCAGACAATTCCGCCGACTTCATCGGCGCGGCGGGCACCATTACGGTCAACGCCGGCCTGCTCAAGGTCACCGATGCGGGCGGTCTCGGCGACGCGCTGGGCGGCACCACGGTGGCCAACGACGCACAGCTCGAATTTGCCTTGGGTGCGGACGCCACCATCGCTGAAAACCTCAGCATCGAAGGCAATGGCGGTGGCTCGGCCGCGCTGCGACATTCGACTGCCAATACCCTGACCTTGTCGGGGACTATAACCTTGACCAACGTCGGTGCCACCGACGACACCACGATCGACGTGGCGAACGCCGGCGGCGTGTTGGAGGTCGGTGCACTCAGCGATGGCGCGGCCAGTTTGTCCTTGACCAAGATCGGTGCCGGTAGCTTGGTCATGACCGCCGCGCAGAACTACAACGGCCTGACCCATGTCAGCGCTGGTCGCTTGCAAGCGGGCATCGCGAACGTGCTGACCAATGGCACGGGTCTCGACATGGGTGCGAGCGGCGTATTCAATCTGGCGGGCTTCGATCAATCGATTGCCAAACTCGATGGCGCGGCGGGTGCGGTGGTCACCAATGACGCGGGCGCGAGCGCCGATACGGCCACGCTCACCATCACCGGCGGCGGCGGCAGCTATGCCGGTGACATCACCGAGAACGGCAGCGATACCCTGTCACTGCTCAAGTCGGGCACCGGCACTCAGAGTCTGTCGGTGGCGACGGGTAGCTACGACGGCACTACCACCATCATCGGCGGCACCCTCAGCATCATCACCGCCGCGAGTCTCGGTTCGAATACTGGTGCGACCACCGCCAATGGCGGCACCTTGGAATTGAATGGCGTTTCCTTGAGCGGCAGCGAGACCATTCATTTGGGCGGCACTGGCAACGCGGGCATCGGCGCATTGAGCGAAACCGGCACGGCCTCGATCGACAGCGGCAATAGCGTGGTGCTGGATGGCGATACGTCGATCGGCGGCGCGGGCACGCTGACGATAGGCGCGGTGATCAGCGAAAGCGGTAGTCCGCGCGCGCTCACCAAGATCGGCGCGGGCAGTCTGATCCTGGCGGGCAACAACACCTACACCGGCGCGACGACGGTCAGCGCCGGCACGCTCGCAGCGGGCGCGGCCGATGTGCTCGATAACAGCAGTGGACTCAATCTCTCGGTGTCGGGTGCGCGATTCAATCTCGCGGGTTTTGATCAAAGCTTGAAGAAACTCGATGGCGTGACCGGCACGGTCGTCATCAACGATGCTGGCGCCAGTGCCGATGTCGCGACCTTGACCATCACCGCTGGCGGCGGCAGCTTCGCGGGTAACCTGACGCAGAACGGCAGCGATATCTTGACGCTCACCAAGTCCGGCACCGGCACGCAGATTTTGTCCGGTGGCGGCAGTACCTACACCGGTAACACCATCGTCAGTGGCGGTACTTTGCAGGCCGGTGCGAACAATGTACTTGGTCCAGGCGATCTCAACCTCACGGCCGCCGGCGCGACTTTCAATCTGGCCGGTTTCGATCAGACCGTCGATGCACTTGACGGCGTGGCGGGCAGCGTCGTCACCAATGACGCCGGCAACACCGCCAATAGCGCCACGCTCACCGTTACCGGTGGTGGCACCTACGCCGGTGATATCACCGAGAACGGCACCGACACCTTGTCGCTGACCAAATCCACTGGTGGCGTGTTGACCTTGTCGGTCGGCACCGGCAGCTATGATGGCGTTACCAGCGTCACCGGCGGCGAGCTCACTATCACCACCGCCGCGAGTCTCGGCACCGCCGTCGGCGGCACGCTCGTCAATGGCGGCACGCTTAATCTCAGCAGTCTCAATCTCGCCAGCAGCGAGGCCATCAGCCTCGGCAACAGCAGCGCGTTGCTCGGCACCGGTGTGTCATCGATCGCCGCGAGCAACACCATCACCTTGACCGCTGATGCCACTATCTCCAGCGTGGGCGTGTTCACCATCAACGCGGCTATCGGCGAAAGCGGTGTGCGCTCCTTGACCAAGGCCGGTGCCGGTCTCGTCACTTTGATCGGCAACAATAGCTATAGCGGTTCGACCACGGTGAACGAAGGCACGCTCGCCGCCGGCGCGACCAACGTGCTGGACAACAGCACGGGCGTCAATCTGTCGGTCAGCGGCGCGACGCTCAATCTGGCCGGCTTCGATCAGTCCATCGCTAAACTCGATGGCGTGGCGGGCGCGGTGGTGAGCAATGACGTTGGCAATACTGGCGATGTCGCGACCCTGACCATCACCGCTGGCGGCGGCGCTTACGCCGGTGATATCACCGAGAACGGCAGCGATACCTTGTCGTTCACCAAGTCGGTCACGGGCACCCAGAGTCTGGCCGTGGTGAACGGTACCTACGGCGGCGCGACCACCATCAGCGGTGGCACCTTATCGATCAGCACCGGCGCGAGCCTCGGCACCGCCACCGGACAGACTACCGCTAACGGTGGCACTTTGAATTTGAACGGCGTGGCCTTGGCTTCGACCGAGACCTTGAATTTGAGCGGCACCGGTAACGGCGGTGTCGGCGCCTTGACCAGCACCGGCACAGTCTCGCTGGCGGCGACCAATACCGTGAACTTGAGCGGCGATGCCACCATCGGTGGCGCGGGCACCTTGACCATGAATGCCGCCATCGGCGAAAGCGGCGGCGCACGCAGTCTCACCAAGGCCGGTACCAGCAGCCTGGTGCTGGCCAATGCCGCCAATAGCTATAGCGGTGCGACCATCATCGCTCAGGGCGCTTTGGTGGCCGGTGCGGCCGATGTCCTCGACAATAGTGCGGGTGTGAACTTGAGCACTGCTGGCGCGAGTTTGAATCTCGCCGGTTTCGATCAGGCCATCGCCAAACTCGATGGCGTGGCGGGCACCACGGTCACCAACAACTCAGTGGCGGTGGCCGACAGCGCGACGCTCAATATCACCGGCGGCGGTGGCAGTTTCGCCGGCAACTTGACGGAGGTCGGTGGGGATACTTTCTCGCTGACCAAGTCCGGCACCGGCACGCAGATCTTGTCCGGCGGTGGTAATACCTTTACGGGCGTCACCACCATCAGCGGCGGCGTGTTGAAAGCCGGCGTCGCAAATCTGCTCGCGCAGAGCGCGGGACTCAACATCAGCAATGCGGGCGCGATTTTCAATCTCGCCGGCTTCGACCAATCGATAGTGAAGCTCGACGGCGTGGCGGGCGCAGTGTTGACCAACGATGTCGGCAGCACGGGCGACGTCGCGACCCTGACCATTACCGGCGGCGGCGGCAGCTATGCCGGTAACATCACCGAGAACGGCACCGATACTTTGTCTGTCACCAAATCGACTAGCGGTACGCAGGTGTTGTCGGTCGGCACGGGCACCTACGATGGCGCGACCACGGTCACCGGCGGCACGCTCAAAGTCACCACCGCCGCCAGTCTCGGCAGCAGCAGTGGCGGCATCGTCATCAACAATGCCGCCAACGCCGGCGCGACCCTTGAACTCGCCACACCCGGCGGCACCACCATCGCTGACGCCATCACCTTCAGTGGCGGCAACAACCCGACCTTGCTGCACTCGACAGTAGGCACCACGACCGTCACCGGCGGTATGGTCATGACGAGCGCAGGCACCGCCAATATTTCCCAGGCCGCCGGCACGCTCGCGGTTACCACGGTCGGCATCTCGGGCGCCGGCACCTTGACCAAGTCCGGTCCCGGCACCCTGCAGCTCGGCGTTGCCACCACGCTTGGTGGCTTGGACTTGAGCCAGGGTGTACTCGCCATCGGTCTCGCCAACGCACTCGCGGCCTCGACCAATCTGACCCTCGCCGCCGGTACGACTTTTAATCTGCACGGTTTTAACCAGACCATCGCTTCGCTGTCGGGCACCGGCACCGTCACCAATGACGATGCGGTCGGTACCAGCAATGCCGCCGCCACGCTCACCATCGCCGCCGGCGGCGGTTCGTTCGCGGGTGATATCACCGAATCGGCCGACGACGTCTTGTCCTTGACCAAGTCCGGCACCGGCACGCAGGTGCTCGCTAGCACCAATAGCTATACCGGTGTGACGACGGTGTCGGGTGGCACGCTCGCCGCCGGCGCCGCCAACATCCTGACCAATAGCGCGGGACTCAATCTCACGACATCAGGCGCGACCTTCAATCTCGCCGGTTTCGATCAGTCCATCGTCGCCGTGACGGGTGTGGCGGGCGCCATCGTCACCAACAACGCCGGCAATGTCGGTGACGTCGCGACCTTCACCATCACCGGCAATGGCGGCAACTATGCCGGCAATATCACTCAGACCGTCACCGACACCTTGTCCTTCACCAAGGCCGGCACCGGTACCCAGATCCTGTCGGGCAGCGGCAACACCTATAGCGGCGCGACGACCGTCAATGGTGGCACCCTGCAGGCCGGCGCGAACAATGTACTCGGTGCGACCTCGGGTCTGATCCTGAACGGCGCGGGCGCGACCTTCAATCTGGCCGGCTTCGACCAACTGCTCGGCAAACTCGACGGTGCGGCCGGCACGGTGGTGACCAATAACGCCGGCAACATCGCTGATGTGGCGACCTTGACCATCACCGGCGGCGGCGGCAGTTTCTCCGGCGACATCACCGAGAACGGCAGCGACACCTTGTCGCTCACCAAATCCGGATCGGGCACCCAGACTCTCGCCGTCGCGACCGGCAGCTATGACGGCGCCACCACGGTCAGTGGCGGCACACTGTTGATCAACACCGCCGCCAGTCTCGGCAACGCCAGCGGCCAGACCACCGCCAGCACCGGCACGCTCGATCTCGGCGGCCTCGCGCTGGCCAGCAGTGAGACCATCAATCTGACCGGCAGCGGCGCGGGCGGCGCCGGTGCCTTGATCGGCAGCAACGCGGTGGCGGCCGGCAATGCCATCGTCTTGACGGGCACGGGCGCTATCGGTACGACCGCCACCTTGACCATCAACGCGGTGATCGGCGGTAGCGGCAATCTCAGCAAGGTCGGCGCAGGTACGCTGGTACTGAGCGGCAACAACAGCTATGCCGGTGGCACCACGATCGCCCAGGGCACGCTTGCGGCAGGCGCGGGCAACGTGCTCGATAACAGTTCAGGTGTGAGTGTTGCGTCGGGCGCGCGTTTGAATTTGGCGGGCTTCAACCAGGCTCTCACCAAACTCGACGGCGTGGCTGGCAGCGTGGTGACCAATGACGCAGGTGGCGGCGGCAGCGCCGCGACGCTGACCATCAGCGGTGGTGGCGGTAGCTACGCTGGCAACATCACGCAGAACGCTCTCGACGATTTGTCGCTGACCAAGTCTGGCAGCGGTGCGCAAAGTCTGTCGGTGGTGAGTGGTACCTACGCCGGCGCCACCAGCATCAGCGGCGGCACGCTCAGCATCAGTACCGCTGCCAGTCTTGGCACCACCGCCGGCCAGACCACCGCCAACGGCGGTACACTCGATCTCAACGGTCTCGCGCTGGCGAGTAGCGAGAGCGTCAATTTGAGCGGCAGCGGTAACGGTGGCGTCGGCGCGCTGACCGCCACCGGTACATCTTCGCTAGCGAACAGCGTGAGCGTGACGCTGATCGACAATGCGACCCTCGGTGGCGCCGGCACCTTGACCATCAACACCGCCATCGGCGAGAGCGGTGGCGCGCGCAGTCTGACCAAGAGCGGTGCCGGCACCTTGGTGCTGAGCAATGGCGCCAATACCTATAGCGGTGCGACCAATGTCGCCCAGGGCACGCTGAAAGCGGGTGTCGCCGATGTGCTCGCCAACAGCAGCGGCCTCAACCTCACGGCATCGGGGGCGATCTTCAACCTCGCTGGTTTCGATCAGACTGTCAGCAAGCTCGATGGCGTGGCGGGCAGTGTAGTGACCAACAATTCGGCGGCGGTCGCCGATACCGCGAGCTTGGATATTTCCGGCGGTGGCGGCAGCTACGCAGGTGATATCACTGAAGTCGGTGGCGATACTTTGTCGCTGAGCAAGTCAGGCAGCGGCACCCAAACGCTGACCGTCGGCACCGGCAGTTATAACGGCGTAACACTGATCTCGGGCGGCACGCTGCGCGCCGCGTCGACCGCGAGTCTCGGCAGCGCGACCGGCAGCACGACCGTCAATGGCGGTACTTTGGAAGTCGCCTTCACCGGCACCTCCAACGAGGATCTCAGCCTGAACGGCAATGGCGATGGTGGCAGCGGCGCTTTGAAAGCGAGCAATACAGGCACCTTGAGCGGCGCGGTGAATCTCGCCACGGCCGCCACTATCAACGTCGACGACGGCGCGGCAGGCAATATCGATTTCACGATAAGCGGCACTATCAGCGGTGGCGCCGGCAATACTCTGAGCAAGATCGGACCCGATACCCTGGTGCTGTCCGGCAACAACAGCTATGCCGGCGACACGCAGATCAATGCCGGTGTACTCAAGCTCGGTGCGGCCGGCGGCGTCGGCAATGCCGGTGCGATCACGATCGCGGTCGGTGCAACGTTTGACATCAACGATCAGAACGCCACCATCGGCTCACTCGGTGGCGGCAGTGGCACGCTCGACCTCGGCTTGGGTTCATTGGCGGCGGCCGATGATCTCGACTTGTCCGGCATCACTGTGGTGGTGGCCGCCAGCGGTAGCGCCAATCAAACCTTGCGTGCCGGCACCGATGGCAGCGGCAGCTTGACCATCGATTCCTTGAGCAAGGCGTCGAACGGCAACCTCACCTTGGTCAGCCCGACGTTCATCCACATCAGCGGTGATGTCGCGGTCAACGACGGCAACCTCTCGATCAACAACGCCTTCGAGCTGGCCGGTGATTTGACCGCCAGCGGCAATATCACTCTCGCTGGCGTCGGCACGCTGGATGGCGCGGTGGCGCAGACTCTGGACGCGCAGGGCGGCACGCTGTCGACCGTCGGCTTGACCAAGACCGCCGGCGCGGCCGGCAATCTCATCCTTGCCGGCAGCACGGCCATCACCGCCACTGGCGACATCGATGTGCAGAGCGCGGGCGACGATTTGATCATCGCCGACAACATCACCACCAACAGCGACTTGAGTGCCGCGCGCAATGTGATCTTCCAGGGCGCCGGCACCAGCACCTTCAATGGTGCGGGTGCACAGACCATCACCGCCGGCAGCGGCGCGATACGCGACACCGCCGGTGCGGTGCTGGCCAAGAGTGGTGGTGCCAACCTGATACTTGACGCTGGCAGCACCCTTGGTGTGAGCCGCGTCAACGCGCTGGGAGTGGCCTTGACTGGTGGCAGTGCGTTGGAGGCGACTTCCGGCGGCGATGTGTTCGTCACCTCGGCGGTCTCGTTGACAGTCGAGAATCTTGACACCGGCGCAGGCGCCGACAGCGTCGATATTCGTACTACCGGTGCTAGCGCTGCGCTGACCCTGGCCGGCCCCTATACCGACGTCGCGACCGACAACTTCACGCTGGTCGCCGCGCGCGATCTGAATTTCACCAGCAACACGCTCACCGTCAGTAGCCTCGATGCCAGCTTTGGTCAGAGCGGCACGGCCTCGAATTTCAACATCGATGAAATCGTCAGCGCGACCGCGCCCGGCGGTTTCACCATTGTCGGTGGTGCGTCGAGTGGCGATCGCATCGATGCCAGCGGCCTTGGCGTCGATCTCGATTTCATCTCCACCGCGCTCAATGCCGGCAGCATAGGCAATGGTCTGGTGGTCGATAGTTTCACCGCCGTCGAGACGGTCATCGGTGGTGCTGGCAACGATACGCTCGCCGGCAACAACACTTACACCGTGACTGGCGCCAACAGTGGCACGGCATCTGGTTTGAGTGGCACCTGGTCGGGCATCGAAAACCTGACAGGCAATGCCGGCGCCAACACCTTTAATCTCGCTACCGGTGGCAGTTTGAGCGGCACCATCGACGGCCTCGGTGGTCACGACACTCTCAGCTATGGGACGCGCGCCACCGCCGTCACGATCGATCTCGCCAATCTCACCGCAACCGACATTGGCAACTTCGCCAACATCGAAACCTTGGTCGGCGGCAGTGGCAGCGGTGACAGGCTGATCGGCACTGATAACGACAGCAACTGGACCGTGACCGGCGCCAATGCCGGCACCATTGATGACACCTCGGTCGGCGCACCGAGTTCAGTTGAGTTCGACTTTTCCGGCTTTGAACAACTGCAAGGTGGCAGTGGCGCCGATAGCGTGACCATCGCCGTGGCGGGATCGGTGAGCGGCAATGTCGATGGTGGCGCTGGCCTTGATACCTTCACTTATCAGACGCGCGGCACTGCGGTCACCGTCAATCTGCAGAGCGGCAGCGCCGCCGATGGCAGCTCGACCTTCGCGAATTTCAGTGGCTTTGAATCCTTCATCGGTAGCGCCGCCACCAACGACAAATTGGTGGGCCGCAACCAGCAGAGTGCGTGGGATCTGACCGGCAGCGGCGCGGGCACGATCGACGACACGCCTAACGGCGCGCCGGACGGCACGCCAGAATTCACCTTCACGGACTTTGAAAATCTACAGGGTGGCAGCGCGGTTGATACCTTCACCGCTGCGACCGGCGGCGCACTCAGTTTCGGCCAATTGGCCGGCGGCGCGGGCAATGATGTGTTCATCATCATCGCTAACGGCGGCAGCAATACCACCTTGACCGCCAACATTCTCGGTGAGAATGGCAATGACACGGTGTTGTTTGGCGCACATGAGACTTCACCGCCAACCAACCCCAGTTCTGGCGAATTTTCACGCCTGATAGGCAGCATCAATCTCGGCACCGGTGTCGACACGCTTGACTACAGTGGTTCGGATCTGGTGTTGGTCAATGCCGTGACCGACAACGACTCCGGCAGTGGCCAGGCCGGCACGGTGCGTGATGCCACCATCAGCAGCCCGCCCGATCTGCCGCTGATCAGCGGTACTTATTTCGACGTCGATGGGGTGATCGGTAATGGCACGCAATTGCAGGGTGCCGACATCGACACCGTGTGGATTATCACCGGCAACGGTCGCGGCCGTTACGGCAATACCTTTGCTACCGCCACTACCACCTTTGAGAACTTCAGCATCCGTGGCGGCAACAAGCGCGACATCTTCATCTTCAAGGAAGAAGGGTCGTCCAATATCACGCCGCAGTTGTTCGTTGGTATCGACGGCGGCGATTTCGTCGCCGGCACCGCCAGCACCCACAACTTCATGCTGGGCAGCAGTGGCGCCGATCAATTCACCGTGACCGGCGCGAACGCGCTGACGGTGACTATCACCGGCAGCAGCGGTGCGGCCACTACTTCCGCCATCAATATCAATCACATCGGTGACGCCGGCTTGAGCCTGACCACTGGCTTCAGCGAAACCGGCGGCGACGCGGTCACGCTGCAGGCCGGCACGACCTGGGCCGGCAATATCCTCACCAATGGCGGTAATGACACCGTGACCTTTGGCGCCGGCGCGCGCGTGGCTGGTAGCTTGAATCTCGGTGCGGGCAATGACCTGGTCGACGTGAGTGCCTATACCTCCGCCATCACGGCGCGCATCAGCAGTGCTACGAACGCGGGCATGAACGCCACCAGCAGCACCTTCGCCGGTGATTTCTCCGGTGTCGAAACCTTGACTCTCGGCAGCGGCAACGACGCCGTGACCTTGACCGGTGCGCCTAGCGGTACCACCAACACTATCAACATGGGCGCCGGCGCCAAGGACGAATTGAAGTCACTGGTCGATGCGACCTGGATCTTGAGCAGCGATGGCGCCGGCGTGTTGCGCGGTGTGCCCGGCGCGGCCAGCGATCAATTGGCGTTCAGCGGCGTCGACGCTCTGACCACCAGCGGCAACGGCGTGTTGAGCGTGCCGGGCGCGCCAGCGTCTGTCGTTGGCACGGTCACTGCCAGCAGCTTGAGTTTCGCCCAGAGCAATGTCGACGTCGGCAATCTCGGCCTGCGTGTGGTCGGCGACATCAACAACAACGCGCCGCTGACCTTGACCGCGACCGGCAGTGGTGACATCACCGTGCGCGGCAACGTGACGGTCAATGGCGCCTTCGGATCGAACGTCGCGGGCGGCAAGGCAACTTTCGACAACGTCGTGACCAATGGCGCCGATCAAAGCTACGACGGCGATACCCTGCTGCGCGGCAACATCACTGCGCGTGATGTGCGCTTCGGTGCCAACGCCGAGCTGCAGGGTGCCGTCACCGGACGCAATCTAAATTTCAACGGCGCCACGATACTGGGTGTCGATGTCAGCGCACAGGATCTGCATTTCAATGGCCCCTTGACCATCAAGAACACGGTCAAGCTGGCGTCCTCCAGCAACATCTTTGATTTCAACGACCAGGTTTTGGCCGATGTCGGCGTGACGCTCAGCATCGTGCCGACCGCCAACACCGATATGTTCATCGACCTGGTTGATGGTCCCGGTCACATCGCCGCTGACAAGTTCGGTAACTTCAAGGGCACGCTCGCCATCGGCGGTCAATTCGCTGCGGCGCCCGGTGGCGATGTCCTGAAAGGTACGGTGTTGTCCGCACCGGCCGACTACATCACGGTCTCGGAATCGCTCTTGACCGGTGGCAATCTGCTGCTGATCGGCAGCACGGTGGATTTTTCCAAGGGCAACAACATCACCGTCGGCGCCGGCGCGCCGGGTGATGGCACCATCGTCGTGATGGCGCTGGGCGACAAGGTGCAGGCCGGCAATGATGGATTACCCGGTGGTGTGAAGCTCGGCAATATCAGTGCACCCACCAGCGGCAATACCGTGACCTTCACCGGTGGGCGCGTGATGCTGGCCGCGACCAATGAAGTGCAGAACTCGACCAACATGATCATGAATCTGGCGGGTGGCGAAGTGCTGGTCGCGCAGGGTGCGCGCGCCACCAAGACCCGCATCGACTTCAACGTTCGGTCACGCGCGCAAGCGTCGACCACCAACGTCACCGCCACCGCTCTTATCGGTTCGCTGACCGCGCTTGGTGCACCGGCCAATCTGTTGCAGAACACCCGCGCGTCCTTTCCCAACCCGGCGGCCATTCTCACCATTCTGCAAGCCGTGGCCTTCGTCGATTCCTCGCTGTTCGAGGAAGACCTCACGCTCTTCGGGGTGATGGGCGACGGTATCGCCAAGTCGCTGGATCAGTGCGAAGACGCCGAGGGTTGTGCGCCCAGTGTCACCGAGGAGCAATTGGCCACCTTGATTGACGGTCTCGATCAGCGCATTGCCGCCATTGAGAAATCGATGGCGAGTGGCGCGACACCAAAGGACAAGGGCGAAGCGCTGCTCAGCCAGTACCGCGCAGAACTCGCCAGCTATCGCGACTACCAGACCCAGCTGCACGCCTATCTCGAGAAGCAGAAAAAGAACGACGTCGGTGGTGACGAATTCCAGGACGTGATCGAGGCCGAGGAAAAGCCAGACACCGGTGCACAGCCGCCCGCCGCCGCGGCTGGCAAGGACAGCAAGGCGGCGCCCGCCGCCGATCTGCCGTCCCTGGAGGAGGGCAGCGAAGACCTGTTCGCGCCGCTGGAGGAGGCGCCTGCGACGCCGCCGGTCAAGGCCGCGCCCGAGCCGCCGCCCGCCGATGTCGACGAAGGTTTCGAGACTCTGGAGCAGAGTCCCGCACCCGCCGCGCGCCCGACGACCAAGCCCACTGCGCCGCCCGCCAAAAAAGACGCGGCGCCGGCTGATGATTTCGACGAACTCGAGGAACTGCCCGACACCGAACTGTTGAACGAAGTCCTGGCGCCGAGCGCCGTCAACCAGCTCGCTGGGCTCGTCAGACTCGACGCCGAGGGCGCTGTAATCTGGAGTGGCGACGTCATCCTTCCGACCCTGCATCGCCGGTATTGATATGGCCGAACCCTTACTCCCGCTCCTGTACCGCAACGTCACGGCGCTCAATCGCGAGCGCCACGCCGACTGGTACATCGACTCCGACCAAGGCTATTCCTTCGCCGCAGGGACCAATTCCATCTATCTCGCCGCCAGCGAATTCGCGATCGCAGCGCGCGAATATGCCGTGGTGTTCGCGCGCGACAGCAGTGGTGTGGCGGTGCCGACGGTGCTGCTCGGCATTGCCACCGATCAGAACCTCTTGATCGGCGTCGACGGCGCCTGGCAGGGTACCTACGTGCCGGCCTACCTGCGCCGTTATCCCTATATCCTGGCCAATACCGATGCCAATCCCGAGCAATATACGGTCTGCATCGACGAGACCTATTCGGGCTTCAACACCGCCAAAGAGGGCGAGCGTCTGCTGGCCGAGGGCGGTGAGCAGAGCCCCTATCTCGCCAACAGCGTCAAATTTCTGCAGGACTTCCTGCTTGCCACCCAGGCCACGACCAGATTCTGTGATGCCCTCGTCAAGGCTGACCTGCTGGATTCCACCCAGGCGAATATTTCACTAAACTCTGGGGGCACTTACTCATTGAGTGGCTTTTTCTGTGTGACGCGCGAGCGCCTGCAGAAGCTTAAGCCCGAGCAGCTCAAGGAATTCATGGACCAGGGTTATCTCGATCTGATCTATCAACACATGTACTCGCTCGCCAACCTCGACAAACTCATGCAATTGGTCGACCCACCGGCCGATGCACCCAAGACCCGTGCGCGCAAGCGCGGCGCCAAGGAATAAGTAGCGAGCCATGGCTATCGGAGCGGTAGGTTCAACGGCGAGGGCAGACAGAGCGTTGTCGGCTTCCTATCGCCGCTTCAGCGCCGATGCGCCGCGCGATGAGCGCGCGAATCTCAGGTCCAATGTCTACGTCAGACCGGTAGACGAGGCGGCGCGTGAGCGCAGCGCGTCGAGCAATTCACCGGCCGGCCTGCTCGGCGCGCTCATCGCGCGCATGGGCGGTGGCGCCGATTCCCGCAGCAAGGGTTCCTACGTCAATCTGCGGGTCTGAGTCGATCTGTCATCTGTCCCGCCACGCTCATTGCGCGCGCGATGTACTTTCCGGCACCGTGCCGTATTTCGTAATCAATTCCCGCGACAGCTTGTCGGCCTCGACCAGCTCATCCCCGCGCAACTGGTTCTTAGTGTGCTCCAGGGCCGGCCCGGCCTTGGCGCTGCCGAGGTGGGCCGCGACGCTGTACCAGCCATAGGCGTATTCCATATCCTTGGGCACGCCGTCGCCATTTTCGTACATCGTGGCGAGGTGGAACTGGGCATCGTTGACCCCTTGCTCGGCGGCCTTGCGATACCACTTGGCTGCGGCTTTGCGGTCCTGGGGCACGCCCTCACCGCGCTCGTACATGCGCGCCAGGAAGTATTGGGCATAGGCGTGATTATTGGTCTCTGCGAGCGGCACGAAGACCTTTAGTGCGGTCTCGAACTTGCCCGCCATCAGCGCCACCACGCCATCGTTGAAGTCGGCATAGGCGTGGCTTGCGACCAGCAGCAGCAGGCCCGCGATGTAGCGTTTCTTGTCGTGCATCGGTCATGTTCTCCGGGCCGTGGCAAGGCGCGATGGCCTCGCATCTTAGCCGAGTTGCGACGGCCATCCCAAGCTTCGTCCCCAGCCTCTTCCTGTCTGTTCGTGGCGCGAGGTCAAGCCTGCTGCGGCGATGGTAGACTAGCCGCCCTTCGCAAGCTCGAGCGTCATTCACATGGCTGGAAAAACCCTCTACGACAAGCTCTGGCAGTCCCATCTCGTGCGTGAGTTCGACGATGGCTCGGCGCTGGTCTACATCGACCGTCACATCGCTCATGAGGTCACCACGCCGCAGGCCTTCGAGGGTCTGGAGCTGGCCAACCGCCCGCTGTGGCGCGTGACCGGGACCAAGGCGGTGTCGGATCACAACGTGCCGACCGAGGACGTCACGAATATCAAGGACCCGATAGCGCGTCTGCAGCTCGATACCTTGTCCAAGAACTGCAAGACCTACGGCATCCTGCATCACGACATCGGTGACATCCGTCAGGGTATCGTGCACGTCACCGGTCCCGAACAGGGTTGGAGTTTGCCCGGCATGACCATCGTTTGTGGCGATTCCCATACCGCCACCAACGGCGCACTGGCGACCTGGGCCTTCGGCATTGGTACCTCGGAAGTCGAGCATGTGCTCGCCACCCAATGTCTGGTGCTGAGCAAGGCCCGTAACATGCGCATCACCGTCAACGGCGCGCTCTCGCGTGGCGTGACGCCCAAGGATCTCATCCTGCACATCATCGGCATGATCGGCACCGCCGGTGCCACCGGCCACACCATGGAATACGCCGGCCCGGTGATACGCGCGATGAGCATGGAAGGGCGCATGACGGTGTGCAATATGTCCATTGAGGCCGGCGGTCGTGCGGGTCTCATCGCGTTCGATGACATCACGCGTGACTACGTCAACGGTCGTCCCTATGCGCCGAGTGGTGCAGATTGGGAGAGAGCCGTGGCGCAATGGCAGGATCTGCATTCTGATGCCGATGCGAAGTTCGACACCGAGATCACTATTAACGGTGATGAAATCGAACCGCAGGTGTCGTGGGGCACGTCGCCGGAAATGGTGGTCGCCATCGGCGACGTGGTGCCGGATCCGGAAGCGGCCAGCGATGAGACGCGTCGCATCGGCATGCGCAATGCGCTGAAGTACATGGATCTGAAAGCGGGCACGCCCATCACCGACATTGCGGTCGACAAGATCTTCATTGGCTCCTGCACCAATGCGCGCATCGAAGACTTGCGCGCGGCGGCGGCGGTGGTGAAAGGGCGTAAGCGTGCGGCCTCGGTCAAGGCCGCGCTGGTGGTGCCGGGCTCGGGCCTGATCAAGCAACAGGCCGAAGCGGAAGGTTTGGACAAGATCTTTCGCGACGCGGGTTTCGATTGGCGCGAACCGGGTTGCTCGATGTGTCTGGGTATGAATCCCGATCAACTCGAGCCGGGCGAGCGTTGCGCGAGCACCTCGAATCGTAATTTCGAAGGTCGTCAGGGTCGCAATGGGCGCACCCATCTGGTCAGCCCGGCGATGGCCGCAGCGGCCGCTATCGCCGGTCACTTCGTCGACGTGCGGGAGTTTTGAATCATGCAGGCATTCACGCAATTGCACGGCCTGGTCGTGCCCATCGATCGTCCCAACGTCGACACCGACGCGATCATTCCCAAGCAGTTCTTGAAGTCGATCAAGCGCACCGGCTTCGGTCCGAACCTGTTTGACGAATGGCGTTATCTCGACAAGGGCGAACCGGATCAAGACAACAGCAAGCGGCCTTTGAACACAGACTTCGCGCTGAATCAGGCGCGCTACAAGGGCGCCGAGATCCTGCTGGCGCGTGATAACTTTGGGTGTGGTTCATCGCGCGAACATGCGCCGTGGGCGTTATATGATTTCGGCATTCGCGCGCTGATTGCGCCGAGCTATGCCGACATCTTCTTTAGTAACGCCTGCAAGAATGGTCTCCTGCCACTGACCTTGCCGGACGCGGTGGTCGATCTGCTGTTCCAGCAAGTGGCGGTAACGCCGGGCTACAAGCTTAAGGTCGACCTCGTCGCGCAGACAGTGACCACGGCGAGTGGCGCGCTATACAAGTTCGATTTCAAGGCGGATTTGAAAGAGCGTCTACTGCATGGTCTCGATGACATTGGCTTGTCGTTGAAGTATGCCGATGACATCAAGGCCTATGAGACGAAGAAGAAGGCGGAAGCCCCCTGGTTGTTTGCTTGAAGGCAGTGCCTTGGGATGTGCGAATTCAATCGCACATCCATCCTTCTATCTACACATTTCATTGTGGGCCCGACTGAAGTCGGACCCACAGAGGGGGGAGGTAAACCCGGATTCGGCGCTGAGCCTTTACCGACTCCCCATCGCCTCCGCATCCTTCCTCAACTTGAACTTCTGAATCTTGCCGGTCGCGGTCTTTGGCAGATCGCAGAACACGATGGTCTTCGGCGCCTTGAAGTGCGCGAGCTTCTCGCGGCAGTAGGCGATGATCTGCTGGGCGCTCACTTCGCCCGCACCCGGCTTCAGGGTCACGAAGGCGCAGGGCGTCTCGCCCCATTTCTCATCGGGGCGCGCAACCACTGCCGCTTCGAGAATATCCGGATGCTTGTACAACACTTCTTCCACTTCGATGGACGAAATGTTCTCGCCGCCGGAAATGATGATGTCCTTAGAGCGATCCTTGATCTGGATGTAACCATCGGGATACATCACCGCCAGATCGCCGGAATGAAAATAACCGCCGGCCAATGATTCTTCAGTGGCCTTTTTGTTCTTGAGATAGCCGCGCATCACGACATTGCCCTTGAACATCACTTCGCCCAGTGTCTCGCCATCGCGCGGCACCGGCTGCATGGTTTCCGGGTCCATGACTTCCAGATCTTCCAGCACGTGATAGCGCACGCCTTGGCGGATCAGTTTTTCGGCATAGGCTTCTTCGTCGAGTGTCACCCAGTCGTCCTGCGGCGCATTGAACACCGCCGGGCCATAGACCTCGGTCAGGCCATAGGTGTGGGTGATGTGAAAGCCATTGGCTTCCATGGAGCGCAGTATTGCCGCCGGCGGCGCCGCGCCGGCGGTCATCACTTCGACCGTATACGGCAGTGGACGTTTGTCCTCGGCGCGCGCGTGAATGATGAAATTCAAAACGATGGGCGCGCCGCAGAAATGTGTGACCTTGTGATCAGCAATGGCGTCGTAGATGGGTTTGGCGGCAATGTGGCGCAGACAGATATTGGTGCCGGCCAGTGCGGCGATGGTCCACGGAAAGGTCCAGCCGCAGCAATGGAACATTGGCAAGGTCCACAGATAGACCGGATGATGCACCATGTTCCAGGCCATCGCGCAGCTGATGGCATTGAGATAAGCACCGCGATGGTGATAGACCACGCCCTTGGGGTTGCCGGTCGTGCCCGAGGTATAGCAGAGCGCCATCGCCTGCCATTCGTTGTCCGGTAACACCCACGGGAAGTCGGCATCGCCGTCCTGGATGAAGTCTTCGTATTCCATGACGCCGATGCGATCGTGACAAGGCGCGTCTTCGTCGGCGATGTCGATGACCAGCGGTTTGACCTTGGCCATCGCCAGCGCGTCGCGCGTGACAGCGGCGAACTCGGTGTCGACCAACACGAGCTTGGCTTCGCCGTGATCGAGAATGAAGGCGATGGCTTCGGCATCGAGACGAATGTTGATCGGATTGATGATTGCGCCGGTCGCCGGAATACCAAACAAGCCTTCATAGAAAGCCGGAATATTGGTCGCGATCACCGCCACGGTATCGCCGCGGCCTATGCCGCGCTTGGACAGCGCCGAGGCCAGTCGTCGGCAGCGCGTGAAAGTTTCCAGCCAGCTGTAACGGCGCGTGCCGTGCACCACCGCCAGCCGATTGGGATAGACCGCCGCCGCGCGCGCGATCATGCTGAGCGGCGAGAGCGGTACATAGTTGGCGGGGACCTGATCGAGGTCTTGCTCGTAGGGATTGCGGACGGCGTCGTTCATGCCGAGAGTTCCTTGTGCGAAATGATGCGATGCGCGCGCGATGTGCGTGCGCTCAGTCGAAATCAGTGACGTCGATTCAGCGGTCCTGCCATTGCGGCGGGCGCTTCTCGATGAAGGCATTCAGTCCTTCGATGCCGTCGGTCGCGAGCAGATTGCACACCAGTTCTTGAGAGGTGCCGCGATAGGCACTGTCCAATCCCTGGTCGATCTGGCGGTAGAACGAGGCCTTGCCGAGACGCACCGCGTATTGCGATTTCTCGGCGATGCGACCAGCCAGGTCGCGCGTGGTCTGGGCGAGATCGGCATCGTCGACGACGTGATTGACGAGGCCAATCTCGGCGGCGCGGGCGGCGTCGATGAAGTCGCCAGTCAGTAGCATTTCCAGCGCGTGCTTGCGGTGCACCACACGACTCAAGGCCACCGATGGCGTCGCGCAATAGAGACCGTTAGCGATGCCATTGGTGGCGAAGCGCGCGCTGCGGCCTGCGATCGCCAGATCGCAACTCGCGACCAGCTGACAACCGGCGGCGGTGGCGATGCCCTGCACCTGGGCGATGACCGGTTGAGGTAAGGCGACGATGGCCTGCATCATGCGTGAGCAATCGGCCAGCAGGCGACGATAAAAGCTCTCGTCGCGGTTGGCGTTCATTTCTTTCAAATCGTGCCCGGTGGAAAACGCTTTGCCGGTAGACGCAATGATCACCACGCGCACTTCATTGCTCGCGGCGATCGCCGCGAGATGGGCGCTGAGCGTGGCGATGACGTCGCCGGTCAGGGTGTTGTAGCGGCTCGGACGATTCAGCGTGAGGGTGGCGATGCCGTCCTTGAGATCATAGCTAACATCGAGTTCGGTGCTGGTCTGTGCTTGGCTGGCGGTCATCGTCGTACTCCCGGGGCTAGGCCAGTATTGTCGAGGCGGGCCGAGGCCTTCGCAAGCGACCGGCGGAGCGATGGTATCCTGCCCGTCAGCCAAATCATTCATCGTCATTTTCATCGTATGGCCCGCCAGCATGGCCCAGCCATACACGCAGTGCAGGGGAGCGCAGCATGCAGTATCGAGACATTCTCTATCGGGTCGAGGATCCGGTCGCCATCATCACCATGAACCGGCCCGAGAGGCTGAACGCTTTCACGCGCACCATGCTGGCCGAGATCCGCCACGCGGTGGCGGCCGCCGTGCGCGATCCGTGTGTGGTCGGCATCATTCTGACCGGTGCCGGGCGCGGCTTCTGCGCCGGCATGGACATGGCGGCGCTGGACGAAATCTCGGCAGCCGCGAGTCTCGCTGGCGAAGAAGACTCGGCACTCGCCGCCGCGCCGGGCGATGCCGCGATGGGCGCCGACTTCAGCATTGCCTACACCTATCTGCTGGCGGTGCGCAAACCGGTGTTGGCCGCCATCAACGGACCGTGTGCGGGTTTAGGCTTCTGCTTCGCAGTCTTGAGCGACATGCGTTTCGTCGAACGTCAGGCCAAATTCTCGACCGCCTTCGCCGGCCGTGGCCTGGTGGCCGAGCATGGCGTGAGCTGGTTGCTGCCGCGTCTGATCGGTACTTCGCGTGCACTCGATATCCTATGGAGTGCGCGACGTTTCGATGGCGAAGAAGCTGAGAAGATCGGTCTCGCTGATCGTCTCTGTGAAACCGGCACCGCACTTGAAAGCGCGCGCCAATATATCGTCGAACTGGCACGCACTGTCTCGCCGACTTCGATCATGATCATCAAGCAGCAGGTCTATCGTCATCTTATGCTGACCTTGGGGCCGGCCATGGAAGAGACCAACCGACTCATGGAGGAAAGCCTCACGCGGCCTGATTTCCGCGAAGGCGTGCGCTCCTTTCTTGAACAGCGCGAGCCGGCTTTCAAGCGCATCAGCCTGTAAGGATGACAGGCCTACACCTATTCGGGGGGAGACAAGCTTCGCCTTAGGATTGGAAATTCCACCGCGTGCGCGTTTCGTGCGCGATGCACGGCCTGCTGCTTGAGGCGAATCAAGCAAAGCGGTCATGATTGTGCGAACGTCGATGTATCGGTGCTGGTCTGGGCTCGCATCCGGTGAAGCCGACCATCGTCATGCCATTCAACCAAGGGAGAAACCGACCATGCGCGTAGGCGCCACAATCTTTAATCAGAATTATTCGGACTGGGATCGTTACGAAGCGGAAGAGCGCGGCGAGCAAGTCGCGGCCCGTCCGCAACAATCCGATCGCGAGATCGTCCTGGAAGAGCTGGATATCGCACGTATCGCCGATGACACCGGCTTCGACGCAGTGTGGACCATCGAGCATCACTTCACGCCTTACACGATGATCACCAACCCGCTGCAATACCTGACCTATGTGGCGGGTATCACCAAGCGTGTCGACCTTGGCACCATGGTCACCGTGTTGCCGTGGCACAACCCGGTGCGCGTCGCCGAAGACATCAATATGCTCGACACTTTTTTAGGCCCCAAGCGCGAGATTATCTGTGGCGTCGGCCGGGGTCTTGGTCGTCGTGAATACGCAGGCCTTTCCATCGATCAGGGTGAGGCGCGCGAGCGTTTCGACGAATCGCTGCAGGTCTTGAATAAGCTGCTCGCGACCGGCAAGTGCGATTTCGACGGCAAGCACTACAAGATTAAAGGGCTCAAACTGCGCCCGCAACCGGACCGCGATTTGAGCGCCAATCTATGGTGTGCCGGCGGTACCGACGAGACCGTCGAGATCATCGCGCGTCACGGTGTGCGGCCGTTGGTGATTCCCACCACGAGCTTGGGGCTCTCGCTCGAAACGGCGCGCAAGTATGCACGCCTGCATGCCAAGGCCGGCTTCGCGCCGTCCAAAACCAAGCTCGCGTTGTGGACGTATGTGGCCGAGACCGAGGCCGAAGCGCAAGCGGGTGCCGAGCAATACATGGTGGAGTACGCCGATTCGGCGCTGCGTCACTACGAGCTGCGCGGCAGTCACCTCGGCAACATCAAGGGTTATGAGTCCTATGGCGCGATGCAGAAAGCACTGGCTGCTGATCCGACGCCTTTCCTGCGTGGTTTCGTCGACTCCCATCCGTGGGGCACGCCGACGCAGACCATCAAGCGCGCCAAGGATCTGGCCATGCAGTTCGGTTGCGAGGAAATCATGTTCGTCTTCAAGTACGGTGGCATGCCGATGAAGATGGCGGAGAAGAGCATGAAGCTCTTTGCCAAGGAAGTGTTGCCGGCGCTGCAGGAACTGAATCCGCAGCCGATTGAAGTGCGTGAAGACGCGGCTTAAGCGTTAGCGTTGCGGCCTGTGTCGGGGCGCATGCTCCGACACATTCCTGAGGGACTAGGCTTTGGCGGGCACTCTACGGGGTGCCGCTTTCTCCAGACCGCGCGACTGCAGATATTCATCATAAGTGCCCTTGAAGTCGATGATGCCTTCATGGGTCATCTCAATGACGCGCGTGGCCAGCGAAGACACGAATTCCCGATCATGGCTGACGAAGATCAGCGTGCCGGGATAATTGTCCAAGGCCTGGTTCAGCGACTCGATGGATTCCATGTCCAAGTGATTGGTCGGTTCGTCGAGCAGTAAGACATTGGGCTTTTCCAGCACCAGCTTGCCAAACAGCATGCGTGCTTCTTCACCGCCCGAGATCACATGTACAGATTTATTGCTGTCGTCCTTGGAGAACAGCAACTGACCGAGCACCGCGCGCACGCGCATGTCATCGTCGCCCTTCTGACGCCAGTGGCTCATCCATTCAAACAGATTGCTGTCTTTCTCGAAGTCAGCCGCGCGGTTCTGGCGCACATAGCCGACCTCGGCGTTCTCGGCCCATTTCACTTGGCCCTTGTCCGGCGTGACATCGCCCGCCAGGCAATGCAGTAGGGTGGTCTTACCGATACCGTTAGGCCCGATGATCGCGACGCGCTCACCGGCCGCCACTGCGAGGTCGAGCTTGTCGAACAGCGTTACGCCGTCAAAGCCCTTGCTCAGTTTCTCGGTTTCTACCGCCAGGCGATGGAGCTTCTTGCTCTGCTCAAGGCGGATGTAAGGATTGACGCGGCTCGAAGGCTTGACGTCCTCGAGCTGTATCTTCTCAATCTGGCGCGCGCGCGAGGTGGCCTGGCGTGCTTTCGAGGCGTTGGCCGAGAAGCGACTGACGAACTGTTTCAGATCTTCGATCTGGGTCTGCTTCTTGGCATTGTTGGCGAGCATACGCTCGCGCACTGCGGTCGAGGCCGTCATGTAGTCGTCGTAGTTGCCCGGATACACACGCAGCTCGCCGTAGTCGAGATCGGCCATGTGCGTGCACACGCTGTTGAGGAAGTGACGATCGTGGGACACGATCACCATCGTGCAGCTGCGCGTGTTGAGGATCTCTTCCAACCAGCGGATGGCGTTGATGTCGAGGTTATTGGTCGGTTCGTCGAGCAGCAGAATATGTGGCTCGCCAAACAAAGCCTGGGCCAACAACACGCGCAACTTCCAGCCTGGCGCGACCTGACTCATCGGGCCTTCATGCTGTTCAATGGGTATGCCGACGCCCATCAGCAACTCACCAGCGCGCGATTCGCAGGTGTAGCCATCGAGTTCGGCGAAACGCACTTCCAGTTCGGCGACGCGCATGCCGTCTTCTTCGCTCATGTGTTCCATGGCGTAGATGCGCTCGCGTTCCGATTTCACTTCCCACAACTGCTCGTGCCCCATGATCACGGTGTTCAACACTGTGCAGTCCTCAAAGGCGAACTGGTCCTGGCGCAGCTTGCCGAGACGCTCGCCTGGGTCGATCGAGATGTTGCCATTGGTCGGCGCGAGTTCACCGCCGAGGATTTTCATGAAGGTCGATTTGCCGCAGCCGTTGGCGCCGATCAGGCCATAGCGATTGCCATTGCCGAATTTGACCGAGACGTTTTCGAACAGGGGCTTGGCGCCGAATTGGATGGTGACGTTGGCAGTTGTGAGCACGATAGGATTCCGAAACAGGCAAGCGTTGAGTCAAGCCGCCGCCGCCGTTCCGAGGACTGGCGTGGTGGCGCAGTGCCGAGGCATTCGAGTTCTAGAGCCAGGCGCGCGTGGGCGCGACGGAGAGCTGGAATGCGGCGGTGCCGCATGATACGCGTTTGGCGCCGCCGGCGCCCCCTTCGTGACGCCGAGAGGCGGTTAGGCACTGCCTCGCGCGGCGGGCAGTTGGAAGTCCTTGGGCGGGGTCCAGCGCAGGGGCGCGTCTAGTGCCGCCCGCACCGCGCCGTCCCGCTCGTAAACATCGCGACGAAACTGCACTTCGCCATCCACGCCGGGAAAAGCGGTCAGATACAGCAGCATGATGCTGATCTTACGCGGCAGGTTGATGCGCTGGTTGTGACCCTTGGCGATAGCCTGCTCCAAGGCCGCACGCGTCCAGTGCGGATCGTCGCGCAACACCTCTTCGGCGAGCTTGAGCGGGTTCTCGATGCGGATACAGCCCGAACTGAAGGCGCGTTCGGCCAGCGCAAACAGGCTGCGGGTCGGCGTGTCGTGCAGATAGACGGCATGCACATTGGGGAACATGAAGGCCACTCGACCCAGCGGATTGTCGGGCCCGGCCTCCTGACGCAGGAAGTAGGGGAAGCCAGCGCCCCGCGCGCGCCAGTCGATCTTGCGCGGGTCGACCGCAGCGCCGTCGAAGTCGATCAATCGCAAATTCTTTTTGGCCAGGAAGTCGGGGTCGACCTTGAGCTTGGGCAGAATGTCCTCGCGCAGGATAGTCGGCGGCACGGTCCAGCTCGGATTCAATTCGACGTAGGACAGATGGTCCTTGAAGATCGGCGTTTTACGATAGGGTTTGCCGACGATCACGCGGCCCGACCAGCGCACCTGGCCATGATCGAGATAGACCGCCTCGAAGGCTGCGATGTTGACGGACAAGGCCTCGGCTTCCAGATCGCGGAACACCCAACGCACCCGTTCGAGATTGACGCGCAGCTGCGCGATGCGTTCGGATATCGAGACATTCAACACTGCGACCGTGCCGCGTCCTACTGCGCCGTCGATCTCCAATCCCTGGCGACGCTGAAAGTCGCGCACCGCTTCGGCCAGGCGATCGTCAAACAGCGACGCATCGGTGGCGTCGGACGCATCCACATACTCAGCGCTCGCCAGCAGTCGCGCGCGCACTTGCGCGATGCGTGGTTCGCTCATGCCAGGCTTCAGCGTTGGACCGCTTGCGACACTCGGCCATTTCTCGCCACGCTCTTGCCGCGCACGATAATCGGCGAGGGCCTTCTGCAGTGCGCGATAGTAGTTGTCGGCCGGCCGCAGAGCGGCGAGACGCTCGGCCAACTTGTCGCTCGCGATTGACTCGCGCAACCACACCGTCGGATCGGTCTTGCCAAAGCTGCGCGAATAATTCCAATCGGGATCGAGCGCCTCTGGATTGCATTTGCCGAAGCGCAAGGTGAAGGCGAGTCGCGCGAGCGCCTCGGTCGCGAGCACTTCGCGCATCGCGCTTGGCAGCGTGTCAAGGTCGTCAAGTCTGTCGGCAAGAAAATCGTGGGGATCGAGACCGTCGGCGAAGCTCTCGGCGATCGCGCTGCGCAAGACCGCGAGTTGCTTGCTGGTCCAGCGCGGCGCGCTGTCAGGCGCGGCATAGAGTTGACGCAAGAAGGGTGTGGACCACACGGTCTCACCCGCGATCTGCAGCTGGGGCGCGTCGCCGGCGAGCAGCGCGGCGATATCGTTCGCGGCGCGCACCGAGGTCGGCGATAACGTGATGATAACGAGAAACAACAGAACGTAGAGCACGCGCGCATGGGCGTGGGTAATGATGGGGGCCTGCATTCGTACTTGATTGCTCGGGGTAGGGTCTGCCTATACTAGCCCGGTTCGCGACCGAACCGACGTGGGGGAAAGGGTGCCGATAAACAAATCGACGGAACAAACACGCACGGCGGCCACCTCGATGTCGCGGCGAGGTCTACTGCAACTGGGCATGAGCGCGGCCGCGCTATTCGCGGCACCGGCCTGGGCCATGCCCGCAGCGCGACGCTCACTGGCCTTTGAACATCTGCATACCGGTGAGCGGCTCGCCATCACCTACTATGCCAATGGCGTGTATAACGACCACGCTCTCGGTGCAATCAATCATCTGCTGCGCGATTTCCGTACCGCCGAGATCTATCCGATCCGCCGACAGTTACTCGACCAGCTCTATCTCGTGCACGCTGCTGTCGGCAGTGATGCGCCCTATCGGATCATCTGCGGCTATCGCTCACCGGCCACCAATGCCTTCCTGCGTCGGACCAGCACAGGGGTGGCGGAACACAGTCTGCACATGGATGGCATGGCCATCGATCTACGCCTCGCCGACACCCGCACCCGTCATCTGCGCGACGTCGCGGCCCGCCTCAAGCTGGGCGGCGTCGGCTATTACGCCTCGTCCAATTTCGTCCATCTGGATGTCGGTCGCCCGCGTCAGTGGTGAGCTGCCACCTCGCGCCGACCGGCACGGCATGAGCGCACTTATGCCGGGCGGGGAATGGCGAGGATCTCACCTAGCGTCCCATAGTTGAAGGCACCGAGACGCGCCAGAGGATCGAGCAAACGCTCGCTCACTTGGCCATCCACGATGACGGCATCGTCGATGAAGATACCGGTGACCTCGCCGATCACGACATGACTCTCGCGTTGATCACTGCCTACTGGCAGGCCGATGATCTGATACACCCGACATTCAAAGGCCGCATGGGAGCCCGCGACGCGCGGCGGGCGCACCGTGTGTGACGGTGCCGATGTCACGCCACAGCGTTCGAATTCATTCACGCCCAGGGCATAGATCTTGGACGTCGCGTTCATCTGCTCGGCCTGCGCGCGACTGACCAGCGACACCACGAATTCCGCTGTCGTGAGCAGATTGGCATAACTGTCCTTGGCGGCGCCCGCTGCCTTGGCATTGGGCGCGAACATCACGAAGGGCGGGTCGGCCGACACCGCGTTGAAGTAGGAGAACGGCGCAAGGTTGGGTGTGCCATCGGCGCCCAGCGTGCTGACCCAGGCAATCGGGCGTGGGCATACCAGTGCATTGACCGGGTTGTGCTTGAGTGGCGCAGGGCGCATGCCCTCGCTGGTTTTGAAGAACATGGTTCAGGCGGCCTCGCGCTTTGATTGCAACGTCGTGATTCTCGCCGCTGTCTCAGCCGGCATGGCGATTGGTGGCAAAGCCTGCGTTCGAACCGAGGATCGCCGCCGGTTCTTTCATGCTCTCCTGCCACAGCAGGGACTCCATCATGATGTGCAGCGGTTGATCCTGAATCGTCAGTTCATATACCGGCTCGTCGTAGGATGCATGGTTATGCACCGCCCAGCCCGGCGCCGAGACCATCAGATCACCGGCCTTCCATTCGTAGCGTTGACCATCGACCACGCTGTAACCGCTGCCGGAAAAATAATAGTTGATGGCCGATGATACATGTCGATGGGGACGGTCGATGATCTTCGGTGGTCGCACGGTCATGGTCGCGAAGAAATTCGGCGTGGTGCCGTTAGAGCGACCGGTCAATGGATTGTAGAGCAGATAGAGACGACGCCCGATGTAGTCCTTGCCGAGCGCGGTCAGCTTGTCGAGATTTTCTTTGACCATTTGCCACGGCCAATGATGGGCTTTGGATTCCATCGCCGGCGGGTTGATCAAGATTTCATAGGGCATGAGGCGCGCGCCGTCGTCATCGATCTCGAAAATACCAAAGGGACTGGTACGGCGTTTGTCTTCCGGCAGCTGGTCGTGCAGGAGGTCAAGCTCAGCCACCATCGGCGGATCTTCGTCAACCAGATGGACACGCAGCATCTCCAGCAGCGGTGCATTGGAATAAGTCAGACGGGCCTGCAATGCCTGCGAGTCGTTGACGTGGCGATAGGACAGGTAGGATGGATGATTCCACACGTCATATTGTTGGAAGCGGATCGGCTTACCGCCGACGATGGTCATGCCCTGACCACGGATGCAGAAATTCACCTGCGTCGAGTTGTGGCGGACAGGCGCGGTTTCCTCACCCGGCAGCAATACATCGAGCGTCACGCGCACACCGGGATTCAGACCGGGTGTGGCGGGATGGGCGCTGGGATGTACGAACTGCACCTGACGACGACCGTTGGCTGGACGCGGCTGTGAAGCCAGGCGCTCGATTTCCTCATCAAAGCGTTCACGCGTGATGGTGACAGGCCACCATTCCCGGGCCGGCTTCCAGTTCTCGGGATGGTTGCCGCGTGCCGCCAGGCCCGTTTGATCGATGATGTTGACCGGTGCTTGCGTCATGAGCTTGCTTCCTTCTTTCAAGCGGTGAAGCCGTCGTCGAAAATCGACGGCACGGGGGCTTTGATATCGAGACTGTTGACGATGATGGCGTGGGTCGTATAGCGGCCCATGACGAACATCACCGCCACCGCGCCGGCGACGCCGAGGCGTTCGACCACGGCTTGCAATAGCGAGCCGACATCGACGCCGTCGCGCTCGACCGCCGCGATGACATAGCGCTGCACCGCGCGTTCGTCGTCGTTGAATAGTGTCTGTGCATCGGGATTGAGCGCTTCGACAGCCATCACCCAGTCGCGGCTGTAGCCGAGCTTCACCGCCAGCCGTTCATGTTGATTCTTTTCGTAGGCAACATGCTTCATGGTCGCCACGGTGAGAGCGAGCAACTCCACCAGGCGCATGTCGAGTTCACCCTTGGCCAGATCAGTGAAATCCATGAAGGCCTTCAAGGCCTCGGGCTGATGGGCGGTGGCGGCGAAGAACTCGCCGAGATAGCCGAGGCGTTCGACCTTGGCGCGCAGGCCGTCGGCTATCGGCGCCGGCAATTGTTCAAAGCGGAGGCGGGGTATGCGCGCGGTCATCGGTTCCTGCCTTTAGTGAAATACTTTGCATCCTAAGCAATTTAGCATAGGCTTCGAAGCCATGAAAACGGGCGCGAAAAAGCACAGCTTGCCCTTCAGCGAAAGCGTCGGTGCGATGGTGCGCATGACCCATCTGGCGTTCGCCCAGGATCTGCAGAACCATCTCGCCGGTCACGATATTCCGGTCGGCATGTGGTTTTATCTGCGCGCGTTGTGGGAGGAGGATGGTCTGACGCAACGCGTGCTGAGCGACCGCGTCGGCGCGACCGAGGCGACCACCGCGCAGCAACTCGCCAAGATGGAAGCGCGTGGTTACATCGAACGCCGCCGCTCGCAAGTCGACCGACGTAACAGCCATGTGCATCTGACCCGCAGCGGTCGCGCGCTCGAGAACAAACTGCTGCCCTATGCGGTGACGGTCAACGCCAATGCATTGAGCGGATTTGCGCCCAAGGACGTTCAACAATTGCAGAGCCTGCTCGCGCGTCTGCGCGCCAATCTTGAACAACGTCAGCAGGCCCGCGTGGCATACGGCGAGCGTGGGCCCGCAGCGGGTCGCAAGAAGCGGCCTAGCGCGGTCGGTCACGAAAATTAGTGGTAGCGATATGAGTGCGAAGACAGCCCAAGACCACTACGGCGTATTGCCCAAGCAGCGTGACCTCTACTACGGCGGTGCGTGGCACGTGCCCCATGGCGGCTACGCGTCGACCTTCAATCCCGCTAATCAAGATGATCTCGGCCCAGTCGCGGTGGCCGATACCGAGGATGTCGCAGCGGCGGTCGCGGCGGCCGACCAAGCCTTTACACGGTGGCGCGAGGTCAAGCCTATTGAGCGCGCGACCGCCTTGCGCGCACTCGCCGCGCGCGTGCGGGCCTGCGCCGCTGAGTTTGCGATGATCGATGCCATCAACTGCGGCAATCCGGTACGCGAGATGAGCAAGGACGCCGTCATCGCCGCCGCGCAGATCGATTACTTCGCCGGCCTCGTGCATGAACTCAAGGGCAGCACCTTGCCGATGGGTTCGAGCGCGCTCAACTATTCAGTACGCGAACCGCTGGGCGTGGTCGCACGCCTGGTGGCCTACAATCATCCGCTGATGTTTCTCGCCGGCAAGCTGGCACCCGCAGTCGCTGCCGGCAATACCGTGATCATGAAACCACCGGCCCAGGCGCCCTTGTCGGCCTTGCGTCTGGCTGAACTGGTGGGTGAAACCCTGCCACCGGGCGTGGTCAATTTCCTGCCCGGCGATCGCGAATGCGGTGAGGCGCTGGTCGCCCATCCGCGCGTGCGCAAGGCCGCGCTTATCGGTTCGACAGCCACCGGCATCGCGATCCTCAAAAGCGCGGCTGACAAGATCATGCCGGTCACGCTCGAGCTGGGCGGCAAGAATCCTCTCATCATCTATCCCGATGCTGATCTGCCGGCCGCAATTTCAGGCGCGGTCAGCGGCATGAATTTCTGGTGGGCCGGACAGTCCTGCGGTTCAACGACGCGCTGCTTCGTGCATCGCTCGGTCTACCAACAGGTCGTGCAAGGCATCGTCGAACTCATTCCCCAGCGCCATCGCTGCGGTGACCCGACCGACGCCGAGACCACCATGGGTTGTCTCATTTCGAGCGCGCAGTTCGATAAGGTGATGAGTCATATCGCGAGCGCCAAGGCTGATGGCGCGCGCCTGGTGTGCGGTGGCGGTCGACCGGCGGATCCGGCCTTGGCCAAGGGCTGGTTTGTCGAGCCCACCGTCTTCGCCGACGTCACGCCCGCCATGCGCGTGTTTCGCGAAGAGATCTTCGGGCCGGTGTTGGCGGTCATACCGTGGGATGACGAAGACCGCATGCTGCGTGACGTCAACGCACTCGACTATGGACTGACGGCATCGATCTGGACACGCGATCTGACGCGCGCCCATCGCGCGGCGTCGCGTATCGAGGCCGGTTATGTCTGGATCAATCACACCAGCGCCCATTTTCTTGGCGCCGACTTCGGCGGCTACAAGCAGTCGGGCATGGGTCGCGAAGAAGGGCTGGAAGAATTGCTGGCCTATACCCAGATCAAGAATGTGCATGTCGCGCTAGCCTGAGCGCAGGCATTGCCATGCACGTCTAGGAATTCTATGAACCCCACGCCAAATATCTCGCCCCTTGAACCTGCGGCGCATAAGCCGTGGCCGCCGCATGAATACAGTCGCGTACCCTACTGGCTGTATACCGATGAAGCAGTGTTCGCGCGCGAGATGGAACGCATCTTCTGTGGTCGCAGCTGGGCCTATGTCGGTCTGGCGGTGGAGATATCCGAACCAGGCAGCTATCTGACCACCACAATTGGCAATCGCCCGGTGATCGTGTGTCGTAATCGTGAGGGCGAATTGCGCGCCTTCGCCAATCATTGCGCCCATCGCGGTGTGAAGTTCTGTCGCCAGCGCTTGGGTAACGCGATGCGCTTTACTTGTCCCTATCACCAGTGGACCTACGACTTGAACGGCGACTTGAAAGGTGTGCCGTTCCGCGCCGGTGTGAAAGGGCAGGGCGGTATGCCGGAGGATTTCGATTTATCCAAGCACGGCCTGCGGCAGCTTAAAGTCACCGAACATCATGGCGTGCTGTTCGCGTCTTTCTGCCAAGAGGTAGAAGATTTTCTAGACTACCTGGGCGAGACCAATCGTTACTATTTTGAGCGCGTGTTCGACGGTCGCGCGTTGACAGTGCTGGGTTATAGCCGGCAGTTGATTCCCGGCAACTGGAAACTGATGTTCGAGAACATCAAGGACCCTTACCACGCCTCCTTGCTGCACGTGTTCCTGGTGACTTTCGGTCTGTTCCGCGCCGATCAGGAGTCGCAGGTCAAGATGGATGACACCGGCAGGCATGGTCTGCTGATCTCGCGACGCGGTACGCAAGCCGCCACCGAGCACACCAAGGACATCGCCAATCTGCGCACTGACTTCAAGCTGCGCGACCCGCGCCTGCTTGACCCGGTCAAGGAGTTCAAGGACTCAGCGACGGTGGTCATGCACACCATCTGGCCCAATCTCATCGTCCAGCAGCAGTCGAACACCATCGCCATGCGCCAGATCCAGCCGCGTGGGCCGGACGCCTTTGAATTGTCGTGGACCTTCTTCGGCTATGCCGATGATGACGAGGCGATGCGCACGCGACGCCTGCGTCAGGCCAATCTCATGAGCGTCTCGGGGCTGGTGTCCGGCGACGACAGTGAGATCATCAAGCTCGCCCAGGACGGTTTGAAACACTACCCCGGGGGTGACGCGATCCTCGAAATGGGCGGGCGCGATACGCTCGATGAGGAGCACATGGTGACCGAGACCGCGATACGGGCTTTCTACAAGTACTATCGTCAAGTAATGGAACTCTGAGGTGTCGGTCAATCTCGTTCTGGTTCGTGAACTGGAAGATCTCTACGCGCGTTACGCCGAAACGCTCGACGATGGCCCGTTGGAGGACTGGCCCGAGTGTTTCACCGAGAACTGCCTGTATCTGATCATTGCGCGCGAGAATGTCGAGCGCGGGTTGCCGCTCGCCATCATGCGCTGCGAGAGTCGCGACATGCTGAAGGACCGCGTGACGGCGGTGCGCGAAACCATGATGTATGAACCGCGCTATCTGCGTCACCACGTCACCAATCTGCGCGTGATGAGCGAGGCGGATGACGAGGTGGAGGCGGTGGCGAACTTCTCGGTCATCGAAGTGCTGCCCGAGGCCTTGCCGCGCATCCTCATGGCCGGCCGCTATCGCGATCGTCTGCAGCGTGAGATGGACGGGCAGTGGCGTTTCAGTGAACGCCACTGTATCTACGATTCGACCCTGGTGCCGAATTCGATCATCTATCCGGTCTAGCAGCCTGCTTTCCCGCCGGCGGATTACCAGCCGAAATCGATCGCGAAGCTGTCGCCCGCCTCGCGTATGCGCCCGACGTGAGGTGCTTCGAAGTGTCCGGGGATTAAGAGCGCATTTTCCGCACAGCAATATTCCAGCAGTTCGCGACGCGCGCGGGTCGCCATCCCCTGATTCCAGCACACCACGCTGCTCCATTGCCAGAAGGGGATCTGGATGGGCGAGTGCAGCATGTCACCGGCGAATACGGCCAGCTGTCCCTGCGACTTGAGTTCGATGCGGACATGCCCGGGAGAGTGACCGGGCGCAGAGCGCAAGGTCAGACAATCCAGTAGTTCGTGCACGTCGTCGACCAGGCAGGACTTGCCGGCTTCCACCACTGGATGGACGGAATCCTCAAAGGTATTGCGGATGAAGCTCGGCGCATCGGGGCTGGCGGCTTCCTCCCGCGCGGCTTCGTATTCGCGTCGTGACATCACGTACTTCGCATTCGGAAAGGTCGGCACCCAGCGGCCGTTCACAAGGCGCGTATTCCAGCCGACATGGTCGACATGCAGGTGAGTGCACAGCACGTAATCGATGTCTTCGGGCTGAAGACCGAGGGCCGCCATGCGTTCCAGATAATGATTGGTCAGCATGTGCATCTCACCGAACTCGGCGCGGTTCTTGTCGTTGCCCATGCAGGTGTCGATGAGCACGTTATATTTGCCGACGCGCAGGAACCAGCTATGCACCGGCATGGCGATGCGACCGCATTCAGGGTCGTAATGCTGCGGGCACAGCCAATGCTCATGGGCGCGCAGCGCGTCGCGGTTGAAATCGGGAAACCATTTCTGCGCGGTGAAGCCGAGCAGGGAGCTGTCGAGGATGCGTCCGATTTCGACGCCGCCGACCTTGCCTATCATTGCCATGGGTGTTGCCTCGCTGTGTCTGTTGAGTTCGTCAGTACGCGAGCGGCGCGACGTCTTAAATCTTCGCCGCCGGTCTGCCGCGTACGAGATCCGCAGCCTTTTCGGCGATCATCATCACCGCTGCATTGATGTTGCCGCCGACCATGTCTGGCATCACCGAAGCATCGACCACGCGCAGACCTTCAATGCCGCAGACACGCAACTGCGGGTCGACCACGCGCGCGATGTCATGGTCGCCGCCCATGCGACAGGTGCCGACTGGATGATGAACGGTGACCGAGGTCTTACGCACGAAGGCGTCGAGCTGGTCATCCTCGAGTGTCGCCGGGCCTGGCGCGATTTCCGTCTCGACGTGACGGTCCATGGCCGACTGCGCCATGACCTCGCGCAGCATGCGCACGCCGCGCCGTAAAGTTGCGCGATCCTTGGCGCTGGTGAGGAAGTTTGGCGTGATCAGCGGTGAGGCTTGCGGGTCGCTTGATGCCAGCGTGACTCGGCCACGACTCTCGGGTCGCAACAGCACCACCCGGCAGCCGAAACCGTCGGCCACCGGTGTGCTGAAGGGACGCAACCAGGGGTGGGCCGGTAGTGGTGCGGAGAGGAACAGGAACTGCACGTCGGGTAACAGCTTGTCAGCCGCACTCTTGACGAAGGCCGTCACGCCGGTAGGTACATCGCTCGCAAAGCTTTCGCCGCCCAACCACGAGGTCAGCATCGCGCGCGCCAGGCGGTCATAGCGCATGGCCGCCGCAAACGGGCCTTTGTCGCGGCGTCGGTAACTGATCATGACGGACAGATGATCTTGCAAATTGGCACCGACACTAGGATTAGCCAGTTGCACCGCAATGCCGTGGGCCGCGAGCTGTTCGGGATCGCCGATGCCGGACAGCATCAGCAGCTTGGGCGTGTCGATCACGCCGCCACATAGAATCACTTCGCGTTCCGCGCGCGCCACCAGCGCGTGTCCGTTGACCTTGTAAGCCACGCCGCGCGCACGCCCCTGTTCGAGCAGCACATGCGAGACCATGGCCTTCACCACCACGTGCAGCGATGGCCGCTTGCGGATCGGATGCAGATAGGCGGTCGCCGCGCTGCAACGGCGCCCGCGATGGATGGTCTGTTGAATGAAATCGAAGCCCTCCTGCTCGGCACCGTTGTAATCCTTGGTGATGGCATAGCCGGCCTGCCCGCCGGCCTGAATGAAGGACGACAGTAAGGCATCGTCATAACGGCTACGACGCACCTTGAGCGGACCGTCGCCGCCACGATAGGCATCGCTGCCACCTTCCCAGGTTTCGCTGCGGCGGAAGTAGGGCAGTACGTCGTCATAGGACCAGCCGCCGAGGCCGCTTGCCGCCCAGCGGTCGAAGTCACCGCGATGGCCGCGCACATAGGCCATCACGTTGACCGAGGACGAGCCGCCGATGACTTTGCCGCGCGCACACTCGATGCCGCGCCCATCAAGGCCCGGGTCCGACTGAAAGAAATAGCCCCAGTCATGCAGACGTTCGGGAAAAATCTTGCCGATGGCGATGGGTATGTGGATCAACGGATCGCGATCCCAGGCGCCGGCTTCGAGCAACAGCACGCGCGCGCCATCCTCGCTCAGACGGTTGGCCATCACGCATCCGGCCGAGCCCGCGCCGACGACGATGTAATCGTAGGATTCGGCCGCAAGGGCCGCTGCGGATTGAGGCACGATCGTTCTCCCCTGTCGCGAATGGCGCGCTAGGCGCTGCCTGAGATGTGATGGCGGCCGCTGGCTTTCTCTGCGGAAAGTGCGAGACATCCACGCCGCTGAAAGTCTAGCAGGATGTGTCGCTCGAAAGGGCCGCGCGGACGGCTTGGCGATTTTGTACTATCGCCGAGAGAGAACACCATTCGAACGCGCGCGTATGCGCTAGCGAGGAGCTGACATGTTTGAGACTTTGCAATACGCGGCCGACGGCGGTATCGGCGTGCTGACGCTCAATCGACCCGCGCGCTTGAACGCGGTCAACACCGCGATGGCCACGGAGATCGAAGCCCTGGCCCGCCAGTTGCGCGATGACCACACGCTGCGTGCGCTGATCGTGTGCGGTGCCGGTCGCGTGTTCTGCGCCGGCGCCGATATCGCCGCGCTCGATACCTTGAAGGGCGCTGACGCGCCCTATCGTTTCCTCGCCGCTCTGCAGCTCGCCTTCAACGCCATTGAAGCCTTACCCATGCCGACCATCGCGGCAGTCCATGGTCTGGCCTTGGGCGGCGGTTGTGAATTGGCGCTGGCCTGCGACTTCCGTTTGTTGAGCGTTGATGCGCGTCTGGGTGTACCAGAAATCAAGCTCGGCCTTCTGCCGGGCGCGGGCGGCACACAAAGGCTCGCGCGTTTGCTGCCGCCGGCGATCGCCAAGCAGATGATCTATTTCGGCGAGCCCATGGATGCGCAGAGCGCGCTCAGCCATGGTTTGATCAACGCTGTGGTGTCTGACGATGAAGTATTGAACGAGGCGCATGCGTGGGCAGAACGACTGGCTGGTCTGCCACCGCTGGCGTTGCGGTCGGCGAAATTGTTGGTGCATGGCGCGGCCCTGGCGAGTCTTAACAACGGCATAGAAGCCGAGCGTCAGGCCGTCAGCTATCTATTCCAGACACAGGATGCGCACGAGGGCATACGCGCCTTTCTCGACAAGCGCGCGGCTAAATTTCAGGGGAACTGAGCATGGATTTCGATTTCGATGAGAGCGAACGCGTATTTCGCGACAGCTTGCGGCGCTATGCGCTGGAGCAACTGGCGCCCGACTATGCGCGCTGGGACAGCGGTGAAGCCATTCCGCGCGAACGCATTCGCGCCTTTGCCGAACTGGGTGTGACCGGCTTGCGTGTGCCGGAAGTCTATGGCGGCGTCGGCGGCAGTTATGTGATGGCCGGCATCGCCGCTGAAGAGATCGCGCGGGGCGATCACAACTTCACCATGTTTGTGCAACTTGGCGCGATCAGTGCCGATCTCATCGGCCAGTACGCCCAGGAACGGATCAAGCAGAAGATCCTGCCGGGGATTGCGAGTGGCGAGACCTTGGTCTCGTTTGGTTTGACGGAACCGGGTGCCGGCTCCGATGCCGCCTCGATAAAAACTCGCGCCACGCTTGATGGCGACGTATGGGTGGTGAACGGTGAGAAGGCCTCCATCACCATGGCCGGTTATGCCGACTACTGCGTGGTGTTTGCGCGGGTGGGCGCGGCGGGAGCCAAGGGCATAGGCGCGATTGTGGTGCCACTGGACGCACCGGGTGTCACGCGTCGGGTGTATGACAGCATGGGCGGCAAACTCACCGGCCGCGGCTCGCTGTTCTTCGACAACGTGCGCGTGCCGCGCGATCACCAGCTCGGTGCCGACACGGCCGGTTTCGCGCAGGCCATGGAGGCCTTCGATTACAACCGCGCGATCATCGCACTGGCCTGCATAGGCACCGCCCAGCAATCGCTCGACGAGACCGTCGAATTCGCTAAACAGCGCCATACTTTCGGCAAGCCGCTTGCGCGGCACGAAGGCTATGCTTTTCAGATCGCCGAACACAGCACGCAACTCCATGCCGCGCGTCTGCTTGCCTATCAAACCCTGTGGTTGCGCGATCAAGGCCGACCTCATACCCGTGAGGCGGCGATGGTGAAATGGCTTGCACCCCACGTAGCGGTGCAGGCCATCCACACTTGCATGGTCTTGAACGGCTGGATGGGATACGACAATTCCATGCCCTATGCGCAGCGCCTGCGCGATGTGATTGGTCTCGAGATCGGTGACGGTACGCCGGAGATTATGAAGGGCGTGGTGGCGCGCGAGATTTTCGGGCGCGAATACATTTCCTATCGGTAAGCCGTGATGACCACTCAATCATTCACTGGCCAGCGCGTATTGATCACCGGCGGCACGCGCGGCATTGGTCTCGCGGTTGCCGAGCGCTTCGCCAGGGCGGGCGCCGAAGTATTGCTCAATTATCGTCGCGATGACGACACCGCGCAGGCTGCGGTAGCGGCGATCGAGGCGGCCGGTGGTTGTGCCCGCGCCTTGCGCGCTGATATCGGTGATGCCGACGCCGTGGCGGCGATGTTCGAAGTGATACGCACCGGTGGTGCGCAGCTCGATGTGTTGGTTGCCAATGCCGCAGCGACCGCTTTCAAACCGCTGATGGAAGCCGGCCCACATAATCTCGCGCGCACTTTTGGCATCACCATTGCTGGTTTCGTCGCCCTCGCGCAGCATGCAGCGACGCTGATGACGAACGGTGGGGCCATGGTGGCCTTGTCGGGCTTCGATGCGATACGCGTCATCGAGCGTCACGGCCTGCTTGGGCCGGCCAAGGCCGCGTTGGAATCCATGCTGCGTTATCTCGCGGTCGAGCTTGCGCCGCGCGGCATTCGCGTCAATGGCGTGAGCCCGGGTTATATCGACACTCACTCAGCGCGTTACTACGCCGGCGAAAGATTCGAGCGCGAGATTGCACCCGCTTGGGCGGCGCAGACACCGCTCGGTCGCCTCGGCCGGCCCGACGAAGTGGCGGCAGTGGTGGCCTTCCTGTGTTCCGAGGAAGCCTCTTTCGTCACCGGTCAGACGCTCATTGTCGATGGTGGTTTGACGCTGACATAAGCACTGTAGGTGCGATTTCAATCGCACATTCAAACGCAAGCACGGCCTGCGTTGGGGATTTAATGTGCGTCTGAATGCGCACCTATGGGCAACGCAAACGCAATCACCGCATCCCCCAGCGGAAACTTGAATAAGGCATGGCCACCTGCGGCGACGGCCACATACTGCCTGCCGCCGACGCGATAGGTGATGGCCGGCGCGTTGACGCCAGCGCCGGTCGCGAAGCGCCATAGACGCTTGCCGCTCCTGGCATCGAGCGCAATGAAATCGCCGTTGGATTCACCGGCGAACACCAAGCCGCCGGCGGTCGCCAGTGCGCCTGACATCATCGGCAGTGTGGTCTTCAATTGCCATTGAATCTTGCCATCCTTGGGATCGATGGCCGACAAGGTGCCGGCGCGCTTCACATCGGTCTTGAAGCTCAAGACAGTCACGTCCCGGCCCTGCGCGTTTTTCTCCAACTGATAGTGGGTGGCGGCATCGCTGGCCGGCACATAGACCCAGCCGGTCTGGGGGCTGTAGGCGCTGGGTGGCCAGTTGGCGCCGCCGCCCGCGCCGGGTAACACATCTATGCCTTCTTGTGTGGCGCGCCGGAACATCGGCGCATCCTGCGGCACGAAGGCCTGCGAGCGCAGCAGTGGTGCGCCGGTGAGACGATTCAACACATACATCCAACCCGATTTCGAGGCGGCGGCCAGCGCCGGCACTGGCTGTTGGTCGGGGCCTTTCAGATCGAGCAACAGCGGCGGCGAGGAAGCGTCATAGCCCCATAGATCATGGGGCACAAGCTGGTGATACCAGCGCAGCTTGCCGGTTGCGATGTCGAGGGCGATCAAGGACGAGGTGTAGAGATTGTCACCCGGACGCTTGTCGTCTTCGTAGCCGGGAGAGGCGTTGCCGGTGCCGAAATAGATCAAGCCGTGCTCGGCGTCGATCGACGGCGTCGAGTATATGGAGCCGCCGCCGGTCTTCCAGGCATCGCGGTATTGGTCGGCATTTGCACGTTCGGCGGCGATATCGCGCGGCAGCGCATCGCCGAAAGCGGTCTTGGCGACGAAGTCTCCTTCCCAGCCACTGGCGGCGGTCGCATACCAACGCCACACCAGATGACCGTCATCGACGCTGTAGGCCGTCAAGAAAGCCCGCAAGCCATCGCGCACCCCGGGTCTGCCCAAGGTCGATGCGCTGTTCCTCTCCGCGTCACTCAATACTGCGCTGTAACCGGTGCCGCTCACGCCGACGAAGACCTTACCGTCATGGACCAGCGGCGCCATGTTGCCAGCGAAACGTGTGGCGCGATCGAAGGCCTCGTGATGTTTGGGGTCGTAGTGGGTGATGGCGGCGAGGTCATCCGGATTGCCGCTCATCGGATCGACCACCGGGATGTCCCACACCAGCTTGCCGTCCTTGGCGTCGAGCGCTACCAAGCGCGCATCGGCGGTGATCATAAACAGGCGCCCAGCGCCCCAGGCGAGACCGCGGTTGTGCGCGCCGCAACACAGTTTGTCGGTGCTCGGCTGGTGGGTATAACGCCATTTTTCCGCACCGGTGGCGGCATCGATGGCGATGACATGATTGAAGGGCGTGGTCACAAACATCACGCCATCGACCACCAGCGGATTGGTGGGGAAGGTGCCGACCATACCGGTCTGCATGATCCAGGCGGGCGCGAGCTGCGCGACATTGCTGGTGTCGATCTCTTGCAAGGTGCTGTAGCGCTGATTGCTGAAACCATGGCCATAGGTCAGCCAGTTGTCCTGATCCCTTTCGGCGTGGGTCTGGCGTGCTTCGTCGGCCATGAGCGGTGGTGCCGTGGCGGTCACCAGCAGTAGCGCGAGAGTGGCGCAAGTGCGTCGCGTGATCATGGTGTGGCCTGCCCGTGAAGATGGAGTAGCGGCACTCTAGCAGAGCGTGACGGCGCTGCCTGCCGATGACGGATCTGGCGGCGTCGGGCGGATCAGGCGTTAGAATGGCAGGCAGCGTTCTCGGTAAGCGCCTGGTCGTACGAATGTCGTCGCGCGACCCGTGTAGGTGCGACCATTCGCACCTTCATTCCAAAACGGGGACCGAGATGATCAATTTCAATGTGCGAATGGTCGCACCCACAGGGGACTACGATTATGAGTAATAACGCCGCCGCACAGGCCGTCAGCAGCGTCGACAAAGCAGGTTTCAAATACGACACCAGCACCGTCGAGTGGCACAAGTTTTTCACGCCCGGCACCTATTACCGGATTCTGAGCGTCGATGTCGCGGCGCGCACCGCCGACATGCTGGTCAAGTTCGAGGCCGAAGGTCAGTGTATGTATCACCGCCACGCGGCCTGCACTTCGACCCTGGTGCTGGAAGGCGAGCTACGCGTGCGTGAGCAGATCAACGGCGGCGAAGTGGTGAAGGTCAAGCCGGCCGGCAGCTATTCCCACGGCGGTGAAGGCGAAGTACATATCGAAGGCGCGGGCCACGAACAGGCCATCATCTTCTTCGGCATGCGCAGCGAGACCGATGTGATCTACGAATTGCTGAACGACGATCTGAGCTTGAAGCGCGCCGTGACGGTCGCCGATTTCGAGCACGACTGGCGCGACAAGTGGCCGGGGGATTTTCAGGAGAAGTAGACAAGGCGGTAAGGCGCCCTGCAAGGGATGTGCGAATGGTCGCACCTACAGGGCGCCACGGTTTTACACTCGGAAATAATCAAAAAAGCGAATATTCGGTGGTCCCGCCATCATCGCGCCGAACTCGACCATGTCGCCGCGCTCGGTGCGCCAGGCGAGATATTTCTCGTAGTGCTGGCGACTGTCCCATTGCTCGACAATCACGATACCGGTCGGGTCTTCCTGGTTCTGGATCACGTGCAACGTCACGCAACCAGCAAAGGAGCGCGTGTCGGGCAGCACGCCTTTCAACCACGCGCGCACTTTCTCCACGCAGTCGGGCTTGGCATTGAATTCGAGTATCACCTGGCAGCTCATCGCTTTTCCTCTTCGTTGGCGTTCTGATTCAGCATACGCACGCAGCCATGGCTCATGGCGGCACCATGCGCTTGGCCACTTCTTCCAGCATCACCTCCGTCGCGCCGCCGCCGATGGATTGCACGCGCGCGTCGCGGGTCATGCGTTCGATGGCCGATTCGCGCATATAGCCCATGCCACCGTGGAACTGCAGGCAGTCGTACATCACTTCGTTGACCAGAGTACCGGCCAGGGCTTTGACCATCGACACTTCCTTGGTGACCTGTTGACCCTGGGCATCGCGCCAGGCGGTATTGAAGATCAGCGAGCGACAGGCTTCGACTTGGGCACTGCGCATTGCAAGGCGCTGGCGGATGGTTTGTTTGTCCCACAAGGTGCTGCCGAAAGCCTGGCGCTGGGTGGTCCATTCCACGGCGAGCTCGATGGCGCGCACTGCTTCACCCATGGACTGCGCGCCCAGCACGATGCGCTCGTTCTGCAGATTGCGCATGAGGGAGTAGAAACCACGGTTCTCTTCGCCGAGCAGATTGGCGACCGGAATGCGGCAATTGTCGAAATGGAGCTCGGCCGTGTCGCTGGACAGCCAGCCATGCTTCTTCAATGGGCGTGCGACGCTGAAGCCCGGCGTGCCCTTCTCGACGATGAACATCGAGATGTCGCGATTGCGGCCCGGCGCGCCAGTCTTGGCAGCGACGAAATAGATGTCGCCATAGACGCCGTTGGTGATGAACATCTTGGCGCCATTCAATACCCACTCGTCACCTGCGCGACGCGCGGTGGTACGCATGCCGGCCAGATCAGAGCCGGCATCGGCCTCGGTCATGGCGACTGCCGCGATGCGCTTGCCGGCGATGATGTCGGGCATGTAGCGCGCGAGCTGTTCTTTATTGCCGGCATGATGCAGATGCGGGCTCGCCATGTCGGTGTGCACCAGCACCGTGACAGCATAACCGCCATAGGAAGAGCGACCGAGTTCCTCGGCGAGCAAGGCGGTGGCGAGCGTATCCATCTCACTGCCGCCATATTGCGCTGAGTAGCGGATGCCGAGCAGACCTAAAGAACCCATCTCGCGCAGGATCTCGCGCGGCACCATGCCAGCTTCTTCCCAGGCATCGGCGTGTGGCAAGACGCGCTCGGCAATGAAGCGACGCAGAGTCGTGCGCAGCATCTCGTGTTCGGCGCTGAAATAAGGCCAGGCGGCGCTACTGTGATCAACTGTCATCGAAGACTCCGAAGCTTGCAATTCCTAAAATCCTTAGGCAGTGTCCAGGCGCATTCACCCTCGTGTCAATCGAACACTGCGTTACTCAATGATCAGCCGTATCGACGTTCGTGCGCAGACCTTCACGCGCAATGCCGCAAGCTATGCGACGCTGTTAGAGCAATTGCGTGAGCGCATGGCCTGGGCTATCGCAGGCGGCGGCGAGAAGTTGCGCGCACGTCATCTCGAGCGCGGCAAGTTGCCGGTGCGCGATCGTATCGATCTCTTACTCGACGCCGGTAGTCCCTTTCTCGAATTGTCGGCACTGGCGGGCTTCGGTCTGTATGGTAACGAGGTGCCGGCGGCCGGCGTGGTGACCGGCATCGGTCGCGTCAGCGGCGTGCCCTGCATGTTGATTGCCAACGACGCGACGGTGAAGGGTGGCAGCTTCTTCGCCGAGACCGTGCGCAAACACGTGCGCGCCCAGGAGGTCGCCTGGGAAAATCGCCTGCCCTGTCTTTACCTGGTCGATTGCGGCGGCGCGTTTCTGCCCGAGCAGGACCGCGTCTTTCCCGACTACGGCCACTTCGGCACGACCTTCTATCACCAGTGCCGCATGAGCGCCGATGGCCTGCCGCAGTTGTCTGCGGTGTTTGGCGGCTGCACGGCGGGCGGCGCCTATATTCCGGCCTTGTCCGACGAGTCGGTGATGGTCGACGGCACTGGCCGCATTCATCTCGGTGGTCCGCCCATCGTCAAGGCCGCGATCGGCGAAGTGGTTGATGGCGAAACCTTGGGTGGCGCGGCCATGCATGCGCGGGTCTCGGGTGTCACCGATTATCTCGCCATGAATGAACATGAGGCGCTGGCCAAGCTGCGCGATATCGTCGCCCATCTGAATTGGCCGCGCGCGGGCCACGCCACGCGTCAGGCGGTACGCGCGCCGAAGTTCGACGCCGCCGAGATCGGCGGCATCGTCGGCACCGATCTCAAGCAGCCCTACGATGTGCGCGAAGTGATCGCGCGCCTGGTCGACGCCAGCGAAATGCAGGAATTCAAGCCGGAATACGGCGCTACTCTTATCTGCACCTTCGCCCATGTACACGGCTATCCGGTCGGCATTCTCGCCAACAACGGTGTGCTGTTCTCGGAGTCGTCCTTGAAGGGCGCGCATTTTATCGAGCTGTGTAATCAGCGACGTATTCCGCTGCTGTTCCTACAGAACATCACCGGCTTCATGGTCGGCACCGAAGCCGAGCGCGGCGGCATCGCCAAGCATTCAGCCAAGCTGGTCTATGCCATGGCCACAGCGCGCGTACCGCGTTTCACCGTCATGATCGGCGGCAGCTACGGGGCCGGTAACTACGGCATGAGCGGGCGCGGATTCGCGCCACGTTTCCTGTTCACCTGGCCGAACAGTCGCATCGCGACCATGAGCGCCGATGTCGCCAGCAATGTGCTCCTCGATCTCAGGCGGGCGTCTTTGAAGGGCGATGCCGATGAGGCCGCGCTGGCGGAACTCGAGGCCCAGACTCGCCAACAGTTCGACACCCAGAGCGATCCGTACTACGCCACCGCGCGGCTGTGGGACGACGGCATCATCGAGCCTGGCCAAACCCGCGACGTGCTCGGCATCTGCCTGGAATTGGCCGACGCCAGCACGCCGCGTTTTGAAGGCCCTAGCCCGGTTTATCGGATGTAAAGCGCGATGTTCAGTCGCCTGCTCATCGCCAATCGTGGCGAGATTGCCTGCCGCGTAATTCGCAGCTGTCGCAAGCTCGGCATCCACGCCATCGCTGTCTATTCCGATGCTGATAGCAACGCCCGCCATGTGCGCGAGGCCGACAGCGCGGTGCGCATCGGGCCGGCACCGGCGCGTGAGTCCTATCTCAATGCCCAGGCGATTATCGAGGCCGCCGTCGCTAGCGGCGCGCAGGCCATCCACCCCGGCTATGGCTTCCTGTCGGAGAAACTCGAATTGATCGACGCCTGTGCAGCAGCCGGCATCGTCTTCATCGGGCCGCATCGCGACGCCATCGCGCGCATGGGCTCGAAGATCGAAAGCAAGCGTCTAGCGCGCGCAGCAGGTGTTGCCTGTGTCCCCGGCTACGACGGCGACGAGCAAAGCGCTGCGCGTTTGGCCGCCGAGGCCGAACTGCTCGGTTATCCGCTCCTGATCAAAGCCAGCGCCGGTGGCGGCGGCAAGGGCTTGCGCCGCGTCGATGCGCACCATGAATTCGCCAGCCAGCTCGCCACGGCCCGCGCTGAAGCACGCGCGGCGTTTGGTGACGAGCGCATGCTGCTCGAGCGCTGTATTACACGTCCTCGACATCTCGAAGTGCAGTTGCTGGGCGATCGCCACGGTGCGCTGGTGCATCTGTTTGAACGCGAATGCTCGATACAACGCAATTATCAGAAGGTCATCGAAGAAGCGCCGGCCCATCATCTGAGTGAAATGGTACGCGCGCGTTTGTTTGAGGCCGCGCTGGCGCTTGGCCATGCGATCGCCTACGACTCGGCCGGCACAGTCGAATTCGTGCTGGATGCCGAGCGTGGTGATGGACCTTATTTCCTTGAAATGAATACGCGCTTGCAGGTCGAGCACCCGGTCACGGAGCTGACTACCGGCGTCGATCTGGTCGAAGCCCAGATTCGCAGCGCGCTCGGTGAGTCGCTGCCTTTCACGCAGGATCAGATCCACCGCAGCGGCTGGGCATTGGAAGCACGCATCAATGCCGAAGTGCCGGACAAGGACTACCAAAGCTCCTGCGGGCCGCTGTTGGCCTACGCCGAGCCGGACCTGCCGGGCTTGCGGGTCGACAGTGGCATCGACGCCGAGAGCGAGGTCACGCCGCATTACGATTCGATGTTGGCCAAGCTCATCGCGCTCGGCGGCACGCGCGAAGCGGCCGTGCAGCGCTTGCGTCTCGGCGTGCAGAGCATGCGCATCGAGGGCGTGCAGACCAACCAGGCCTGGCTGGCGGCCATTCTCGACCTGCCTGCCTTTGACGAAATATTGACCACGGGCTTTCTCACCGATGCCTTCCCGACGGGCTGGCAGCCTGCCATCCACCTACAGCTCGAACGTCTGGGCGCGGCGGCCGCTGCCTGGTATTTCCATGAGGTCGCCCGCCACGCCTCCGACCGTCCGCTGGACGCCGGTCAGGGCCTGCGGCTGACCACACAAGCCGGGCGTCCGGCGAGTTTTGCCGTGCAGGTCGCCGAGGGCGAGATGCGTCGCGATGTGGTGCTGATCTGTCGCAGTGAGCGCGTCGTCGAATGTCATTTGGACGACCATGTGCGGCGCTATGAGGCCGAGCAGGGGGGGCTGGTTTTGCTGTGTGGCGCGCGGCGCTACCAGGTCCGTCGTGCAGCGGACGAGGTCACTCTGTGGTGCGCGGGTCAGTGGCTGCGCTTGCGCGTGTTATCGGCGCTGCGAGCCCGCGCCGCCGACAGCGACCTCAGCCACGCGGCGGACGATGTGCGAGCGGCGCTGCCGGGCATCGTCACCGGCTTGCTGGTCAAAGTCGGGCAGGTCGTCAGCGCCGGGATGCCGGTCGCAATTCTCGAAGCCATGAAGCTCGTGCACACCCTCTGTGCGCCCCGCGATGGCGTCGTGACAAGCCTCGGTGTCGCGGTCGGCGATACCGTCCAGGGCGGCACCGTGCTGGTCGGCCTGGCATCTCAGGACTGAGCTCGCCAGCGAGCTTGCAGACGTATTGAGTTGATCGGGTGAGGGTAGGGGGACCCTTGCCACCCTCTCGCTTCTTCATTTCGCTACTTGTGATTTGCAGTTGACCCTGGCCCAGGTCGGGACGGGGCCATCCGTGTACCGCAAGGATTGGATCTCAGGGCTATGACTCTGCCACGCCCCTTCATCGATATTCCTGTTCAACACCATTCGAGACGCGTTTTCGGAGATAGAAATGATTCAGCTCGTACGGGAAATTTAATCAACGAGATGCCGACTAAAACGAGAAAATCAGTCGAAAGCCAATGTCTCTATACTCCTGTACAGGAATAAATTTATAGATAACTAGCGTCGATAACATTTGATCCTCTACGGCCATATCATTAGATCCATCCAGCGATCTGAGCAGTTACTCCCCGTAAGGGCGATCCGCAAGCCTTGCCAAGAACGGTATCCGATTCTCGCCAGATATCTCCCCCATCGCTCGACTACCCCAATGGGGGATAGTCCAGCCCCACATCAAAGCCGCATCGTTGCCCGTTGACGCATCACCCGAAGGCGGGGAGCTGACGGATCTCCATCCGTCCAGTGCCTTCGAACGTGCAAGCACAATTTAGGGAGGAGCGACGGCATGGCTCTCGATCTCAAGACCATCGACATACACACGCCCAGTCTCTATGCGGAGCGTGGCTTTCCGTGGGCGGCCTGGGATCTGCTTCGTCAGGAAGCGCCCATCCATTGGTATGAACGCGACGACGTCGAGCCGTTCTGGGCTATCACGCGCCATGCCGATGTGATGACCATCTCCGGTCACCCGCGCGTCTTTATCAATGGGGGGCCGCGCCTGCGTCTGACCTTGAAGCATGAAGTTGAGCTCGGGCGCGGTGGCGTCGATGCCTTCGGCACCGAGCGCGGCTGGGATCCCTATGAGCCGCCGGATCTGGTCTTCATGGACGACCCGCGTCATCGTCAGACGCGGAAGGCTTCCAGTGGCGCTTTCACCCAGGGCTGCATGCGTGCCATGGCGGCACACTTCGACACCCTGGCCGCGCAGTTCACTGGCGAGTTGATGGCGAGTCTCGCGGCGCGTGGCACGGTCGACTTCGTGCGCGAACTCGCTTGCAAGCTGCCGCTCGCCGCGACCGGCGAGATCATGGGCCTCGCGCCCGATGACTGGCGTCAGATCCTGGTATGGTCGAGCGCCGTGATCGGCGAAGTCGAACCCGAACACATGCTGCCCGGCGAAACGCCTGTGCAGGCTTCCGAGCGGCAGTCCAATGAATTCCGTGAGTATCTCGAGAACTTGATTCGCGAACATCGCAAGCCGGGCGGCGGACCGTCGGATTTCATCAATCGCCTGGTGACGGCCCGCGTACAGGGCAAGCTCATGAACGATCAACAACTGATCGGCTATCTGTTCGTCTTGATCGCGGCCGGCAACGACACCACGCGCAATGCCACGGTCGGTGGCCTGGTCGCCCTGCTCGACCATCCCGCACAGCGCGATCGATTGTGCGCCGATCCGAATCTCATCGGCAGCACGGTCGACGAGATCCTGCGGTGGACTTCGCCGGTGGTGAGCTTCCTGCGCACCTGCACCGAGGACTTTGACTTGAACGGCACACGCATCAAGGCCGGCGACACGGTATGCATGTTCTATCCGTCTGCTAATCGCGACGACGCGGTATTCCATGATCCCTATCGGTTTGACATCGGCCGCACGCCCAACGAGCACATCGCCTTCGGCTATGGCGCGCACTTCTGCATCGGCACCAACCTCGCGCGTGCCGAACTGCGCTCGGCGCTGAAGGCCTTGCTGCCGGTGTTGCCCAGACTGCAAGTGGCGGGGCCGGCCCATCGCATCGGCAACACCCATGTCTCCGGTATTTCCAAATTGCCAGTGCGCCTGGTCGCTTGAGGATAAGCAAAATGAGCTTCGTTACTGCGCGCGCGGCGCATCTGTTCAGTGTGTTGTTGTGCGGCCTGGCGGCGAGTGCTGTGCGGGCCGACATACCTGCCACCGATCTCGGCGAGAGCGCCTATACCGCGCAGTGCGCGGCCTGTCATGGTGTGCATCTCGGTGGCGCTTTCGGGCCGCCGCTGTCAGGCCAGGATTTCGTCAAGAAGTGGCAGGCCCGCAGCGCGACGGCGATGCGCGACTTGATCACGAGCAGCATGCCGCCGGCCAAACCCGGTGGCCTCGACGCGCCGACCTATGCGGCCCTGACGGATTTCATCTTGACGCACAACCGTCTGCCGGGTTTGCCGACGACGACAGCTGCTGATGCAAGCGCGCAAGCCGCGCCCACCAGCGAGGGCGGTTCAGCCTCGGGTGGCGCGGGCGATCCGAGTCGTAATGAAGATGCTATCTATCACGACGCGAAACAGGCGCACGCGGCACTATTGAAAGCGATGACGCCGGTCAGCGAAGCCATGCTGCGTCAACCGCGTGACGACGACTGGCTGAACTGGCGACGCACCGACGACGGCCATGGTTTCAGCCCGCTGACGCAAATCAATACCAATAATGCGCGCCAGCTGCGCTTGGTCTGGAGTCTGTCGCTGACGGCGGGTACCAATCAGATCACTCCGCTGGTGCATGACGGTGTGATGTTCGTCGACAGCAATGGCGCGGTGTTGGCCATCGATGCGCGCAACGGCGATATGCTGTGGAAATATTCGCGCGTTGCAGCGCCAGTCACACCGGCAGGCCCACCGACCACGCAGCCGCGCAATCTCGCGCTTTTCGCTACCACGCTGTTTGTGCCAACCCTCGACAATCACATGCTCGCACTTGATGCGCGCACTGGCAGTCTGTTGTGGGATCACATGATCGAGGAATCCGGTGGTGTGTTGCGCCTCACCGCAGGTCCGATCGTGGTCCATGGCAAAGTGATACAGGGCGTGTCTGGTTGTTCGGGCGCAGGCCATGCGGGTGGTTGTTTCATCCTGGCCATGGACGCCGCGACGGGCAAGGAGCTGTGGCGCTTCAATACCATCGCACGGCCGGGTCAGGTCGGCGGCGATTCGTGGAACGGCGCGCCGCTTGCAGAACGCTTTGGTGGTTCGGTGTGGCTGGCCGGCACCTACGATGCAGAGCTCAATCTGGTCTATTTCGGGACAGGTCAGACCTATCACATCGCACCGCTGATGAAGCGTAATGGCGCCAATGAGGCGTCCAACGACGCGCTTTATACCGACACTACACTCGCGCTGAATCCCGACACCGGCCAACTGGTATGGCATTACCAACACCATACACGCGAAGTGTGGGATCTGGATTGGGCCTTTGAGCGCACCGTGCTGACCCTGCCGACTGTCGAAGGCCCAACCCGCGTGGTGGTGACCATGGGCAAGCTCGGTATCCTCGACGCGCTTGACGCACGTACCGGGCGTTATCTGTTTTCCCACGACATGGGCTTGCAGAACCTGGTGACGGCCATCGATACAAAGACCGGCCGCAAGACCACCGATCCCAAGCTCGAACCGGAAGCCGGCAAGCCGAAGATGGTGTGCCCCTTTCCCGGTGGCGCACGCAGCTGGCCGTCAACCTCTTACGACTCGCGCAGCCACACGCTCTATATCCCGATGTTTGAATCCTGCATGAGTTATCTGTGGAAACCGGAGGAGGCCTGGGATATCCAGTACACCGTGCTGCCGCGGCCCGACAGCGATGGCAAGTTCGGACGTGTTGCCGCGCTCAATCTCGAGACGCGCAAGCTGAGCTGGCAGCAACGTCGTCGTGCGTCCGAGGCCAGTGCCGTGCTCGCCACGGCGGGCGGTCTCGTCTTCGAAGGTTCGCGCGATCGTTACTTCCGTGCCTCCGACAGTGCGAGCGGCAAGCCGCTGTGGCAGACGCGTCTCGATCTGACACCCAATGCGTTCCCCATCAGCTATGCGCGAGACGGTCGTCAGTATGTCGCGATCACCAGCGGTGGTGGCGGTCCAGTCGATGTGTCATGGCAGACCTTGACGCCGGAGATCGAGAACCCGGGTGGCGCGACCACGCTGTGGGTGTTTGCGCTGGATGAAGGCAAGGACGGCCCCTGATGGCGCGTGATTCGAAGTAGGTGAACAGGCGCGTGCAAAGGACTAGGCTTGAAGCTTGGGCGTGATGGCCCGCCCGCGCAGGCCATCGTACTTTCAGCACCCTAGAATACGGCCCGTTTCGTCCACTTTGGCCACGAGGAGGCATTATGGCTTGGCGCATCGGGGTCGATACGGGCGGCACTTTCACCGACCTGGTGGCGGTCAACGAAGCCACCGGACAACGCTTCGTACGCAAGACTTCCTCCACCCCCGACGATCCTTCGCTTGCCTTCACCAACGGCATACGCGAACTGCTGGAAGAGGTAGGCGTCGGCGCCGCCGACGTGAGCTTCATCAGTCACGGCACCACCGTCGCGACCAATGCCATTCTCGAATCGAAATACGCGCGACTCGGTTTGATAGTCACGCAGGGCTATCGCGAAATGCTTGAGGTCGGGCGCCAGACGGTGCCGGGTGATTTCGGTGACATCACCTGGTGGTTGAAGCCGCCGCGCGTGGTGCCGCTGGAATTGATCCGCGAAGCGCCGGGGCGTCTCGACTTTCGCGGTAACGAACACACGCCGCTCGATGAAACCGCAGTACGCGCTGCGGCACGGGACTTCCGCGAGATGGGTGTCGAAGCGATCGCGGTGTCCTTCATCCACTCCTATCGCAATCCGGCCCATGAGCGTCGTGCCCGCGAGTTGATACTCGACGAGCATCCCGCCTGCTTCGTCTCGATCTCGTCGGATGTCATTCGCGAATACCGCGAATACGAACGCACGCTCAGCACCTGTTTGAACACCGGCCTCATGCCGCTGGTGACCAGTTATCTGCAAAACCTTGAGAGTCGTCTCGAAGCGGCCAAGATCGATGCGCGACTGTTCGTGATGAAATCGAGCGGTGGCATCATCCGCGCTGCGGAGATGGCACCGCAGCCGATAGCGGCGGTGTTGTCTGGCCCTGCGGCCGGCATCGTCACCGCCACTTATTACGGCAAGGCGGCCGGGTATCCGGATCTCATCACCATAGATATCGGTGGCACTTCGACCGACATCTGTCTCATCGATCACGGCCAGCCCAATATGCTGACCGAGGGTCGCATCGACATCTACAACATCAAGGCGCCGATGATAGACATGCACACTGTCGGTGCCGGTGGGGGTTCTATCGCGTGGCTGGCGGCAGGACGCAGTCTGCGCGTCGGGCCACAGAGCGCGGGCGCACAACCGGGACCCGTGTGTTATGGCCGTGGTGGTACGGCACCGGCCTTGACCGATGCCCATATCGTGCTGGGACGGGTGTCGCCCTACCTGCTCGGCGGCGCGATACGACTCGACATTGCCACCGCAAGGCGCGCCATCGATCAACACATCGCGACACCGCTGGGCATGAGTGTGGAAGATGCCGCACTCGGCATCCTCGATCTCGCCACCAACAATATCGCCCAGGGTATCAACGTGGTGTCGGTCAAACGCGGGCGTGATCCGCGCCGTTACGCATTGATGGCCTTTGGCGGTGCGGGTGGCTTGAACGCCTGCCTGGTCGCCGACTCTTTAGGCATCCGGACCATCGTGCTGCCACCGGCACCGGGAGTGACCTCGGCCGAAGGTCTGTTGTCGACCGACGTGCGTTCCGATCGCGTGGTAACCGATGTGCAGCGCGAGGACACCCTCGATGTGGCGCGACTCGCGCGCGAGTTCGCCAGCGTCTACCAGCAGGTCGAAGGCGATCTGGAACGCGAAGGGTTTCCTACCGAAGAGACCGCCATCAGCGCTTTTGCCGACATGCGCTATGTCGGCCAGGCCTATGAGGTGCGTGTGCCGGTCACCATCCTCGACAGCGCTTTGAGCGAAGTCGCCGTGCGCCATGCCATCAAGGCCTTCCATCGTGCCCATGACGATCGCTTCGGTTATGAGTATGAAGGCAAGCAACCGGTAGAGATCGTCAACATCGGTGCTACCGGTTTCGGTCTTTTCCCGCGCTTGAAACTCGCGTCGGCCGACCGTGTAGGCTGCAGCTGGCAAGGCGCACTTCGTGAAGTGCGGCGCGGCGTGTTTCGCGGCGTGGGCGAAGTGGATCTGCCGGTCTATGAACGCAGCACGGCGCCGCTCGCTGTGCCACTGGCCGGCCCGGCCATCATTGAACAGTACGACGCCACGTTCGTCCTCGACCCCGGTTGGCGGGCGATCCTCGACGAACACGGCCAGCTCATCGTTACCCAAATCGCGCACGAGGCATGACCCCATGACACCCCCCAGCCCGCAAAAAAATCTTGCGACTTCGATCATCTTTGACGAGTCGCGCTATCTGACCGACGACTACGCGCCGCATCGCAAAGTGAGCTTCACGCGCGACGACGAGCACTGGCCGCGCATTCGCGCGCTCAAGGACAGCATCGACAGTGTCACGCTCGACGTCCTCGAATGGGCGTTGGAAGCCGCCATCGACGAAGGCGAAGCGGCGGTCGAACGCACTGCGGTCTCGACCATCGTGCGCGAACAGCATGACTATCGTGCCTCGCTGAACACCGTCGACTGCAATAGCGTGACGCGCGTGTCGTGGGCGGCGACCGCCGATCCGATACGCAACTACTACGCGCTGAACGAGATTTACGCAGGTGATGTGTATCTCTACAACGACATCCATGAGTCGAGTGGCACCATCGGTCACTTGCCGGACTTCTGCGTGGTGGTACCGATCTTCTCCGACGGACGCCTGATCGGGTTCTCCCAGGTGTTTGGCCATTGTAATGACGTCGGCGGCAAGGTCGCGGGCAGCTGGCCCTTGACCGCCACCACGGTGTTCGAGGAAGGCATCCAGGTACCGCCGATCAAGTTCTACGCCAAGGGCGAGCGCAACGAGGAGGCCTGGAAGATCATCCTGCGCAACAGCCGTTATCCGGACGATCTGCGCGGCGATATCGATGCCTTTGTCGGCGCCACACGCATCATTGCGCGCCGGGTCGAGGAACTGTGTCGCCGTTATGGTACCGACGTGGTCGAGGCGGCTTTCTATCGCATCATGGACCGCTGCGAGGAGATCGTACGCGAGGAAGCGCTGCCGCATATTCCCGATGGCGAATACATCGGCGAGGACTTTCTCGAAAACGACGGCATCTCGCTCGACAAGCCGATCAAGATCAAGCTCACGGTGCGCAAGGATCGCGAGAAGATCATCGTCGATTTCGCCGGCACCGATCCGCAGGTACCAGGCCCGGTCAACTGGGTGATGGATGGCCGTCACTACTCGAAGTGGTTAGGCGGCTTCGTCAAAGCGCACGTGCCGGGCATGATCGTCAACGAAGGTCTGACCCGCGTGTTCAAAGCCTATCTGCCGCCGCGCACAGTGCTGTCGGCCGAGTATCCGGCTGCGGGCGCCGATCGCATGGACTGCATGTTGCGCATGATAGGCGCCTATATGGCGGCCATGGCCAAGGCCACCAATGGCCAGATGGTCGGCGATTCGCAGTGCATCCAGCTCTATGGTTTTTACGGCAAGGATCTCGACGGCAAGGATTTTCTCTATCGCGAAATCTTTGGCGCTGGCTCGGGCGGGCGGCCCTTCGCCGATGGCACGGACACGGTTGATCTGGTGCCCGATTCCAAGAACCTGCCGACCGAATTCATCGAGCAGCGCTTTCCGGTCATTGTGCATCGCGTCGGTATGTTCCCCGACTCCGGCGGACCGGGCGCCTATCGCGGTGGTCTGGGTTATCTCAAGGACGTCGAGATTCTGGTCGACGGCCACTTCCTGACGGTTTCCTATCGCACCATCTTCTCCTGCTTTGGCGTCAATGGTGGCCAGGCCGGTCGTTCCGGCGGCGCGCTCATCAATCCCGCTACCCCGCAGGAGCAGCATGTGCTCTACAAGCGCGAAGCGGTGCCGGTCAAAGCCGGCGATATCGTGCGCATCCTGACCCCCGGCGGTGGCGGCTGGGGTGACCCGCTGGCGCGCGTGACCGACAAGGTGCGCATGGACGTAGTGCGTGGTCTGGTCTCGGTCGAGAGTGCGCGCCAGGACTACGGCGTGGTGCTGAATACGGTGAGCGACAAGAACCGCAGCTTTGAAGTGGACGAGGATGCCACGCGCGCGCTGCGCGACCAGCTGCGTGGCGCGCGGCCGCCCTTGAAGATGATCAATCGCGGCGAATATGCCGAAAGCCTCATTCGCGCCGGGCGTATCACGGTCAGCGACTTCGACTATCCGGCGTCGTTCGACGAGGCGGCCTATCTGGCGGCCGCCAGCTGAGACCCACGGCGTCGCAATGCCGCCCACGCCAGGTGGACGGCATTGCGGTTAAGATTCTTCGAAAGAGGGATCCTTGAGCATGACTACAGCTTACGCTTCCGTAGCAGCGCGGCTCGTTCGCGGCGTTACACGACGCCAAGAGCCGCGCATCCGCACACTGCTGGCTCGCGCCGTGAGCGGATTCATTTGGCTACCGATGATCGCCGCTGCCGCCGAACCCAGCCTCTATGAGCGCGTAAAGAGCGCCGTGTCCTGCGAGCAGAGCGAGGCCAACGGCCGCTACTGCGAATACAAGCTCGATGGTGTGCTTGAGATCGGCATCAAGAATGTCGGCGGCGCCAACACCGTGGTTGGCTTTCGTCACTCCAACGTCGATGCCGAACTGTATGCCGTGCTCTATGGCGGCTGCATCGCCATCGTACCGGGCAAGTCCAACAAGACCGCCCATCATCGCGACTATGGCGTGTTCATCTCGCCGAAAGATGGTGTCGTCTACCGCACCTCGGTGCAGTGTGAGCACAGCCTGAAATGATCAGGCGGATGCTGCACGCAAGCACACACTGACTATGCTGCAAACGAAATCTGTCCATAGTCCCATCGCTGCCGAGCACGATGGTCTGCGTATCCTCGCCACCCGCTTTCGTGGTCGCGGCATGAGCCGTGAACGCTACGATGTGTGGATGCCGACTCTCGGTCCGAGCGAGACTCTGTTGCGCGACATGCAGGAGGGTCGCATCTCGTGGGCGGCCTTCATTCGTGGCTATCGTGAAGAACTGTTCATGGATGGTCCGGTAGATGCGCGCAGCCAGACCATCAAGAACCACGGGCAGAAATTCACGCTGCGTCTGATCAAGATGCTGGCGGAGCGCGGCGGGGTGACGCTCATGTGTCACTGCGCGGAAGAGCAGCTGGAATGCCATCGACACGAGTTGGCTCGCATCATCGCCAGCCGACGTGTTTGAATGCGCTCGTCGAACGCGGAGGAATGAGCATGGCCATGGCCGAATGCAAATGTCGCCAATGCGGGAAGCTAAGCGCAACCAAGGAATGGTCGGCACGCAAGGAGCCGGCCTGTCCTCATTGCGGGCACGCCCATTTCTCGATCTCGTTTCAGACCGCGCGACCGCCGACACCGGTGCAGGAAGCACAGCCCGGGCAGCTCGATGCGCTGGGGCGCCACAAGAAAATCATTCGCCTTGAGAACTTCACCGACGCTGAGCCGGGCGCAACGATCAAGCCCGGCTTTCGCGACCGCATGCGTGCTTACAGGGGACGGCCTGGCAAGCTGGGAGAGGACGACAGCTGACCCCGACGGGTGGTATCGCCCCGCTGAGCGCCGGGGTGGCCAGCGCTCTCCCGGTCACTCGAGTCGACGCGGTACGCGGGGCCCTGCGCTATCCATCGGGTAGGGGTCATCCCCAGGCCCGGGACAGACTGCTATCCTCCACATCCGTGCTCGCTCAAATCTCCGGGGAGGAGTGTTTTCATCATGAACGACAGTGTTGACGTCATTATCATCGGGGCCGGCATCTCCGGCCTTTATGCGCAGTACCGCATGCGCGAACTCGGTCTGTCGGTACAGGGCTTCGAAGCCGGCACCGACGTCGGTGGCACCTGGTACTGGAACCGCTATCCAGGCGCCCGTTTCGATTCCGAGTCGTACAGCTATCAGTATTCGTTCTCCAAGGAATTGACCGACGAATGGACCTGGTCCGAGAAGTTCGCCAGTCAGCCGGAGATCGAGCGCTACATCCACTTCGTGGCCGACAAGTTCGATCTCAAGCGCAATATTGAATTCAATTCCCGTGTCGAACACGCGGTGTTCAACGATGCGGACCGCATGTGGACGGTCGAGACCCTCGATGGCAAGAAATCGCGCGCGCGCTTCGTGCTGTGCGCTACCGGTCTGCTGTCGGCCTTTCAACTGCCGCCTTATGAAGGTGTGCAGGACTATAAAGGACGTTCGCTGCACAGCGCACGCTGGCCGAAAGAGCCGATAGACTTCAAAGGCAAGCGCGTCGCGATCATTGGCAGCGGCCCGACCGCCGTGCAGATTCTGCAGACCATCGCGCCCGAGGTCGGTGAGCTGAAACTGTTTCAGCGCACCGCCAACTGGTGCACGCCACTGCGCAACGGACCGGTCAGTGCGCAGGAACAGGAAGAGATGAAGGGCAAGGCGGAGGAGATCTTCGAACTCTGCAAACGTACCTCGGCGGCCTTTATCCACGACATGGACACGCGCGCCAGTGGCGAAGTGCCGCAGGCCGAACGCCTGGCCAAATACCAGGAACTCTATGAGCGCGGCGGCTTCGCGCTGTGGCTAGGCAACTTCAATGACGTCTTCACCAACCGTGTGCTGGCCGACGAGATCAGTGAGTTTCTGGCTTCGAAGATCCGCCAGCGCGTGAAGGATCCGATCAAGGCCGAGAAGTTGATTCCGAAGAATCATCCCTACGGCACCAAGCGTCCGCCTGGTGAAAAAAACTACTACGAGGCTTTCAACCAGGGCAATATCGATGTGGTCGATCTGCGCGCCACGCCGATAGTCAAGATCACCGAGACCGGCGTCGAAACCTCAGACGCCAGCTATGATTTCGACATCATCATCTACTGCACCGGTTTCCAGAGTCTGACTGGTGAGCTGATGCGTATCGACATTCGTGGCGAAGGCGACGTGGCCTTGAAGGACAGGTGGGCGAACGGGCCGCGCACCAATCTCGGCGTGCAGTTCGCCGGCTTCCCCAATCTGTTTGCGATCATGGGTCCACATAACCCCGGCACTTTCTGCAACATCACCCGTTGCGTGGAGAGCAATACCGATTGGATCACGCGCTGCATACGCTACTTGCTCGACAACGGCTACAAGACCATCCAGGCCACCCAAGAAGCGGAAGATGCCTGGACCGAGAAATGTCATCAGTCGGTCAAGGGCATGTTGATCGATGAGATGCGTGATTCCTGGTTCTTCGGCAACAACAACCGCGATGGCGGCACCGGGCAATACCTCATGTATGCCGGCAGCGTGCCGTCCTATCGCGCGATGTTCAACGAAGTAGCGGACAAGGGCTACGAAGGATTCGAGCTGCGCGCATGAACTGGGGCCGCCGCTATGATCAGTGCGGCGGCGGCGCCTGGCTGCTATGAATCATGATCCTGTCGATGTGTTGTATGCGGTCGTCGACGGCGTGGCGACCATCACTATCGATCGGCCTGCCGTGCACAACGCCTTCCGCGAACAGACCATGCACGAACTGATCGCCGCCTTCGATCGCGCCGATGCCGATAGAGAGGTCGGCGTGATCGTGTTGACCGGTAGTGGTGAACGCGCTTTCTCTACCGGTGGCGATGTCGCTATGGAAGATGCCTTTGACACTGAGGAAGGCCATCGCATCGGGCGCGTGCTTATGCGACTCGCCGAAGCCATACGCGGCTGCGGCAAGCCGGTGGTCGCGAAGATCCGTGGTTGGTGTGTGGGTGGTGGCAACGAACTCAATCTGCTGTGCGATCTGGCTATTGCCGCCGAGTCGGCGCGCTTCGCCCATACCGATTCGCGCCTTGGCAATGCGCCCATCTGGTATGGCACGCAGTTGTTGGCACAGATTGTCGGCGAGCGCCGCGCCAAGGAAATCATCCTGCTCGGCGAACCTTGTTCGGCGCGTGACGCAGCCGCGCTCGGTTGGATCAATCGCGCCGTACCCGACCATGAACTCGATGACATGGTGGCGCAATGGTGTCAGAAGTTGCTGGGACACAGTCCGCAGGCTATGCGTTTGTCCAAGGTCTCCTTGAACGCCGAAGGTGATGCGGCGCTGCCGGGCATACGCCATGCCTTTGAAGCTTTGCATCATATTTATGCGACAGCGGAATTCCACGAAGGCACGCAGGCTTTCCTGGAACGACGGGCGCCGCGTTTTCGTTAAGCAGCCACGCCGGAAAGAGGAGGAACCACTCGACTCGCAGCACAACACCCCAACACACTGACAAACAACCAGTCCCCACGTACGCTCTATCTAGCGTAGCCGTGCGGTGGCGAGTGATGCCGCCCACCCGGCGCCTCACTTGTAGACGCGAAGCACAGCAAAACAGGCTCGACCTTCGTTATCAACCAAGACACGATTTTGGAGTTTGAACATGTCGGTCATCGACCCACGCGTGAGCCTCGACGATAAATACATCGCGACCTCGGGCAGTATCTATTTAAGCGGCGTGCAGGCCTTGGTGCGCCTGCCCATCCTGCAGCGTTTACGCGATCAGGCTGCGGGCCTCAATACCGCAGGCTTCATCGCCGGCTATCGTGGTTCGCCTCTCGGCGGACTCGACAAGGCCGCGTGGGGTGCAGCGAAACATCTCGACAAGCATCACGTGAAATTCTGGCCGGCGGTCAACGAGGAGTTGGCGGCGACGGCGGTGTGGGGCACCCAGCAGGTTGACTTGCTCGGGCCGGCTTTGTACGACGGTGTGTTCGCGTTGTGGTACGGCAAGGGACCGGGTGTCGATCGCTGCGGCGATGTGTTCAAACACATGAACCATGCCGGTACTTCACGCCACGGCGGTGTGTTGCTGGTGGCGGGCGACGATCACGGCGCCTATTCCTCGACCCTGCCGCATCAGAGCGATCATCAGTTCGCCGCCGCCATGATTCCCTTGCTCTATCCCTGCGACGTGCAGGAATACTTGACCTTGGGATTACACGGCTGGGCGATGTCGCGCTTCTCGGGTTGCGCGGTCGGCTTCAAGGCCTTGGCCGACACGGTGGAGTCGTCCGCCAGCGTCAGCGCCGATCCCTTCCTGGTCTCGACCGTGGTGCCCGACTATCCGATGCCGCCGGGCGGCTTGAATGCACGCCTGTCGAACATGACCCTCGGTCGTCAGGCGCGTGCGCAGGAAGCGCTGATGCAGGATTACAAGATCTACGCCGCAATGGCCTATGCGCGCGCCAATCATCTGAACCACATCGTGTGGGATTCCAAGCCCGCGCGGCTCGGCGTGGTGGCTTCCGGCAAGTCCTATGTCGACGTATTGGAAGCCTTGTCGGAACTCGGCATCGATGAGGCCGAGGCCGCGCACATCGGTCTGCGTCTGTTCAAAGTCTCGATGCCCTGGCCCTTGGAGCCCGACAGCATTCGCGAATTCGCGAGCGGTCTCGAAGAGATCGTGGTGGTCGAAGAAAAGCGCCAGATGATCGAATACCAGTTGAAGGAGCAGCTCTACAATTGGCGTGACGACACGCGCCCGCGCGTGATCGGCAAGTTCGATGAGCAGGGCGAATGGGTCGCGCCGCGCGGCAACTGGTTGCTGCCTGCACGCGGTGATTTTTCCATCGCGCAGATTGCACGCGTGTTGGCTACGCGTATTCAGCGCTTCCATCAGAGCGACAGCATTACCGCGCGCCTGCATTTTCTCGAAGCCAAGGAAAAGGCTTTGGAATCGGCCTTCGTCGCGCCGCCGCGACCGGCCTATTACTGCTCGGGTTGTCCGCACAATCGCTCGACGCGCACGCCGGACGGCAGCATTGCGTTGGCCGGTATCGGTTGCCATGTGATGGCCACCGCCATCTTCCCCGAGTCCAATCGCACCATGACGCAGATGGGCGGCGAAGGCGCGACCTGGATAGGCCAGGCGCCGTTCTCGACCCTGCCCCATGTGTTCGCCAATCTCGGCGATGGCACCTACTTCCATTCCGGCAGTCTCGCCATCCGCGCCGCGCAGTCGGCGGGTGTGAACATCACCTACAAGATCCTCTACAACGATGCAGTGGCGATGACTGGCGGTCAGCCGATAGACGGGCAGCTGACGGTCGCCGACATCGTGCGACAACTGGCGGCGGAGGGCGTCAAGCATATTCATGTCGTCGCCGAAGACCCGACACCCCATCGTGCCGATGCGCGCGTCAGTGAAGTTGCGACTATCCATCCGCGTGCTGACATGGATGCCGTGCAGCGCGAGTTGCGTGAGCTTGCCGGGGTCAGCGTGCTGGTCTATGACCAGACCTGTGCGGCCGAGAAGCGGCGCCGGCGCAAACATCACACGCTCGCCCAGGCACCGCGTCGCGCTTACATCAATCCAGAAGTCTGCGAAGGCTGCGGCGATTGTGGGCAGGTCTCCAATTGCACCGCCATCGCGCCACTGGAAACTCCGCTCGGGCGCAAACGCATGATCGATCAGGACGCCTGTAATAACGATCTGTCCTGTGTCGACGGTTTCTGTCCGAGCTTTGTCACGGTCGAACTATTGGCTGCGCCGAGTCGCGCAGCGAAGAGTGCGAAGCAGAGCGAGGTGGTATTGACCGAGCCGGTCATCGCTTTGCCGGACCATCCTTACAACATCCTCATCACCGGTGTGGGCGGCAGCGGTGTGATCACGGTCGGCGCGATCTTAGGCATGGCCGCCCATCTCGAAGGCAAGGCGATCAGCGTGCTCGACATGACCGGCATGTCGCAGAAGAACGGCGCGGTGATGTCGCATATCCGTATCGCCACCGCCGGCACGCAGCTGCGCGGGCAGCGCATCGCCGCCGGCGAAACCGATCTGTTGCTGGCCTACGACATGATCACGGCCGGCGATGCCGAGGTCATGACCCGTACCCATGTCGAGCGCACGCGTGCGGTGGTGAACAGCTACGAGCAGGCCACCGGCGCATTTGCACAGGATCCCGACTGGCAGTTTCCCCACCATCAACTCGAAGCGATGCTGCGTAACGCGGTGAGCGGTCGCTACACCGCCATCGACAGTACCGCGCTCGCGGTCGAACGACTGGATAATCCCCAGACTGGCAACATGCTGTTGCTCGGCTTTGCCTGGCAGCTCGGGCATATCCCCCTGGGTCACGACGCCATCCAACGCGCCATCGAACTGAATGGTGTGGCGGTCGCGGCGAATCTCGAAGCCTTTAAGCTCGGGCGCGTAGCCGCTGTCAGTGTCGGCACGACGGTGGCTGTGAGTGACGAGACCAAGGCCGAGGTCGAGGACCTCGATTCGCATATCGAACGCCTGAAGGCGCGTCTTTGCGCCTATCAGAACGCGCGCTATGCCAAGCGCTTCACCAAGCTGGTCGAGGCGGTGCGCGCCGTCGATGCGCGTTTTGGTGCAGAACTCGCGCTGACCCGTATGGTCGCCGATGGCTATCACAAGTTGCTGGCCTACAAGGACGAATATGAAGTCGCGCGGCTGTATTCGAGCCCGGCCTTTGCGCAGGGCATCCAGGACACCTTCAAGGCGCCGGTCAAATTGCATTTTAGTATGGCGCCGCCGTCACTGACGCGCGGCAGTGGCGGAAGCCGACCGCAGAAAGTCGAGTTCGGGCCTTGGCTGCTGACCGTGTTGCGCGGACTACAGCACTTGAAGTTCCTGCGCGGCACGGTGTTCGATCCTTTCGGGCATACCGAAGAGCGCAAACTGGAACGGGCCTTGGGCGTCGCCTATCGGCGTTCGATAGAAGCAGCCCTGCTCAAATTGACCGCTGATAACTATGCCGATGTCGTCGCGCTGGCGCGCCTAGCGCTGGATATTCGTGGCTATGGCGAAGTGAAGCTGGCGGCCTTGCGCGGCGTGTTGCCGCGCTGGCGGGCGCTGGAGAGCGGCTTGGGTATTGCGACTGTGAATCTCGAACTGCCGGCCGTTGAGGGTGTAGCGAACGCTCTACCGGTGACGCGCTGATTCGTCGTAGTCACGCTTGCGGCGCTGTCTGCCGAGGCAGCGCCTTCTTCCTGCTCGCTAGCGCCAACACGCCGACACCGGCGAAGGCGGTCAGTGCACCGAGTACGATACGCATGCTCATGGGCTCGCCCAGCAGGCTGATGCCGAAGACCACGCCGAGCAGGGGCGACAACAGTGACAGCGGCGCGATCAACGAGACCTCGTAGCGTTGCAGCAGATAGTAGTAGGCGTTGTGGCCGATGAGGCTGGCACCGATGGTGGTGAACAACAGCGCCGCCCAGGTAATGGGCTGCGCGTGCAGGAGCGCGTGAATCTGTCCTGTTTCGAACAGGAAGCTCGCGCTCAGCAACAGGGGCGCGGTGATCAGCGCTGTCCAAGCCTGCAACTGAAACACGCCGACATTGCTCAAGTTGCGCATGCACACCGCAGCGACGGCGGCGGACAAGGCCGCGCCCGCCGCGAACAGCACGCCGGTCAGGGCATCGAATACATGGGGATCGAAGCTGACGATGGTCACGCCCACAATGGTCAGCGCGATGCCGAACCAGCGGCGCATGTGCACCACCTCGCCGAGGAAAAAGATCGAGAGCATGGTGGCGAAGGGCACGTTCAACTGTGCGACCACCGCCACTACCGAGGCCGCCGTCATGGCGATGCCGATGAACATCAGACCGAAATGAATGGCGCCGTTGAACAGCGCGATGACCATCACCTGACGCATGCGGCCACGCGCGGGTTTCAGGAAGGGCAACAGGACGAGCGCCAGGATCGAGAAGCGCAGACCAGTGAATAACAGCGGCGGAATTTCTCTTACACCGACCTTGGCCGCAACGAAGTTGAAGCCCCAGACGGTGCAGACCAAGAGCATGAGGGCGAGATGTCGAGGAGCCATGGTAGTAATCGCAAGGGGTCGGTGGCGCGGCACGGGAGTATATCGGTGTCGGCGGGCGAGGCGGGGACGGATCGCCTGTGGTCCCGGCGGAGCAGCCGTTATACTCCGGCCATCCGCGCCGCGACCTAGTCCGTGCTCGATGTCTATCGAGTGAACGTGGAGGGTCGTCAAGGCGATGGCCTATTGACGCAGTACGATCACGAGGGGGGGGCATGTCAGAACGAAGCTTGCGCGGCAAGACCGCGATCGCCGGCATCGGCGAGACCACTTACTACAAACACGGCCAGTCGCCGCACAGCGAGTTCAAGCTCGCCCTTATGGCGGTGGTCGATGCCTGCGCCGACGCCGGTATCAATCCCCATGACATCGACGGCTTCGCCTCCTATGGCGATGACCGCTCCGATGCTGGCCATTTGGCGGCGGCTCTCGGTATCAAGGAGCTCAAGTTCTCCAACATGTTCTGGGGCGGTGGCGGCGGTGGCGTGTGCGGCGCTATCGGTAACGCGGCGGCGGCGGTCGCGACTGGCATGGCCGACTGCGTGGTGGCGTTTCGTTCTCTTGCGCAAGGTCAGTATCGTCGTTACGGGCGCAGCGCGGCAGCAGCGGTGCTGTCGGGTGACGATGCCTTTGTCGTGCCCTATGGCGTGATGTCGCCAGCCCAGCGCTTCGCGATGAAGGTCACGCGTTTCATGCATGATCACGGTATCCACCAGAATGCCTTGCGTGCGATTTCGCTGGCCTGCTATCACCATGCGCAGAACAATCCCAATGCGGTGATGCGCGGCCGGCCACTGGACGAAGAGAAGTACGACAACTCGCGCTGGATCGTCGAGCCCTTTTTTCGTCTCTACGACTGCTGTCAGGAAAACGACGGCGCGGCGGCGGTGATCGTGGTGTCGGCCGAACGCGCACGCGAACTCAAGCAGAAGCCGGCCTACATCATGGCCTGCGTGCAGGGCTGCGAGGAACGCAGCGCGGCGCCGGTGCACAACATGCCGAACTATGCGGCCAGCCATTTCACGCAGATGGCACCGCGGCTCTACGGCATGGCCAAGATGTCACCGTCCGACATGGGCATCGTCGAGTGCTACGAGAACTTCACCGGCGGTGTGTTGATGAGTCTGATCGAGCATGGCCTGGTGAAGCCGGAGCAAGCCAACGACGTGTTGGTGAAGGACAATCTCATCGCACCTAACGGTGTCATGCCGCTCAACACCAGTGGCGGCAATCTGGCCGAATGCTATATGCATGGTCTCGAACTGGTGCACGACGCCGTGCGCCAGATTCGCGGCGTGGCCATCAATCAAGTGAAAAAGAATGACGCGGCCATCATCATGGGCGGACCCATGGTCACCCCCGTCAGTTCTCTCATACTCGGATCGGAGGCGGCACTGTGAGCAGCACGTATCTTCCTACAGGACTTCCTCAACCCGGCACCGGGCCTGACGGTTTATCCGAGCCCTACTGGGCCGGCACGCGCGAAGGCCAACTGCGCATTCAGCGCTGCACCGCCTGCCTTGCCTGGCAATGGGGACCGGAATGGATCTGCCATCGCTGTCATTCCTTTGACATGGAATGGGTCGACATCGAGGGCAAGGGCCGCATATTCAGCTATGAGCGTCCCCATCATTCCGTGCATCCAGCCTTGAACGGTCATGGCCCTTATATCGCCGTGCTGGTCGAACTGCCGGACTACGGCCATGTGCGCATGATCGGCAACCTACTCGGCGATCCCTTGCAGGAGGTCGTGATCGGATCGGCTGTGGAGGCGGTGTTCGAGCCGCACGATGATGCCGAGCTGCCTTATACCTTGGTGCAGTGGCGGTGTAGCTAGCGCGGGGAACGTAAGTCGTGAGCATCGACGTCGAGAATCTCTATAACCGTCGCGCCGACAACCGTTGGGATCGCGTTGCCGTCGGCGACATTCTGGAACGCATGACCTGGAGCGATCCTGACAAGGTCGCGCTGGCCGCTTCGCCGGACGCAGTGGCCGATCCGCAGTTCGCGCGTCTTAACTATCGCCAAGCGGACCGACTCGCCAATCGCATCGCCAACGCGCTGCTAAGTTTGGGCCTTGAACGCGCCGCGCGCGTCGCGATGTTGTGTGAGAACTCGGTCGAGGCCTATCTGTGCAAGCTCGGCATCGCTAAGGCTGGGCTGGTGGCGGTGCCGGTCAACACCATGATGGCAGCCGACATGGTCGAACACGTGCTGCGACATGTCGGCGCGCGCGTCGCGATAGTGGACGCGGATTTATGGGCGACTAAGGGCGCGCCTTTCATTGCCGCAGACGTGACGCCGGTGGCCGCCATCCGCGGGCAGGGCTTGCCACCGGCCGGGGTGCCGGACTTTGCCGACTTCGTCGCCACTGTGTCGGACACGGAACCGGATGTTCGAATACACGGTGACGACATCTGGGAGATCCTGCTGACCTCCGGCACCACCGCGATGCCGAAGGCGGTGATGATTTCCCATACCTACAGCTATATGGCGGCACAGAGTCATGCGCTGTCCTATACGCGTGGTCTCGCGCTGGAAGCGGATCTCGTGACCTGTTCGTTTCTGCCGGTGGTGTTTCACATTGGCGATCACGCGAATGTGTTGCCGGCTTTGATCACCGGTGGTCGGGCCATCATCGGTCGTCGTCCGCAAGCCGCCGCCATTGCGACGGCCGTGACGCGCGAAGCGGTGACCTGTCTGTGGGGTGGTTCGCCGCAATTCGTCAACGACCTGGTGCGTGAGGTCGAACGCTCGCCGCTCTACTACGATTTCAGCAGTCTGCAAGTGCTGGTGTATGGCTGGGCGGCGATGAGTCCCGGTCTGGCCGATGCCTTGCAGCGCCTATGCAACGGCGTGCAACTCATCGGTCTGTTCGGTCAGACCGAGGCCATCGCCTGCCATCGCTTCTGGCCGGCGCGTTGGCCCGAGACTTATCGACGCACGGCGCCGGAGATCAACTACGTCGGTATTCCGAGTCCGATGCTGGCCTCGACGATCGTTGATGGCGAAGGTCGCTCGCTGCATGAGCAACCCGGTGTCGCCGGTGAAGCGGTGTATCGCTCACCGGCCGTGACCAGCGGCTACTTTCGCGATGAGCAGGCGACTCGCGAAGCCTTTCGCGACGGTTGGTTTCACAGCGGCGACATGTGCGTGTATGACGATGACGGTCTGCGCATCATGGTCGACCGTTACAAGGACGTGGTGAAGTCGGGCGGCGAAAACGTTTCGAGTATCCGTGTCGAATCGGTACTCGTGCAGCATCCGTCGGTCAGCCGTGCCGCAGTCATCGGTGTGCCCGATGTGCGTTGGGGGGAAGCCGTCACGGCGGTCGTGATCGCCGAGGCTGGGCAGACTATCGATGAAGCAGCGTTGATGGCGTTCTGTCGCGAACGCCTGGCGGGCTTTGAAACGCCCAAGCGTGTGGTGGTGTTGGATGATTTGCCGGTGACGGTCGGGGGCAAGGTGTTGAAGTATCGCTTGCGCGAGATGTTGCGGTGAGTCGCCGAAAGCGGATGGGCGGGCGATGTCGCTTGTGGCAGAGGGGAATAACGATATGAGTGAAGACAACGACGATCTGGCCGGTCTGCGCGATCTGCGCGCCACGCTCAATGCTGCCATCGAGGTGCTGGCCATGTTCCTGAGCGCGGCAGCCGGTGCCAAGATTCCTACCGTAGCGATGGTCGACGCCGCGCATCAGGTCGTCGGTGATCTCGCGGAATGGCGCGCGACCTTGGAGGAGATTGCCGACCGGAAGGAAGACGGCGAGGGCGTGCACTAGCGTGCAAGTCCTACTGTTGTTCTGCCCCCTGCGCTTATCGCGTCTATTCGAAATACGCCTACATGAAGAGTCGTCTGTGCGCCAAGATCGGTAGCAATGTGCCGATCTTGGTGTTCTCTCAGTTTCATGCGCGGACTACTTGATGCGGCCGGTGTGCCGGTGTTGCTGGCGTCCCGAGATCGGTTGAGCAACATTCCTCTGCGACACGCAATGTG
>JAYWAC010000198.1:0-11728 GCA_043782755.1 Pseudomonadota bacterium | reverse complement strand
ACTGGCTTTCACCACAGGCTATTCACGACGCCATGACGGCCTTACCTCAGATTATCTCTGCCAATTCCCGATAGGCATAATTCGTGGGGATCTCTCAGAGTCGGACCCACTATAGAAGAGTAAACACCTCAGCCGCCTCCTCTGTGGGTCCGACTTCAGTCGGACACTCATTCCAGAGCCTATCGCGCAGGCGACCTCAGGGCGCCAGCTCTATCGTCCCACTCACCGCCACTTCGACCGACTGTGTGCCGGCTTCAATGGCCGGGCTCGCGACATCCGCCTTCATCGCCATGGCACGTCCCGCATACACCATCGGCTGCGGCATGTTGCCGCGCTGTTCGAGAGTGACGTTGACCAGCGTGTAGCTCTTGCGGCCGAAGCTCTCCGCGACCTGCTGCGCGCGCGCCGAGAAGCGCTTAATGGCATCGACAGACAGGCGTTCCTCGACCGTCTCGCGCAGCTTGTCCGAGACCTCATAGCCCACCGACTCGATGGCGAGACTGCCCTGAAGATTTCCGAGCAAAGCGGTCAGCACATCGTGATCGGCGCTTTCCAAGCGCAGACCTTGGTGCACCCGCCAGGACGAAATCTTCTGTTGCTCGTCGTAAATCGGATCGCTGCGATAGTCCAAAGTCTGGGCCTTCACGCCCTTGGTTTGCTTGGCCGTAGCAAGGGCCGCAGCCATGTCCTTGTTGACCTGCTCGGCAGCTTTGGCCTGCTCCCGCGCATCGTGTTCGACGAACAGTCGCACCACCAGGAGATCACTCGCGACGTCTTCCTTGGCGGCAGCCGCAAGGCTGACGAGGTTACGGTTCGGCGCATTGTCGGCGGCGTGGCTGACGGCGGTGAAGGCCAGCAAAATCCAGGGAATGACTATCCGTCGCATAGTTGTATCTCTTCTTGTAAGTGCGACCATTCGCACATTCATTTCGAAACCTCGAACGTTGGGCCGCACCATTGAATGTGCGAATGGTCGCACCTACAGGGTGCTGATCAAATGCCAGGCAGCGGCGACGTGCTCGCGCGTCGTATAGGTCTGGCCGATACAGAAGCGCAAGGTAAAACGTCCGCGAATGACGGTATGACTCATGAACAGTCGACCGCTGTCGTTCAAGCGTTTCAACAGCGCCCGATTGTCTGCGTCTGAACCGCGTTGGCGGAAGCAGATGAGATTGAGCGACCGCGGCACCACCAGTTCAAAGCCTTCGTCAGCCGCCACCCATCGCTCGAACTCCTCGGCCAAGGCCAGGTGTTGACGGATGAAAGTGCGCAGCGCATCCAGACCATAGGAGCGCAACACAAACCACAGCTTCAAGGCGCGAAAGCGCCGCCCCAAAGGGATCTGCCAATCGCGATAGTCGATCGTCTCGCCGCTCGCGCTGGCCTCGTTGCGCAGATATTCCGGCAACACGGTTAGAGCGCGGATCAAGGGTTCACGATCGGCGACGAAGAAGCAGTCGCAATCGAAATTGGTCAGCAGCCATTTGTGCGGATTGAAACAATAGCTGTCCACACCGTCGAGACCATCGTGCAGATAGCGATACTCAGGACACAGGGCCGCGCTGCCCGCCATCGCGCCATCGACGTGCAACCACAGCCCCTGCGCGCGACATAAGGTCGCGATGGCATCGATAGGATCAATCGCCAATGATGACGTCGTACCGAGGGTGGCGCATACGAAAAACGGGGTGAGGCCCGCTGCACTATCGGCGGCGATGGTTTGCGCCAAGATATCGACGCGCATCGCGAGTCGCTCATCCGTCGCAATCTTGCGCAAAGCAGCGCGCCCGATACCGGCAATACTGATCGCCTTATCCAGCGAAGAATGGGTTTCTTCAGAGCAATAAGCGACCAGGCCAGCGGGCAGACCGTCGTGACGCACCGTATAGCCCGACACCCGCTCACGCGCGGCGAGCAGCGCACAGAGCGTGGCACTCGACGCGCTATCCTGAATGACACCACCGCCCGCTGCGGTGGTCTTGAAACGCGCCGGCAAGCCGAGCGCATCCACCAGCCAATCCAATACATGGCTTTCGAGTTCCGTGCACGCCGGGCTGGTCAGCCACAGCATGCCCTGCACACCTAGCCCGGCGCTCAACAGGTCACCGAGTATCGACGGTGGCGAGGCATTGGCAGGAAAGTAGCCGAAAAAATTCGGACTCTGCCAATGCATGAGGCCCGGCACGATCACGCGTTCAAGATCGGCCAGGATCGCATCGAAGCTTGTGCCTTGTTCAGGCGCGGCTGGCGGCAGCAAAGCGCGGATGTCGCCCGGCGCGACACGTGGCTGAACCGGTAACTCGGCGACCCGCGCGCGATAATCCACCAGCCAATCGATGATGGCGTAGCCGGCTTTACGAAAGTCTTCGGGTGAGAGGTGTTCGAGAGGAGTGTCGCCCATAGTGGGGCGATGGTGACGCAAGGCGGTCGACGGGCGCAAGACGCGCCCGTCGCACTTAAGGCTTACAGATTGGCGAGGATGTTCTCGGCAGAACTGGCTTTGACGTCCGAGGCCGCAGCTTCGCGATGCACCTGACTGACCACACCGTCGTCGACCACCAGCGCAAATCGCTCACCGCGCGTGCCCATGCCGAAGCCGCTGGCGTCCAACGACAGACCAAGCGCTTTGACGTATTCGGCATTGCCGTCGGCCAGCAGCGTGACCTTATCGCCCGCACCCTGCTCCTTGGCCCATGCCCCCATCACGAACACGTCGTTGACCGACATGCAGGCGATCGTATCGACGCCCTTGCCCTTCAGGGCAGCGGCGTTCTGGATGAAGCCCGGCAGATGCTTGGCCGAGCAGGCCGGCGTGAAGGCGCCCGGCACGGAAAACAACACCACCTTCTTGCCTTTGAAGAGATCGTCGCTGGAAATCTTGTTCGGACCTTCGGCCGTCATCACGCCGAAAGAACCGCTGGGCATCTTGTCACCTGTCTTGATAGTCACCTTAAACCTCCGAATTCATGTTGCTGTGCTTGCGAACGCCCTGCACCGTGCATGCCGTCCATACGCGGCATTGTGCCACCCCGTCGTCGCGGCTGGGTAGCGCCAGCCGAGATCCCGCATGCGGCTTACGGGAATCGGTGGCGGGCGCGTCACACCACGCGGTCACGTGGTGCACGCCCGGCGAAAAAAGCTTCGAGGTTTTCCATCACACGCCTACCCATCGCGACGCGGGTCTCATGACTGGCGCTGCCGAGGTGCGGCAGCAGCACGACCTTGTCAAGACCAAGCAAAGCCTCCGGCACATGGGGTTCACCGGCATAGACATCGAGACCGGCGCCCGCGATCTGGCCTGTGCGGAGCGCATCGATCAAGGCCTGCTGATCGACAACCTCCCCACGGGCGGTGTTGATCAGGAAGGCGTCGTGACGCATCGCCTTAAGTCGCGCGGCATTGATCAGATGATGGGTGGCAGCACCCCCCGGGCAATGCAGGGACACAAAGTCCGATTGCGCGAGCAGTTCCTCCAGACTCGCGCAGGCACTCGCGCCGAGCGCATGAGCGATCTCGGCCGGTGGTGGCGTGGGCGTGTGAAAGAGAATGCGCATGCCGAAACCGAAATGCGCCTTGTGCGCCATGGCGCGCGCGATGCGGCCGAAACCGACCAGGCCCAAGGTTTTGCCGCTGACCTTGGTGCCCATCATGTGGGTGGGTCGCCAGCCCTGCCAAGCATTGGAGCGCACATGACGTTCGCCTTCGCCGGCACGACGCGCGACCATCAACAGCAAGGTCATGGCGAGATCCGCAGTACAGTCGGTCAAGACATCGGGCGTGTTGGTGACGGTCAAACCCAACTTGCGCGCGGCAGTCACGTCGATGTGATTGAAGCCGACGCCGAAGTTACCGAGTATGCGGGTCTTGATGCCTTGCACTGACAATACTTCAGCCGTGATCGCATCGGTGACCGTCGGGCAGAGCGCATCGGCGCGACATAGCGCGCTCTGCAGTTCGGCGCAGCTCATGGCTACATCGCGAGTATTCAGTTCGACGTCGAAACTTTGCATCAACGCCCGCTCGACCGCTTCCGGCCAGCGCCGCGTGAGAATAACTTTCGGTTTGCTCACGGCCTCGGCAATCGGATCAGGAGACTTTGACGCTGTGACGCAGGAACTCGGAAGCCGCACCCACGCCACTGCCCGGCACGACGTCGATACCACTATCGCGCAGCGCCATTTCAGTACCAACGAGCGCACCGAGGATCATGATCTCGTTCAGATCGCCCATATGCCCGATGCGGAACACCTTGCCAGCGACGTCGCCTAAGCCGCCGCCCAAGGACAGGTTGTAACGCGCGTAGGCGTGCTTCACCACATCGTTGGCATTCTTGTCCTTAGGCACCAGGATCGCGCTGACGGTATTCGAATAGCTGGCCGGATCGCGCGCGCAAAGTTCAAGCCCCCAGGCCGCGACTCCCTTGCGTACCGCTTCCGCATAACGCGCATGGCGGGCATAGACATTGGGCAAGCCTTCTTCAAGCAACATGTTGATCGATTCGCGCAAGCCGCGCATCAGGGTCATGGCCGGCGTGTAAGGAAACCAACCGTCGGCGTTCATGCGCATCTGATCGTCGAAGTCGAAATAGGCGCGATGACATTGGGCGGTCTTGCGCCATTCGAGCGCCTTCTGGCTGACACCGACCAGGCCGAGACCCGTCGGCAGCATGAGTCCTTTCTGCGAACCACTGACGGCGAGATCGACGCCCCACTCGTCCATGCGAAAATCGATGCAGCCGATGGCGCTGACGCCATCGACCATCAATAAAGCGGGATGCTTGAGATCATCGAGGATCTTACGCACACGCTGAATGTCACTGGTGACACCGGTAGCGGTCTCGTTGTGCGTGACCAGCACGGCCTTGATCTTGTGCGCCTTATCATTGCCGAGGATCTCGGCATAACGATCGTAGGGCACGGCTTCGCCCCAGGGTGCTTCGACCAGCGTCACTTCCATCGCATGCTTGCGACAGAGTTCGGCCCACAGATGGCTGAACTGACCGAAACGGGATTGCAGCACACCGTCGCCGGGCGACAACGTATTGGTGATGGCCGCTTCCCAACCACCAGTGCCCGAGGCATTGAAGATGAAGACCTGACCGACGGTGGTCTGGAAAATCTTCTTGATGTCCTCGAACAAGGGCTTGGCGAAATCCGGGAAGTCACCGGCGCGATGATCTTCGAGCGGCACATCCATGGCGCGACGAATGCGCTCGGGAATATTGGTCGGTCCAGGCACGAACAGATGATTTCTTCCTGGCACAGGGAATCCTCCGGTTGGGATCCGCTAGCGGAAACCGCTCTCTAGCAACTACAGAGTATTTCGTGCGGGCAGATTGAGTTAGGGTCGCCACGCTACCGGCCGGCAGCGAGGCTGCGCCACTCTACACGCCGGGCCAGACCAGCGCAAACCAGCGGTCGCGGCGGACAGCCGCGCATAAACCCCGTCCCGTGGTGCCGTTCCATTGCGATACGACAGTGCGACTCTGACTCGTGTGCGCGCAGAAACGTACGCATCCATGAATTAACCAGGAGATTGAACAATAAAACTTCTACAAGCTCTTGCGCTGCAACGCCCGGGGCATGGACCCATATCGTGCCACTGCCCGGCACATTGCTGTTGTTCGTTCCCGGCCTTGGCCTGCTGACCTACCTCGACGTGGGTCGCCGCGCTCAGTCTTCCTGAGTTGCGTTTGGCGGTGCTCACGGCCTGACGATCCATGAGCGCTGCGCGACGATCGGCATGCAATACCGCGCCTCGCGGATCAGGCCAGGCCGTGCAGGGCTTGTGCGAGGTCGGCAATCAAATCCGTCGCGTCCTCGAGCCCGATAGACAACCGTATCAATCCTTCCCGTATGCCCATCTCGTCGCGCTCGGTCTGACTCACGCGCCCGTGGGTGGTGGTGGCCGGATGAGTAACGATGCTCTTGGCGTCACCAAGATTGGCGGTGATGGAGAAATATTTCAGTGTATCGACTACCTGCCAGGCGGCGGTCCGGTCGCCCACCTCGAAACTGACGATGCCACCGAAATCCTTCTGCTGACGACGCGCCAATGCATGCTGCGGATGACTGGCCAGCCCCGGGTAGTGCACGCGCGCGACCTTGTCATGACGACTTAACCAGTCGGCGACCAGGGCGGCGCTCTGACTGTGACGCAGCATGCGTATGGATAACGTCTCCAGGCCCTTCAAAAACACCCAGGCATTGAACGGACTCATGGTGGGGCCGGCGTTACGCAGAAATGGAAAAACTTTTTCGTGGAGCAATTTTTCTGGGCCGACGATCGCGCCACCGAGACAGCGACCCTGCCCGTCGAGATACTTCGTCGCCGAATGAATGACGAGATCGGCACCGAGAGCGAGCGGTCGCTGCAAGACCGGCGTGCAGAAACAATTATCGACCACCAGCAAGGCGCCGTGATGTTTCGCCAGTTGCGCGAGCGCGGTAATGTCGGCCACTTCGGTCAAAGGATTGGATGGCGTCTCGACGAATAGCATGCGCGTTGTGGGCACGATGGCGGCGCGCCACGCATCCTCGGAAGTCATATCGACGAAGGTGGTGGTGATGCCGAAACGGCCCAGCACGTTCTTGAACAGATTGACCGTGGTGCCGAACACGCTGCGCGAGACGACCACGTGATCGCCGGCCGACAACACCGCCATGGCCAGACTCAAGATTGCACTCATGCCCGAGGCGGTCGCCACACAACGTTCACCGCCTTCGAGTGCGGCCAGGCGTTGCTCGAAGGTGCGCACGGTGGGATTAGTGAAACGGCTGTAGACGTTGCCATCTTCCGTGCCGGCGAAACGCGCGGCGGCCTGCGCGGCCGATTCGAAACAGAAGCTCGACGACAGGAACAGCGCTTCGCTCTGTTCCATTTCAGCGGTACGCACCTGGCCGGCGTGACAGGCCAGCGTCGCCAGCCCAAGCTCGTTGTCGTAGTCCACCATGATGACCTCGAAAATAATGAACGGTGGGCGCCGCGCGGAGCGTCAGGCCAGACGGGAGACGAAAAAAAACCCGCAAAGGCGCAGCCAAAGCAGGTGTGCTTCGCTTTAGCCGCTTTTCTAACGCGCCCGCAAGCTGATTCAAATCGGCGCAGAGGGGCGCACCGTAATCAAAGCTGTTGAGAGAGTCAATCGATACGCCGTCAGCGGGCTGGGATTGCGACGCCCGCCGTGTAAGCACGGCACAAAGTCCAGGATTCAGATCGCCTCGGCGCGATTTCCGCCACTTATCACCGCGTCGAGGGCCCGCGCCACGCGTAGATGCTGCTCCAGCCGCAGGCGCTCGAATTCGGCGCAGGCCAGCGCCAGTTGCGTCCTTGCGGCGGGCCCATCGCCCTTGAGATGCAGGATCTCCGCTTCACACAGCGCATTGCAGGCCGCCTGCACCGGCGAGCTGCGGCGAGTGGCGAAATCACGCGCGCATTGCAGATAGTGCTCGCTGGTGAACAGACAGGCCGGGCGCGCCTGCGCGGCGGCCCGCGCCAGCGCCCGTGCCGCCACCGCCGAACCCAAGTGTTCACCCTCCACACCACGCTGCTCGACGCTGCGCTTGAAAGTCTGCGCCGCGTCCTCAAAGCGCCCGCTGCTGGCCAGCGCCTCGACCATCCAGCCATAGATCAGCGAGAGATACAGCCCGATGCCCCAACCCTCCAACCATTCGGCGGCACGACATAGCGCGTCGATGTGTTGAGGACTGCCGTCCAACTTCCAGCGCGCATAGGCACTCATCGCGCTGGCCATGGCAAAGATATAGGGGCCATTGACCCGTTGTCCGACACGTCGCCCCGCTTCGGCCGCCGCTAGCGCCTCGCGCCAACGGCCGGCCCACAGCAATACCGCGCATTGAAAGCAGCGTATCGAACCTTCGATTTGATGATTGGAATCGCGCACCAGCGTGAGACCGCGCGCGATCAAGCCGAGCCCGCCTTCGACGTCGCCAAGATCGGCGCTGATCATGCCCTTGCAACTCAAGGTATAGGCTTGACCTACCGGCAGGCCGCGCAACGAAGTCTCGGCTGCCCATAACTCCAAAGCGCCGTCGAGATGAGCGAGTGCTTCAACATTGTCACCGCGCGCACTCGCACTGTGGCCGAGCGCGCCAATGATCTCGGCGCACAGATTGCCCATGCCTAGACGCGCCGCGAGTTGATAAGCGAGCATGAGTTCAGTGCGCGCATCGTTATGACGGCCGAGGGTGTAACTGAGATAACCGACGAAATAGCGCGCACGCGCCGCGCCCTCGTCGTCGCCGCTCTGCAGAGCGTAAGCGACCTGCTGCTTGAAGCGTTCGACCTGCCCCGCCGCCGGACCATACATGCAGACCAAGGCCCAGTTGCGACAGATGGAACTGCGCCGCGCCTCGGTGGCTGGCGATTGTTCAAGGCGGTCGAGGAGATCGAGCGCGGTCTGATAGTGCAAACGGGCGCTGTCGAGCGCGGCACGGGTGCGTGCCTTGTCGGCCGCCAACACTGCGTAGTCGATGGCCGGTTCGATACTCTCGGCACAACGATAGTGATAGGCCAGCGCCTCGAAGTATTCCTCGAGTTGTTCAGCGACGGCCTCGGCCTCGATGGCCTGCGCGGCGCGCAGATGCAGACCGCGTCGCCGTTCGAGCCCAAGCAGGGAATAGATCACGTCGCGCGTGATGCCGTGTTTGAAATGGATGGGCTGACGCGGACCGTCGGTGTAGAGCAGGCCGGCATCGGCGAGTTCGGCCAGCGCCTCTTCGGCCGGCGCGAAGCCCGCCAGGTTTTCCAACAGCCAGGCGGGGATCACGGTGCCGATGGTCGCGGCCAGCGACGCGACTTCTTGCGCGGCGGCCGAGAGTCGGTCGAAGCGACTCTCGATCAACCGCGCCAACCAGTGCGGCACGCCTTCGAGCGGAAACGCAGCTGCCTGGCTGTCGTGTTCGAACACCAGGCTGTTGCCGGCGTGACACAGCTCCTCGATGTAGAGCGGCACACCACCGGTCTGACGAAATATCGATTCGATGTAGCCGAGATTCGGCGCGTCGGGCAGCAAGGCCTTGACCACTGCGCTGACCTCAAGCGCTTGCAGGCCTTCGAGTTCGATCAGGACTTCGGGCTGGTCGATGCCGACACCGAGACCCCGTTCGCGCGAAGCTACCAGCAGCATGATGCGTGCGCTCGCGGCCCGCGCCATCAGTGCGGCGATGACCTGCCCCGAGGATTCGTCGGCCCATTGCCAGTCATCGAGAAACAACACCAGCGCCTGGCGTTCGGCGAGAGACAGCAGCATGGCGACCAGCGCCTCGACCATGGCGCGACCGCGATTGTCACTGGTCGGCGCGCTGTCGATGTCCGCTTCGTCGAGAGACAAGAGTTCGAGCAGTGTTTCAACGTGGGTCGCGAGCGCCGGAAAGTCCGCTTCAAGACGCGCGCTGACACACAGCGCGCGATCATCAAAGGCAACGTCCTCGACATCCAGCACTTCACGCAGGATTTGCAGGAAAGGTTCGAGCGGTGTCGATTGCTGTAGACCACTGCAATGGCCGCGCAGGACGCGCACGTTGGCGGCATAGGTACGGCTTAAGGCTTCTTCCGCGAGACGGGTCTTGCCAACACCGGCGATGCCGACGATGCCGGCCAGATGCGCACCCCCGACCAGCGTCGTTTCAAACAGGCCATCGACATGTTCGAGCGCCTGCTGACGGCCGATGAAGGGGGACAGACGACGACGCAGGCGCGCGTCAAAAGGACGGCGCAAAGAGGAACGAGTGCGGACGGCGACCGTCGTCACCGTGCCTATGGTCGGAATGTCGAGGCTGTCGCGTTCGTGAGTCTCGAAAAAGGCGCGCGCGCCCTCAAGGGAACTCGCGCTGACCACGATCTCGCCGGGCACGGCCGCATCGGACAGACGCGCTGCCACGATCATGGCATCGCCGGTGACGCGATAGAGACGGTTGTCGCGCGTGGCGCGGCGCACCAGCACCAGGCCGGCATGAATGCCTGAGTGCAACTGCAGCGATCCCATGCCGCCGAGCGCGCCGCTGTCCGACAGGCTTTGCACAGTGCGATGCAATTCAAGCGCGGCGTCGACCGCGTCGCGCACATCGAATTCACCATGGCCCGGCAGACCGAACAAGGCCACCACCCCATCGCCGCGCACTTCGTTGACGATGCCGCGGTGCTTGCTGATGATGCGATGAGCAACCTGCTCAAGCAGGTCGCTCATGCGATCGACCGCTTCCAGATCGCCACGCATACGCGCGACCAGCTCGGAATAGCCGCTCAAGTCGAGGAACAGCACGGTCGCGTGACGGAATTGCCCATCCGCCACCGCCAGCTCCGCCGCTTGCGCTTCGTTCATCGCCCCACCGTTAGCCCCGTTGCCCGCCATGCCGCGCGCGTCACCGTAATGGACGTCGGCGGCCCGTGCCCCCCGCCGCATGCTAACGCTAAACACGCAACAGCGCAGCGCCGCTCAGCGTTTGAGTGTCACCACCCGTGGGTCGGCGGTGGCACACAATTCACCGGCTCGTAGCAAGGCTGCGACCACACCCAGCATCGCGCCCATGGAAATGCCGAACCCCGGACAGGCGTGGGGCGCGTAGAGCGGATGTTCACGCTGGCGCGTGCCGCCGAACATCAGCAACTCGGGCTCGGGATAAGCTTTGAGCGCCGGATCGCGCATCGCCGAAGCCAGCCCGACCACCACTGGACAACCAACGCCTTCGCCCGCCGCGAGCGGATTGCCCGGCGCGGTACGACGCCACACCGCATAGGGCGCCGGCGCCAGCGCCATCGTATCGATGAGAGGCTGGCGCAGTTTGTTGTTGGCGAAAGCAAACGCCGCGCGGGCGTAATCGGCGCTGGCCGGCGCGGTGAAATCCTGCTGCAGACGCCACAGCTGACGCGAGCCGCTCCAGCTCACCAGCACCGAGGCGAGACTGCCGATCACCGGTGCCGGAAAGCCGAGCATCACGCCGCCGATGATCGCGGCTTGTCGTGTCGGCACGTCACCCACCAGTTGCATGATGTCGCGCACCAGCGGGGTCTGGATGGCCAGAGGTCGTGACACCAGGTCGGCGAACGCACGCTTGACCCGATCGCCCAGCACGCGGGCGCGATTCGCGACTGGGTTTTCCAAAGGATGGGGCGAGAACACATAACGCGAGATAGCCATCAGATCGCCGGGGCAATGGGCCATGCCGTCGTCGCTGTCCAGACTTCGCAAATCATCAATGCGCCCGCCGTAACGCATCACACGTCCATCGGGCAGACCGAACCACACACTGCACAGCGCCGCCATCACGTAGCGCGCCAGTTCGATCAGATCAACCGTTGCACCCTGCGCTTTTGGCAGGCTCATGCCGAGCGCATGAACACGATCGAGATACTGCACGGCGATGTCGCGCGCCAGGGTATAGGCAACGCCTTCGTCACCGAGATGGCGTTCGACCAAGTCGTTTACTGCTTGGCCGAGTTCGGCGTGGCCGGCATAGGGGCCGACGTCATCTTGGCCGAGGTAGAAGCTGCCGACGGTTTCGGCCATGCGCGGACCATAACCGGCCGCCGAGTAATACTGGCCGTCGTCCTTCAACACCGTCAGTACTTTTTCGGCCGAAGCCACCAGCCAACCATAGGCGCCGTCGTGGCGTATGCCGCCAGCGTCGCGCACCGCGCTCCAATGCGCGGCGCGCACGCTGTCGTCCTCGAACTTGAGACGACCGGCCATCTTCTCGCGTTCAAGGGGACA
>JAYWAC010000197.1:0-11760 GCA_043782755.1 Pseudomonadota bacterium | reverse complement strand
CTGAGTGGTGGCTGCAAGGCGCGTTTCGCCGGCAATGGCCCGCCCTTGCCAAGAAACGCAACGCCGCAGCGGCCGCAGCGAGGCAGACGAATGCCAAGATTATTTCCGCCAGGGCCCTTAGCATGCCGGCACCGCGCGTTGGCGTGGCTGCCCGGCCGGTCGAGAGCATCGCGGTGAAGATCACATTCAAATTGTTCGCCTCGCTGGCGCAGTACCTACCCAGGGACGCGGTGCGCAATATCGTCGAAATCGAGATCGCGCCCGAGGCGACCGTGCACGAGATCATCGACCGTTATCATGTACCACGCCCATCCGCCCATCTGATTCTGATCAACGGCCTTTACGTTGAGCCACAAGATCGCGATCGACCGATGCTGAAACCAGGCGACGCGCTGGCGATCTGGCCACCGGTTGCAGGCGGTTGAAGACTACGGAAGTCGGGCCATGAGCGTGCCGCCCTCCCACGCCGCGCTAGGTGCGGTGCAATTGTTCAATAGCGCTCAGGCATTGCATCAAGCGGGCGATCTGCGTCGGGCCGAATATCTCTATCGCGAAGTGCTGCGCCGTGACCCGAGTCATGCGGCGGCGCTGGGCGCGCTCGGCGTGATCGGTTGTCAGTCTGGCAATCTGCAAAGCGGCGTGCAGTTGTTACGTGAGGCCCTGGCGCACGCGCCGCAGGACGCGGATCTCAACAACAATCTTGGCATGGCCTTGATGACGCTCGGTGACGCACGCGCTGCCATCCCGCTGTTCGAGCAGGCGCTGATGGCGCGCCCAGGTTTCCCGGAGGCGCATCTCAACTGTGGCAATGCTTTGCTCGCCGAAGGCCAACAGCCGCCGGCGGAAAAGCACTACCGCGCCGCCTTGCGCCTGCGTGCAGATTACGTCGAGGCGGCCAACAATCTTGGCAATCTGCTGTTCGATCGGGGGCGCATGGAAGAGGCCGCGCAGATCATGCACAAGGTCACGCAGCTCGCGCCGCGTTTCGCGCCGGGACATTGGAGTCTGGCCCGCGCTTTGGCGGCTGCGGGGCGCGTCGATGAAGCGGTGGTCAGCTGCCGGCGCTCGCTCGCGCTCGACGAGAGCCCGATCGCGGCTTGGGAATTGCTCGGGCAGTGTCTCCGTTGGGCCGGTGATTTGGACGGTGCCGCGCAAGCGTGGGCGCGCGCGGTAGCACTGGCACCGGACGCAGCGATGCTGCGTGACCAGCTTGGTCTGGTGCAATTTACCCTCGGGCGGGTGGAGGAGGCAGCTGCGAGCTTTACCCACGCCGAGCGCCTTGCGCCACACCAGCCGCAGGTGGCGACCCATGTCGGCATGGTCTTGAGCGCACGTGGCGATCGCGCCGGTGCCCGCGCGGCTTTCGAGCGCGCGCTGGCGGTGGCGCCGGCCCACGGTGAGGCCCTGCGCAATCTCGCGGAAATGGCCGAGGACGATGCCGATGCGGCGACCTTGCCTCAGCGCATCGAAGCCGCCTTGAGCGCGCAGACTCGCGCGGCCGATAATAGCGACCTGCTGTTCGCGCTTGGGCGTCTGCGCGATCGCGACGGCGACTACGCCGGTGCGTTTGCGTCCTTCACCGCCGCCAACGGCTTGCGTCGGCAGCAGGTGCCCTTTGACCGTGATGCCCAGCGCGACTTTATCGACGCCATCATTGAGACCTTTTCGCCGGCCTTGATGGCGCGGACGATCGCCATCGCCAATGCTGACGAGCGGCCGGTCTTCATCCTCGGCATGCCGCGTGCCGGCACCACGCTGGTGGAACAAATTGTCGCGAGCCACCCGCAGATTCACGGCGCGGGTGAATTGACCTTTTTTCCCGAGCAGGTGCCGGCGCTGGTGCGGCGTCCGGGTCAGGCCTCCAGCTATCCGCGCGGCATCGGCCGACGATTGCATGAGTTGGCGGCTCTCGCGCCCCGTTATCTCGCGCTGCTTGCGGCGCGCGATGGCCAGGCCAAGCGGGTCAGCGACAAGATGCCCTACAACTTTCTCTATCTGGGCGTGATCGGGGCTTTGTTTCCACGTGCGCGAGTCATCCATTGCCGGCGCTCACCGCTAGCCACCTGTCACTCGATCTTCACCAGAGATCTGGCGGGCAGCCATCCCTATTCCTATGACATCGAAGGCCTCGCCGTCGCCTATGTCGGTTACCGGCGCCTGATGGAGCATTGGCGCTCGCTCTTGACCATGCCGATGCTGGAACTCGACTACGAGTCACTGCTGGACGACCAGGAGGGTCAATCCCGGCGGCTGATCGATTTCCTCGGCCTGCCCTGGGATCCGGCTTGCCTGCGTTTCCACGAGTCTCGCCGCGCCGTGGCGACCGCCAGCCAGTGGCAGGTGCGGCGCCCCTTGTACGCCGAAGCGCGTGATCACTGGCGCCACTACCGCGAGCAGCTCGCGCCGCTCGAAGCGGCCTTGCGTGCTGCCGGCGTATTGACCCGCGTAGATGATTGAGGAGGGCGGCGAGGAAGTGCGGGTCGAGCGGCCCGCGATGGGTATTTCCCATGATGACTTCTTCCGCGTCTTTCCCACGGTGGTCACGGCAGCACGCTGGCGTCGCGACGGCTTGTCCATTCACGTCGAATGGCCGCATGGCGCTTGCTTGGTCGCGACCGTGTCGGCACAGAAGCAACGTCGCATCGCGTCCTTGAGCCTGCCCTACGTCGATATCGATTTCGTTTTTCGCGGCATGGCCGGTGGCGAGCGCGACGCTTTTCTCGAACGCTTCGATCGCGCTTTTCACAAAGGCGGCGGTTGAAATTGCAGTGAGCGCGGTTGCCGTACTGCGCCGAATTGTGGCGTCTTGTCGTTGTATATCCGCTACAGAATGAATAATCTCGCGAAAGTCGGGGACTTTCCTGTTGTATAAGTGTTGGCAGCGTGAAATTAATGAACTAGAATCGACCGTGAATTAACACTTCGACGAACACAAAAGCCGTTCCGCGTAGAGCGGGGCCAAGTCTGACAAAAAGAAAAAAATAGCTGTCAGGCGTGCGAAGTCAGTAGCAAGAGTTCGTTGTGGGTCCTGCAGATTGAGCCTTAGTACTTAGAGGTAGGAGGAAGTGATGGCGATACAAAATTCCAAGACCAGGATTGCTGCGGCAGTCGGTGCAGCTGCGTTTGGCGCAGGTCTGGCCGCGCCCGCCGGTGCAGTCGTGGTCGTCGGCGGCGACAATGGTTGGGAAGTAAGCTTCGACGGCAACGTCAACGCCTTCTACACAGTCGGCGATTACGACAAGGGCTATGTGACCGAAGCCGCGAACAAGACCAGCAGCCGAGTACATTCGGGCTTCCTGCCGGCTTTCTTCAGCTTCAACGTCAAGTCCCCGACCGTCGATGGCATGACCGGCAGCGCGCGCATCAGCTTCGCGCCGACCATTCAGACCGGTGGTGCGAAGACCAGTTTCTACGGTGCCGGCAGCAGCAGCCCGGGCATTCAGGGCGCTTCGATCGATACTCGTGAAGTCGTTGCCAACCTGAGCGGCGGTTTCGGTGAAGTCAGCTTCGGGCGCACGCTGTCGCTGTTCGGTCGCAACGCCATCCTCAACGACATGACCCTGTTCGGCGTCGGTTTCGCGCCCGGCGGCGACTCTTTCGGCTCCGTGACCTTTGGCCGCGTCGGCCATGGTTACACTTACCCGGATTTCGCGGCTCGTTTCCAGTACACCACCCCGGTGGTCAATGGGTTCCAGGCCGCTTTCGGTGTGTATGACCCTTCGACCATCTCGGGTGTGACCTCCTATGGTGCACCAGGCAGCGGCATCGGCAGCTTCCTGGATGAAAATCACACACCGCGTTTCGAAGGTGAAGTCAGCTACTCGACGGCCTTCACTGGCGGTAGCTTCAAGGCTTGGATTGACACTCTGTGGCAAGACACGAACTCCAGTTGCCATGGCATCGCGCCTGGCACCACCAACGTTACTTGCGGCGACCTCAGCACCAGCGCCTGGGGCGCTGGTACCAAAATCGGCTACATGGGCTTTGAGTTCGTGGGCTACTACCACGACAGCAAAGGCTTGGGCCTGACCGCACAGTTCAATCAGAACGCGGTGTGGTTCGATGCGAGCGGCAACGTGCGCGAGCGGGATGGCAACGGCTTTTACCTGCAGGGTACTTACACCTTCAACGGCAAGACCAAGGTCGGTGTGTCCTACGGTGAAGGCAACCTCGACGCGATTGATGCCAACGGCACCACGCCTGCTGGCGTCGTCGGAACGCATACCGAGCGTCAGCTGTGGACTGTCGGTGTTTATCATGACGTCAGCAGCTGGCTGCGTTTGATTGCTGAGTACAACCGCGGCGAGTTAAACACCCATACGCCAGGGCATAACCCGCAGGCGAATACGTTCAGCGTCGGCAGCTTCCTGTTCTGGTAAGCATCGCGCAAGCGCGCTAGTCGCGTGAAAGAGGCGCATCCTTGGATGCGCCTTTTTTTTGCCGCGACGGAGATCCTCTGTGTCTCACATGGTCAAAGACTTTGAGCGCTGGCTATAATGCCGGCGCTCGCTCCATTCCGCTCGGCGCAACGAAATCCATGAAAAGACATTTCCTCATTCACCTGCGGCTGCAGGCCCTGGCCGCGATTCTCGTTACCTTCTGCTTCTCTAGCTGGGCGATGGCATTCGACTTGTTGCCGGGTCTGTTCGAGAAGCCGCAGGTGACCGCCACTATCTGGGAACAGAACGAGCAATACGTGCATCTGGTGGCGAGCGAGAAAAACGCCGCACCGAATAGTCATCCGATCACCCTCGACCCCATCGAAGTCGAGCAGGCCCTGGCTTCGTTGCAGTTATGGACCAAGGGCGGTGTGTTCCGCGATGAACAATCCTTGCCGGTGTATTCGAAATCACAAGCCGGCAGCATCGCGCGTTATCTCGTCGAGGCGCTGTCCAAGGCCTCGCCTAACGAAGACGTGGCGTTCAATATCCGCAGTTATGCCGACGTTCTGCTGTCGGTCGGCCGTGAACGTGAGTGGACTACCGGTCGCGTGTTCTACAAGGACGGTAAGTTGAATTTGCTCATCGGCGAGTACCAGAAGCGCATCGACAAGGGCAAGAAGAACGTCGAAGGTTCGTTTGGCGTGGATGATGACTTCCGTGACATCAATTTCGATATCGCCGGCCGCAAGTCCAAGGGCCACATGCCGGGACGTATCGTCAATACCGCCGGTGTCGAGCTGGGCGAGGAGGGGCGTAGCGACTGGGTGGCCATCGAAATATTGAAAGCCGCCAAGGCTTATCGTGACGCGCAGACACCGGTAGCGACGCGGAAAGAGGAAGAGAAGGTCAGAAACGAAGCGGCCAAGCTCACGCTTGAGCGGCGCGAGATGCGTGAGGAAATGGCGCGCATGCGTAAGGAGTTGAAGACCCTGCAGGAAGGCGGCTCGGGCAAGGCACAACCCTTGGAAGAACGGCTCACCAAGCTACAACAGCTGCTCGACAAGGGCCTGATCTCGGCCGACGATTTCAAGCGGCGCAAAGCCGCCATACTGGACGAAATCTAATCACAAGGGCACGGCCACCAGCGCTCCGACATCGATCGCACGCTGGTGTTTGTTGACCTTTCGGGAGCGCTCGCTTGCGTCAACTCCATCCGCCGCTTGCGGCTCATACCACGCTGCAACTGGATGTCGGCAACGGTCATCGACTGCACGTCGAGCGCTGCGGTACGCCCGGTGCAATCCCCGTGGTGTTTCTGCATGGCGGTCCGGGCTCCGGCTGCAAGGCCGATCATCGTCAGTTCTTCGCGCCGCAGTCCTATGACGTTGTACTGTTCGATCAGCGTGGCGCGGGACGTTCCGCGCCCTATGGTGGGGTGGAGCATAACGACACTCACGCCCTGGTCGCCGACATGGAACGCATACGGGAACACTTCGGTATCGGTCAGTGGGTGGTGTTCGGCGGTTCGTGGGGCGCGGCTTTAGCGCTGGCCTACGCCGAGTCCCATCCCGAACGCGTATTAGGCATCGTGCTGCGCGGCAGCTTCCTCGCGCGCCGGCGTGATCTTGCGTGGTTTGTTGGAGATGGCGCGAATCGACTGCTGCCGATGCAATGGCAACGCTTCATCGATAACGTTGGCGTGCCGGTCGATGAAGAATTGATCACGCATCTGCATCGCGCGGTATTTTCATCCGAGAGTGCGGCCGTCGAGCGCGTGGCGCGTGCCTGGGACGCATGGTCAACTGCGGTCGTGATGTTTTCCCTGGAAAGCGCTGGCGATGCCGGGGCTAGTGAACTCGCCAGTGCTATCGCCAAATGCCGCATTGAAATGCACTATGCGGCCCATCACTATTTTCTCGATGACAACCAACTGCTGCGTGACGTCCATCGTCTGCCGCGCGTGCCGACCACCATCATTCATGGCGCGCGCGATCTGACTTGCACCGCCGAGGCGGGTTGGTCCTTGCATCGCGCCCTCCCCGGTTCACGCTTCGAGATACTGCGCACCGCCGGTCATTTATCCAGTGAAACGCCGATGGTCGATGCGCTGGTGCGGGCTGCGGATGAGATGGCGGTCGCCTTGGGCGGCGCGCGCATCAAGCAGCCCTAGATTCCGGGCCAGTAGTATGTTCAGTCGTTTGCGCGATGACGGACGCCCACTGCTGATGGGTATCTTGAACGTCACGCCGGACAGTTTTTCCGATGGCGGACAATTCATCGATGTCGCGGTGGCCTGTGCCGCCGCCGAGCGCATGGTCGCCGAGGGTGCGGACATCATTGACATCGGTGGTGAGTCAACGCGACCGGGCGCTCAAGCTGTCGACCCAGCGACTCAGCGCGCGCGCGTGTTGCCGGTCATCGTGGAATTGGTCAAACGCTTGCCCGGCAGCATTGTCTTGAGCGTCGATACCCGCAGTGTGGAAGTCGCACGTGCGGCGCTCCGCGCTGGCGCATGCATCGTCAACGATATCGCTGCTGCTGCCGAGGCCGGCATGTTCGAAGTTGTCGCTGAACACGGTGGCGCCATCGTGCTTATGCACATGCAGGGTACGCCCGAGACCATGCAGCGGGCACCGCGTTATAACGACGTCGTTGGCGAAGTGCGCGACTTCCTGCTGGCGCGTGCTGCTGCGGCCGAAGCGACCGGCATTGCGCGCGACAGTATCGCTTTGGATCCGGGTATCGGTTTTGGCAAGACTCGCGTTCACAATCTGCGTCTGCTCGGCGCCTTGGACGAATTTGCGGCCTGTGGCTATGCGGTATTGCTCGGCACCAGCCGCAAGCGGTTCATGGGCGCCATCTGCAGCGAGACCGATACACTGGAATTGCTGGGTGCGACCTGCGCGACCACCGCGCTTGGGGTTGCTGCCGGCGTGCGCGTGTTACGCGTGCACGACGTCAAGGCGAATCGTCAGGCGGCAGATGTCGCCTGGGCGATCTGTGAACAGCAGGGCAAGGCCGGTCCTTGAATCAGGATTTCACCGGCGTCGACAGCGCTCGTGAATTGCGCGAATTACGGAACACCAGCGGTCGCGCCTCGCCCTGTCCCGCAGCGAGTTGGCCAATGCGCTCGACTTCGGCCGTCAATTCACCATGGCGCGGAGACTTCGAGCAGACCGGATCGGTGGCATGCGCATCACCGGTCATCATGTAGGCCTGACAACGACAACCACCAAAGTCCTTGGTCTTGTCGGGGCAACTGCGACACGGTTCCTGCATCCATTCAAAGCCGCGGAAATGGTTGAAGGCCGATGAATGCGACCAGATGTCCTCGATGGAATGGTCGCGTACGTTGGGGAAGCTCAGACCCGGCAATTGCTGGGCGGCATGACAAGGCAAGGCAGTGCCATCGGGTGCGATAGTGAGGAAGATGGAGCCCCAACCATTCATGCAGGCTTTCGGCCGCTCTTCGTAATAGTCCGGCACCACATAGATGATTTTCATCTGGTCCTTCATCTGCTGTTGATAGCGCCGGGCCGTTGCTTCGGCGGCGCGCAGCTGTTCGCGCGTCGGCAGCAGGGCATCGAGATTCAACTTTGACCAGCCGTAGTACTGGGTGCTCGCCAGTTCGACGAAATCAGCCTTGAGATCGATGGTCATGCGAATGATGTCTTCGATCTGATCGATGTTCTGACGGTGGATGACGATGTTCAGCACCATCGGATAGCCCTGCGCCTTGACCGCGCGCGCCATCTCGAGCTTGTGTTGAAAACTGGCGGTGCCGCCGAGGAAGTTGTTCAAGTCTTCGCTGCTGGCCTGAAAGCTGACCTGGATGTGATCGAGCCCGGCTTCCTTGAAGCGCGCCACCCGTTCTTCATCCATGCCGATGCCGGATGTGATCAGATTGCTGTAGTAACCGAGTGCGCGCGCTTCGCCGATCAAGACTTCGAGATCCTGGCGCAATAGCGGTTCGCCGCCCGAAAATCCTAGCTGCATGGCGCCGAGCTGGCGCGCTTCACGCAACACCTTCAACCACTCGTCGGTAGTGAGTTCCTCGCTTTGTCGCGCGAAATCTACCGGGTTCGAGCAGTAAGGGCACTGCAAGGGGCAGCGATAGGTCAGCTCCGCCAGCAGCCACAGCGGCCGGCCGGAGATGTCAGAGGGTAATCCAGCCATTGCTTTGCGCCTGTGCGAGAAAATTGCGTACGTCGTCGTCCAGTGGTGCGCCGCCAAATGCGAGCTTCAGATCTTCGATGATCAAGGCCACGCTGCGCTGACCGTCGACGCGCTTCAGAATCTCGCCGGCAGTGGTGCTGAGTTTCACCATGCCTTCCGGATAGAGCAGCACATGGGCCGATTGCGCGGGCTCCCATTGAAAGCGATACATGGTCTTCAAGGCAGGTATCCGCAGATCGGTAGGCGTGTTCATGCTCATGCCTTGCATCCATGGTAGGGCGGCATCTGCGCGACATAGGCCATCCACATCGCGTCCAACATCGTCCACAGGATATCGAGCTTGAGCTGCAGGATATTGAGTGCGTATTCCTGCTCGGTGCGAGTGGTGAAATGGTCGAGCGTGACGGCCAAGCCATGTTGCACATCGCGACGCGCTTCGCCGAGGCGCTGACGGAAATACTGGTAGCCTTGGGTCTCGATCCAGGGATAGGCGCTCGGCCAGTTGTCGAGGCGGCGCTGGTGGATTTCTGGCGCAAACATTTCCGTCAAGGACGAACAGGCCGCTTCCTGCCAGGTCGCGGCGCGCGCGAAGTTCACATAGGCGTCGACCGCGAAACGTACGCCGGGTAACACATGCCGTTCGTCCAACACCTCGTCGCGCGCGAGACCGACCGCTTCGGCCAGACGCAGCCAGGCCTCGATGCCGCCTTCTTCGCCGGCCGTGCCATCGTGATCGAGGATGCGTTGCACCCACAGGCGGCGTGCATCACGGTCGCGGCAATTCGCCATCACGGCGGCGTCTTTGACCGGGATGCTGGTCTGGTAGTAGAAACGATTAGCGACCCAGCCCTGGATGGCGGTGCGGTCCAGGCCACCGCTGTTCATGCGTAAATGAAAGGGGTGATTGATGTGGTAGTAGACCTGTTTGGCGCGCAGCTCGGCCTCGAACTCAGTCCGCGACCACGGCGCGGCATCGGACTTGGGCGGCTGCTTGACGGCGAACTGGACCACGGTGCGAATATCCTGATCGAAGGGAGCGGCGACACGAGACGAGGGGCAGGATGCCCAGGGTGAAGTCCCGGGGTCGCGTGAGCGGCCCCGGGACCAGTACATTAACGGTTGTTAATGTACATGGTCACTTCGAAACCGAAGCGAACATCGTTATAGGAAGGTGTTTCCCACTGCATGCCTAAGACTCCCAGCTTGCGGATAGATGACTAGAAACAGATGTTTCTCCCCAGCCTCACCGTTCGAAAAACGAGGGCCGATAACAGTAAAGCAGCCGGCGTGCCAAGCGCGCTTCGCGCGGGCTCCGTGGATGAGTAAATTTGGTTTTGCAAATGAAGTGCTTAGGAGCGGGATTGTCAGTCATCGCGGGGTGCGCGGTAAATCTCGTCGTGGCCCGCGCAAGATGCGGGTTCAATCAGCCAGGGGTATGGTTGTGAACAACCAATCGAGCCTCACGTCTTGCCGGTGTGAGGCATCATGATCTTCGAAGGCGTGATCACCACGAGCAATGCCGATGGTGCGGCGCATATCACACCCATGGGCTTTCGGCGTGATGATGAATCCGTGCTGATCTCACCCTTCGTGCCGTCGATCACCTTGGAGAATTTGAAACGCGAAGGCCGCGCGGTCATGAACCTGACGGATGACGTGCGGATCATTGCGGGCTGTCTGACCGGCCGTCGTGACTGGCCAGTGGAACGCGCTACCGGCATCGAAGGCTGGCGCCTGCGCGATAGTTTGAGCCACCTCGAACTCGCCGTGACAAGCTGCGTCGACGACGCCGAGCGCCCGCGCTTTACCTGCCGCATCGTGCATGCCGCCAATCATGTTCCCTTTGCCGGTTTCAATCGCGCGCAAGCCGCCGTGCTGGAAGCGGCCATTCTTTATTCGCGGCTCGACTGGCTGGCACCGGATAAACTCGCAAGCGAGATGCGTTATCTCGCCATCGCCGTCGCCAAGACTGCTGGCCCGCGCGAGCACATCGCTTGGCAATGGCTGGTGGCGGCCATGGCGGCACATCCTCGGCATCGGCTGGATCTGGAGGTGTGCTCGTGAACGCCATGCTGGCGAGCGTTCGCAATGTTGCCGAGGCACGCATTGCGCTGGCCGTGGGTTGCGACTGGCTAGATATCAAGGAACCCGACGACGGCGCGCTGGGCCAGGCGCCGCTCGCGGTGGTCAGAGCTATCGTGCGTCTAGCGGCGGGGCGTGTGCCGGTTAGCGCGACCATCGGTGATTGCTGGGATAGTCCTGCGATCATCGCGCCGGCCGTCGCGGTCATGGCTGCAACCGATGTCGATTACATCAAGGTCGGCATACGGGCGCGTGAGGTCGATGCGACCACGCTCGCTGCTTTGCGTGAGACAAGCGCCGATGGCCGTGCGGTGATCGCGGTGTGCATGGCCGAGGCGCCACCTACCGGCGCCGATCTGGCGGCGCTCGCCGCCACTGGTGTGCGCGGCGTCATGCTCGACACCATCGACAAGACCGGCCCGCGTCTGACGGTGCTGCTGAACATCGATGCTTTACGCAGTTTCGTAATAGACGCCCATCGCTTGCAGCTGCTCGCCGGACTGGCGGGCAAGTTGCGCGTGACGGATATAGCGACGCTAGTGTCCTGTGGCGCCGATTATCTCGGCTTTCGCAGTGCACTCTGCGCGGCCGGTGAACGTCGCGCCGACATTGACGAACAAGCTTTCGCGACGGTGCGCGCGGCCTTGCATGGCCTCGCATTGTCCCATTCAATCAACACGAACGAGGTGGCATGATGGGCTGGCGTGAACGCAAAAATGAAGAAGTCTATTCCGAAGCGGAAGTAGAAGAGCGTCTGAAGGAGCAACTGCCGAGCTGGACTCAAGCCGAAGGCTGGTTGCGACGTAAATACAAAACCTCAGGCTGGAAGGGCACCTTGATGGTGGTGAACACCATCGGCCATCTGGCCGAGGCGGCCTGGCATCATCCCGATCTGACGGTCTCCTATGCCTTCGTCAACGTCAAACTTATGAATCACGCGGCCAAGGGTATTACTGACAAGGACTTCGCGCTGGCACGCAAGATTGAGGACGTGGTGATGTGGCAACCAGGCGGTGAGAGTGATTCGCCCTTGGAAGGCACGCCGGACGATCCGCGCTTCAAATACATCAAATACGACTAGGTTTTATAACGTCCCATGTCGTCCTGGGAAACTATATTA
>JAYWAC010000196.1:0-4438 GCA_043782755.1 Pseudomonadota bacterium | reverse complement strand
GTGGGTTCCACTGCGAATGACCAGGTGGGCAGCGGCGGGCTCACGGCGCTCCCCAACGGCAACTATGTGGTGAGCAGCTTTGTCTGGGACAACGGCGCGGCGACGGATGCAGGCGCAGTCACCCTGATCGACCTGACCACGGGAAAGATCGCTGGCACAACGATTGGCGTGTCGGGTCGTATTTCCGCGAGCAACAGTTTGGTCGGCACTTTCGCCGGCGATCAGGTCGGTCTCAGCAGCCGCGGTTCCCCAATAGGTACTTTCTTTGACGGTGCCGGTTTGGTCAACGCGGTGTTCAGTTCCAATTGGAACGGTGCGCGTGGTGCCGTTACGTGGTTCACCTCAGGTCAACAACTGACCGGCGAGATCTCAACCACCAACAGCTTGGTCGGCAGTTTCGCGAACGACCAGATCGGGACCACGTTCGGCGCGCCGGTTGAGTTTTTCAACACCAACAGTCCGACGCAGGCTTTCGCCGCTGTGTTTTCACCGAACTGGAACGGCAATCGCGGCGCCATTACCTGGTTCAAACCGGGTCAGCTTCCGGTTGGCCGCGTCACTGCTAGCAACAGCCTGGTCGGTGCATTCGCGGACGATCGCATCGGCGACGATTTCGATGAAAGCTTTGCCCACGGCATGATTCCGCTGTCCACGGGCAACTATGTGTTGCATAGCAATGCCTATAACGGCAACGGCGGCGCGGTGACGTTCTTGAATCCGTCGCGCGGCTTGTTGGTCGGCACTATCAACAGTGGCAACAGCTTTGTCGGCGCTGCCGGCGACAATATAGGCAGCCGCATTGACCGTCTGGGCGGTGACCGCGTTCTCATAACCAGCTCGCAGGCAACGGTTGACGGTCTGGCGGGTGCCGGACGAATGGACATCCTGGATGGCTCCAAGACTCAGGCAGTCGATACCATAGGCTTCGGCAGCAATCCGGCCGACGAACTGGCGGTATCGATACCGGCGGTCATCAACTTCCTGAACACCGGCGGTTCGCTGACCTTGCAGGCCAGTAATGACATCTTGTTTCCAGAAGGCACCAATCTCGTTGCGAAGGGCGGTTCGCTGACCCTGGAGGCCGGACGCAGCATCGAAGTAAAGGGCAATATCTTCACCGGTGGCTTCCTGAAATTATTCGCCAATGCACCGGGCGGCGACGCCAGCCAGCGTGAGGCGGGCCAAGGTTTCGTCTCGGTGCTGGCCGATACCAAGCCGAGTTCGGTCATCGCCGGGCAGTTGGAAGTCGATGCGGAAAATGTGGTCGTGCAGGGTGGCAATGCGAAGGGCGCCTATGCGCTGCTCTATGGTCTGGACAGCGCCAAGATTCTGGCTCACGGCAGTGGCACGGTCACTCTGAGAGCCGGCACGGGCCAGGATGTCGCGCCGGCGCCGAGTTTTGAAATTCTGGCCCCGTTGTTGCCGGGTAATGTCGCCAACGGCAATCCGATTACGCTTGACGCTCCGCTCGCACTATTGCTTGGTGGCAAGTCGCTGGACGTCAACTCCGCCCAACTCGTCGAGATGTTCGGCGGCGGCAGCGGTGGTGCGTTTGCATCGATTGCGTCTTTCGGTGAGCTGAAAGTGCAGTCCCCCACCATCAATATGCAGATCGGCACCGTGGGCAATACCGACGCGGTCTTCCTCGGCATGGGAGGCGCGGCGGCTATCACCTTCACGACTTGCACGGGATGTGGTGATCTGCTTGCGGATCCGCTGCTGGATGCGGGGTCGCAGACCGGTACCTTCCTGGCGGGCTTGTTCTCGGATCCGACCACAGCGGGTGTGCTATCTGGCATCAACTCGCAGCTCCACGGTGATACCTTCGAGAAGTCGGAACCCAAGACTGAAGAAGAGAAAGAAAAAGAAAAGCAAGCCTCGACGGCCGAGTGCCATTGAGCGAGTTCGCGTCTCCTGAGAGATAAGGCACGCTCGTCAGCTTGACGAGCGTGCCGCCAACATCGCCTGCAGGGGCCGCGCCAGCAGCCCCATCACCAGCGCGGCCACAACCGCGAACGCGGTCAACGCTTCGAAGATCTGTGCCAGCCCGAGGCTGTCGTAGAGCCCTGCCACCCGTCCACCAAGATATGAGCCGATAGCGCTCGCCAGAAACCACACCCCCATGGTCAGGCTGGCGATACGTGCCGGCGCAAGTTTCGTCATGGCGCTCAAGCCCACCGGGCTCAAGCACATCTCGCCGAGGGTGTGCAGGAAATACATCACCGCCAACCACAAGGGGCTGACCTTCACGCCGCTCTGGGCAATCCCGCCGGCCACGATCATCACGCCATAACCGGCGGCCATGAAGGCCAGGCCAATCGCGAACTTGGCCGGACTCGACGGTTCACGCTTGCCCAGGCGTGGCCACAACCAAGCGAAGGCCGGTGCCAGTCCAGCGATGATGTAGACAGGATTCAAGGATTGCATCCAGCTCGCCGGAAAGGCGAAACCGAACAGTGTGGTGTCGGTATTTCTCGCGGCGAACAGGGTGAGTGTCGAGCCGCCCTGTTCGTACAAGGACCAGAACGCGGTGGCGCCGAGAAACAAGGCGAGCACCATCCACAGACGACGGCGTTCTTCCGCATGCCAATCACGGCGCGCAAAGATCCATACAAAGAACGCAACGGTGATAGCAAGCAGCAGCAAGCCAAAAGCATTGCCGAGCCCCGCAGCTGTGAGCTGCAGCTGGTCACTAAGCACTAAGCAGGTGAAGATGACGAGCGTCACCAAGGATGCTATAGCGCCGCGCCACGCGCGACGCGAAGCCGCTATACGGGCTGTTGATTCGGTAGGCGCCAGGCCTGCATTGCCGAAGTGCCGGCTGCCGCGCACATAACTCACCAGCCCCAGCGCCATACCAACAGCGGCCGCGCCGAAACCAAAATGCCAGGCGAGACGCGGGTCGATGCCGGCGCTGGCAAGCAGCACACGAAAGCCTTGCCCTTGAGCGAGGGTGCCACACACCAGCGGGGCGAGGAAGGCGCCGCTATTGATACCCATGTAGTACAGCGAGAAGCCCGCGTCGCGACGTCGATCATCCGGCGCGTACAGCTGTCCGACCAGGTTACTGACGTTGGGCTTCAGCAGACCCGTGCCCATCACGATCAGCACCAGACCGAGATAAAAACTACCCTTGAGCGGTAACGCCAGGCAGATATGGCCGAGCATGATGATGCTGCCGCCGATCACTGTCGCGCGTCGTGCGCCGAGCAGATGATCGGCCAGCCAGCCGCCGGGCAGGCAGGCCAGATAGACCATGCCGGTGTAGAGCCCGTAAATGGCGCCGGCGCTGGCGACATCGAAACCGAGGCCACCAGCCTCGAGCGGTGTGGTCATGAACAGGATCAGGATCGCGCGCATGCCGTAGTAGCTGAAGCGCTCCCACAGTTCCGTGAAGAACAGCGTGCCGAGCGCGCGCGGATGGCCAAAAAAACGTGTGTCGAGCGGGGTGGTAGAGGACGAGGGCATGCACTAAGGCTCCTGAGATGCTCGTTGAAACGTTCACCCATAGGGGGAGATTTTTGCGCATTACTCGCCGGTAAAAGTCGGTACCGTCTTCGTCGCATAGGCCGCCGCTGCGGCTTTCTGATCCGCGCCGCTATGGGTGAGCAGATTCTGATCGACATCCATATGCATCAAGGCGCGGTCCAGCGCGCCGACCACCTGGTTGATGCTGCGCTTGATCATCTGCGCGGCTACCGGTGACTTGTTGACATAGGTCAGGGCGAAGGCTTGCGCGCTGGCCAGCAGGGCGGCCGGTGGCACCACTTCCTCCAGCAGTCCCCATTGCAGCAGTGTCTCGGCATACACCCGCTCACCACCAATCACGAGGCGCTTGGCGCGCGTCGGGCCAAGCAGATGCACGGTCAGCGGCAGGCTCTGCCACATGAGATTCATGCCGAGATCGATTTCCGGATATTGAATAAAACAATCGGCGGCACCAATGCGAAAATCCGCTGCCGTGGCGAGACATGCGCCACCACCGAGTGCGCCGCCATTCCACGCGGCGATGGTGATCTGGTCGATGGCGAGGATCGCGTGCAGCGCCCGTTCGCCAATGCGGAAGCGGCGACGACGCACCACCAGGGGATGCTCGAGTTCTTCGGGGAAATCCACCAAATCGGCACCCGAGGAAAAATGCTTGCCGGCGCCGGTGAAGATCACCACGCGGGTGTCGGCGTCGTCGCGAAACGACAGCGCGCAATGTTCGATTTCCGCGAGATGTTCAAAGTTGAGCGCATTGGCGCGCGCGGGACGATTGAAGGTAACGATTGCGATGTGCTCGCGGCGTTCGATCTTGAGATGCTGATATGGCATGGAGAAAACTCCGAATTTCCGAGTAGATACCGTCTTGCCGAGGGTCATGCAAGAGCGGTTTGTGGGTCGAACGGTCGGTTGGATTTAAGGACGCCGAAGGCGATGTGTAACAGCTTACGCA
>JAYWAC010000195.1:0-4454 GCA_043782755.1 Pseudomonadota bacterium | reverse complement strand
TTGACCGAGCGTTTCGCGATCCCGGCCGAGAAGCTGTGGGTGACGGTATTCGAGTCCGACGACGAGGCCGCTTCCATCTGGCTGGACCAGATCGGCATCGCGCCCGAACGCTTGTCACGCTGCGGCGAGAAGGACAATTTCTGGATGATGGGCGACACCGGTCCCTGTGGTCCGTGCTCGGAAATTTTCTACGACCACGGCCCTTCCATTCCGGGTGGCCCGCCCGGCAGCCCGGATGCCGACGGCGATCGCTATATCGAGATCTGGAATCTGGTGTTCATGCAATACGAGCGCACCGCAGGTGGCGAGCAGAAGCGCATTCCGCGGCCGTCGGTCGACACCGGCATGGGCCTCGAGCGCATCGCCGCGGTGTTGCAAGGCGTGCACGACAACTACGACATTGATCTTTTCAAGGCGTTGATCAAGGCCGTACGTGAGCAAGTGCCGGGCGCGGTCAACGAGCCTGCCTCGCTGCGCGTGATTGCCGATCATATTCGTGCCGCCGCTTTTCTGGTCGTGGATGGTGTGCTGCCTTCGAACGAAGGGCGCGGCTATGTGCTGCGTCGAATCATCCGCCGCGCGCTGCGCCATGGCCATAAGCTCGGCATCACAGAGCTTTTCTTTCACAAACTGGTGCCGGCGCTGGGTGAGCAGATGGGCGATGCCTATCCGGCTTTGCGTGAGCGCGAGTCCAACATCATGGCGGCGCTCAAGCTCGAGGAAGAGCGCTTCGCCGAGACCCTCGACCAGGGCATGCGCATACTGGAGGCCAGCATCGTCGAGATGAGTGGCGACACCATCGCTGGTCCGACCGTTTTTCAGCTCTACGATACTTTTGGTTTCCCGGTCGATCTCACCGCCGACATCGCACGCGAGCGCGGGCTCAAGCTTGATCACGCCGGCTTCGAGGTCGCCATGCAGGCGCAGCGCGCGCGCGCGCGTGCCGCCAGTCAGTTCGCCAATGTCGATACCTCGCACGCGATCGACGCCGAAGATCTCTCACGCCTCGGTCGCGAGCAGGTCTTCACCGGCTATACCAGCACGCAAGACGATGCCCATGTCGCGGGCTTGTTCGTTGAAGGCCGGCCGGTGCCGGCCTTGGCCGCCGGCGTCGCCGGCGTGGTGATCCTCGATCGCACGCCGTTCTACGCCGAATCCGGCGGTCAGGTCGGCGATCGTGGTCGCCTGTTGAATGGCAATGGCGTGTTTGAAGTGCTCGACACCCGCAAACAAGGCGGTCTGTTCCTGCACAGGGGCCGCATGCAGATGGGCACGCTCATGCAGGGCGACAAGCTCTCGGCTGAGGTCGAAGATCAGCGTCGTCAGGCCACGCGCCTCAATCATTCCGCCACCCATCTCATGCACGCCGCCTTGCGCGTCGTGCTTGGCCGTCACGTTGAACAGAAGGGCTCGCTGGTCGACGACCAGCGTCTGCGTTTCGATTTCTCCCATCCGCAACCCGTCTCGCGTGAGGACCTCACTGCGGTCGAGCGTATGGTCAACGCCGAGATTCGTCGCAATGTCGAAGTGCGGGCTGACGTCATGCCCTACAAAGCCGCCATCGATAGCGGCGCGATGGCCTTGTTCGGCGAGAAATACGGCGACGAGGTACGCGTGTTGCGCATGGGCGATTTTTCGGTAGAGCTGTGCGGCGGCACGCACGTGAACCGTACCGGCGACATCGGCGGTTTCAAGATAGTGAGTGAGTCAGGCGTTGCTTCGGGCGTGCGGCGTATTGAGGCCGTGACCGGCGATAACGCGGTTAGTTACGCCTTGGAAGCCGAGGCGCGCCTCGATCGCATCGCCGACTTGGTGCGCGCCAATGCCGGCGAAATCGAACCCAAGCTCAAGCAAGTGGTCGAGCGCAGTCGCGCACTGGAGAAGGAGATTCAGGATCTCAAGGCCAAGTTGGCCGGCGCTGCGGGCCGCGACATCGCGGCAGGCGCGCAGGATATCGGTGGCGCCAAGCTCATCGTCGAGATTATCGAAGGCGCGGACATGAACGCGCTGCGTGCGACCTGCGACAGTTTGAAAGATCGTTACGAGCGTGCGGTGGTCGTGCTGGCCACCGTCGAGGATGATAAGGTGCGGCTGATCGCCGGTGTCACCAAAACCATGACCGCCACGGTACACGCGGGCGAACTCATCAATCACGTCGCCCGTCAGGTCGGCGGCAAGGGGGGCGGACGCCCCGACATGGCTCAGGCCGGCGGCACCGACGCCAGCCGGCTCGAAGAGGCAATGCGCTCCGTGACCCCGTGGGTGGTCGAACGCGCCGTGAAAAATCCTTAAAGCCTAAGTTGTGGCGCGAGCTCTTCGAGAGTTCGGCGTTCAAGATCAGCTATGGGTGCCAATCAAGCATGGAAACAGCATGAGCACGATTGTTCAGAAATTCGGTGGGACCTCGGTCGGCGACGTCAAACGCATTGAGGCCGTGGCCGAACGCGTGGCGCGCACCCAGCGTGCCGGTAACAAGGTGGTGGTGGTGCTGTCGGCGATGTCGGGCGAGACCGATCGCCTGCTCGGCCTGGCCAAGGCCATCGACCCACGCATCGCCGGGCGTGAACTCGACGTTCTGCTTTCCACCGGTGAGCAGGTCACGATCGCGCTGCTGTGCATGGCCCTGACCAAGCACGGCGTGCCGGCGGTGTCCTATACCGGTGCCCAGGTGCGCATCCTCACTGACAGTGCTTTCAACAAGGCGCGTATCGAAGCCATCGACGAACACCGCGTGCGCGCCGACCTCGATGCCGGTCGCGTGACGGTGGTGGCTGGTTTTCAGGGTGTCGACGAGCACGGCAACATCACCACGCTGGGTCGTGGTGGGTCCGACACCACGGCGGTTGCCCTGGCGGCCGCGCTCAAGGCTGACGAGTGCCAGATTTATACGGACGTGGACGGCGTCTACACGACCGATCCGCGCATCGTGCCGGAAGCCCGGCGCCTGGATCGCATCACCTACGAAGAAATGCTGGAAATGGCCAGTCTCGGCGCCAAGGTCCTGCAGATCCGTTCGGTCGAATTCGCGAGCAAATATCACGTCAACCTGCGCGTCCTGTCGTCATTCGAGGAAGGCACCGGCACGTTGATCACCACCGAGGAAAACATCATGGAGCAAGCACTCATTTCCGGCGTCACGCTGAACCGTGACGAAGCACAGATCACCGTCGCAGGTGTGCCGGACCGTCCCGGCATCGCGAGCGGTATCTTAGGGCCGGTAGCCGCCGCCAATGTCGAAGTCGACATGATTGTGCAGAACACCAGCGCGGACGGCACCACCGACTTTACGTTTACCGTACACCGCAATGATTATGATCGCACGGTGGAGATCCTTGAGAAGGTCGCACCGGAAATGGGCGCCAAGGGGGTGCGCGGCGACAAGAAGATCGTGAAGATTTCTATCGTCGGTGTCGGCATGCGCTCACACGCGGGCATCGCCAGCCGCATGTTCAAAGTGCTGGCTGATGACGGGATCAACATTCGCATGATTTCGACCTCTGAGATCAAGATCTCGGTAGTGGTCGATGAAAAGTACTCTGAACTCGGTGTGCGGATATTGCACGCCGAATTCGGTCTGGAACACGCGGCGAAAAGCGCCAAAGCCTGACAAAGGCCGTGGCCTTTAGCGCAACGCGGTCCGGGATTTTTTCCCTGTCAGTCGATAGAATTGAATTGTCAGGGAAAGATAGTTGTCGAAGTCGGGAGCGTCTGACTTGGGCAGATCTCGTTAAACAACCGCTAGCGTCGCAGGAGCGGCGCTAAGGCATATGGAGAAACGGTATGCTGATACTGACCAGACGGGTTGGGGAATCACTTATAATTGGTGACAACGTGAATGTCACTGTGCTGGGCATCAAGGGCAACCAGGTTCGCATCGGCGTGAACGCGCCGAAAGAAGTCTCGGTACACCGCGAGGAAATCTACCAGCGCATCCAACAGGAAGGCGGCGAGGGAGCCGCCAATCAGGCGAAGTAAATTCGCGGAGCGGATCAGGAGCGGATCAAGCGATACCAGGATTATGTATCGCAGCTTTGATCGGACAGGTCCCAAGCCCGACCTGACCTTCTCTCTCCAGACCTGAGTTCTGCGGCGCTCCCTTCGACGCCGTCCTATCTCACACCAGCGCTAGCCGACCGGCAAATAGCCCAGCCAAGCAGGAATTCGCCCGCGATTTGCCGATATTCCGCAGTTCACGTCCCTTCAAGTGGCATTGCAACTTTACCCTGCCGGCATGCGCGGTTATCCTCTGCGCCACGGAGAGATGGCCGAGTGGCTGAAGGCGCTCCCCTGCTAAGGGAGTATGGGTCAAAAGCCCATCGAGGGTTCGAATCCCTCTCTCTCCGCCATCACCTAAGCAATTGATATTAAAGAGATTTTAACCCTTTATATCAAGCGCGAATCCCGCCTGTTTTCCGTCGCTTGCAGGCCCCCGTAGCACACCTCTCGTCCACAGA
>JAYWAC010000194.1:0-4458 GCA_043782755.1 Pseudomonadota bacterium | reverse complement strand
GGCGCTCGCCGCTGAAGAGCACGGCTACGATCACATCTGGGTTGTCGAGCATCATTTTGAAGACTACGCGCTGTGCCCCGACAACGTGGTCTACCTGTCCCATGTCGCGGCCATGACCAAGCGCATCAAGCTTGCCACTGGCGCCATCATTCTGCCCTGGCATCTGCAGCCTCTGCGTGTCGCTGAACGCATCGCGTTGTTCGATCAGTTGGCTAACGGCCGCGCGATCCTAGGTTTCGGTCGGGGCCTCGCGCGTCGCGAGTTCGAACAGATGGGCATCAGCATGGAGGAATCGCGCGAGCGCTACGACGAAATGGCGCCGCTCATCCTCGAAGCCTTGGAGACCGGCTGGTTCCCCGAACATCACGGCAAGTATTTCGACACGCCGCGCGCGCCGCTGCGGCCGGTGCCGACCTCCAATGAATGGCGCGAGACGCGTTTCACGCAGGTCGCGATGAGCCCCGATTCTGCGCTCGAAGCGGCCAAGCTCGGCGCACAGATGATGGCTTTCAACTACAAGCCAGTGGCGGTGTTGAAGCAGGAATACATGGATTATCGTGCGGCCTTCAAACAACACCATGGACGCGAGGCACGCCCTATGTTGCTGACCGAGATGACGGTGTGCGACAGCAATGCCGCACGGGCTCGAGAAAATGCCGAGCGCTACATCGGCAACTATGGCATCTCGGTGCTCGATCACTACGAGATGCTGGGTGACCAGTTCAAGGCCAGTAAGGGTTACAACTCCTATGCCGAAATGGCGCTGGCGATGCGCGGGGTTGGCAAGGAAGAGGTCATCAAAGGCTATGTCGAACAGCAGATCTGGGGCACGCCCGATCAGATGTTGCGCAAGTTCGAAGAGCGCTTCAAGGAAATCGGACCCTATGGCGTGTTGTGCGTGTTCCGCTTTGGCGGCGCGCCGCTCGAGGTGGCACTGAACAGCCTCAAGCTGTTCGCCAAGGAAGTGGCGCCGGTGCTGCGTTCCTGGGGCACCGACAGGGCGCGCGGCGCGGCCTGAGTTATGTCCTTTCGTCGCCGCTCAGCTTGCGCCGAGCGGCGACCCGTCCATTTGCATTATCAGGAGTGAAGGCCATGTCCACCCGTTCACCGGCCGAGACCGTGCAGGTCTATCTCGAAGAGTTGTACAACCAGGGCCATGTCGAGATGGCGGGCGAACTGGTCGCCGATCCAACCTGGCGTCATCAGGATGGCAAGCGCACGACCTTATCGCTGGCCGAGACGGTCGAACGTCTCAAACACAATTTCACTATCTGGCCGAAGATGCGTTTCGATTCCAACCAGGTGCTGGTCGACGGCGATAAGGTGGCGGTGGCCTGGAATGGCTTCTGCACCAAGCCCGATGGCGACGTGTTGGAACTCTACGGCATCGAGATATTCCGCGTGCGGGACGGCAAAATCGTCGAGATCTGGAACTCCAAGGAATGGCCCGGCCTGTGGCAGGCTTCGGCCTTGGACTGAGGCGTTGCAGATCACTCTGATCATGGGCCGTGACCCATGTGACGGATCTGCGGTGACTCCGGCGGCAGCCCGCATGGTTCAGAGTTTGAACGCTTCGCCGTGCATGGTGATGCCGTTGCTGAGCACCAGGATGAACTGCAGTCGGGTGCCGACCTGCACAAGGTTGAAATCGAGTTTCGCGCCCGAGTCGTTGGACGAATATTTCAGGTTGGTGGACTTGCCGACGCAAGCAGCGGTGACCGTGTAGGTGCCGCTCGCGGCATAAGTCTTGGCCAGGCTGCCATTGCAGCTCTCGCGTTGTGCCGAGATCTTGATCGAGTTGTTCGAAAACGTGCCGGTGTTGAAGGTCATGTAACCGACGCCGACGCAACTCCGTTGACCCTGCAGATCGGTGGCATCATAGCTGAAGCCCCATACACCCTTGGCAGTGGTGGCCGTGCAATCGGCGCTGGCACCTTGTGCGAGTGCCAGCAGGCTGGCGGCGGTGATGACTTTGAGCGTGTTCTTCATGGTGGTCTCCTGACTGAAAATGATGCGCCCGGCCTTCAGCGCGCGCATCAAGGCGTCACGCGAGCCTCAGTGGCTGCCCTTGCTGTCGGCTGCGGCGTTGGCGTCCAATACTTGTGGCACGGTCGCTTGACGGCGGATGTAGTGACGCAGCGTATCGAGTTTGTGGTCGTCGAGCTGCTTGAAGTTCGGCATGCCTAGCGCACGACGCTGGCCGTTCACCACCACCTCCTTGAAGGCGGCGGCGTCGAGCGGGATCGGCGAGGCACGCAGGTCCGGTGCATAACCGCCCGATACTGCGCCGCCGCCATGACACATCGAACAGGATTCCTTGAACAGCCAACTGCCTTTCTCGGCGAGATTGGCGTCGACCTTGAAGTCCGGTGCGGCGATGGGCTTGGGGAAGAAGGGCGGGTTCTGCGCTGGTATCGGCGTCTTGCCGTCCAAAACAAAAGTGAACAAGCGTCGCGTCTGGGCCTTGTAGGCCCAACCATGTTGCGCGGCAAGCGAGCCGACCATGGATGCTCCGGTGCCACCCCAACCGACCAGCAGCGACACATACTGCACGCCATTCACGGTGTAGGTGATCGGCGGTGCCGAGATACCGTGACCGAGTTCGACATGCCACAGCACTTTGCCATCGGTAGCGCGATAGGCGACGAAGCGACCATCGGTGCGGCCCTGGAATACCAGATTGCCGTGCGTCGCGAGCGTACCGGGATTCCAGATGCCGGGCAGCGGCTGTTCCCACACCAGCTTCTGGGTGGATGGATTCCAGGCGCGCAGCATGCCCTTGCCGGCATTGGCCGGTGCGTCAGCGCGCAGGGTGTCGATGGCGGGATCAAAAGCGAAGTCCGGCGACTTCCAGGTCTTGAGGGCGATCGACTTGTCGTTGAACAGACCCGGCATTTCCAGCGCGGGGATGTAAACCAGACCGCTGTCGGGGCTGTAGGACATAGCATGCCAGCTGTGCACACCGACCGCGCTCGGCCACACCAGTGCCTCGCCATCCTCGTAACGCGCGCCAGATATTTCTACCGGTCTGCCAGTCTTCAGATCGATATGGTCGGCCCACGTCACCTTGCCGAATTTTTCGGCCGACAAGAGTTCGCCATTGGCGCGATTGATGATGTAGAAGAAGCCGTTCTTCGGTGCGTGTAGCAGCGCTTTGATGGTCTGGCCGCCGAACTTCATGTCGGCCAGGATGATGTCCATGTTCGAGTTGTAGTCCCAGGATTCGCCCGGCGTGGTCTGGTAATGCCACTTGTACTCGCCGGTGTCGGCATCGAGCGCGACTATGGAACACAGGAACAGGTTGTCGCCGCCGCCGGGGCTGCGAATCTTCTGATTCCAGGGCGAGCCGTTGCCGGTGCCCACTAGCACCTGGTTGAATTCCGGATCGTAGGTGATGCCGTTCCACACCGAACCGCCGCCGCCGTGCTTCCACCACTCGCCGTTCCAGGTCTTGGCCGCCATCTCCATGGCCTTGTTTTCGAAGCCGTCGGCAGGATTGCCGGGTACTACCCAGAAGCGCCAGGCCTGCTTGCCGGTCTCGGCGTCATAAGCCGTCACATAGCCGCGTGCCGGACCCCACTCGGTGCCGCCGTTGCCGATGATGACCTTACCCTTAAAGACCTTGGGCGCACCGGTCACGAACAAGGCTTTGCGCGGATCGACTGTCATGGTGTTCCACACTTCCTTGCCGGTCGCGGCGTCGAGAGCGATCAAACGGCCATCGATGGTCGCGTCATAGACCTTGCCTTTCCAGTAGGCGAGACCGCGACTTGAATCCCACAGGATGCGCAGCCGATCGCCGGCGGTGTCGATAACCTTGGGGTCATAGGTCCACAAGAGTTTGCCGGTCGCGGCTTCGACCGCGTAGACCACGTTGTAGCTGCCGGGGAAATACATGATGCCGTCGACTACCAGCGGCGTGCCGTTCAAGGAACGATCCTTGGGCAGGTCCATGACCCAGGCCAGGCCGAGCTTGTCGATGTTCTGTTCGTTGATTTGCGCGAGCGGACTGAAACGTTGTTCGCTGTAGGTGCGGCCATAGGCCGCCCAGTTGCTGCCATCCTGGTCGTTGGCCAGGGCCTTGTCGTCGATGGTGGTGGCGGCCTGTGCATGGCTGCATGACAGTGCACAGAAAATGGCGATGCTAACGAACAATGGGCGCATGTTTCCTCCCTGAGCGATGGCCGTTGTGTGGTGCGCGTGTCGCTGACAAGCGGCGACCCATACTAACGGATCAGACATGGGAGAGGGCGCTGGGTGGGTGCCAGGATTGCGCAATCGGTCGCGCGTTGGATTTCAATGTCAGACTGAAGTCTGACCCACAAAACGGTGGAGTTTCTGCCGCAGCATTGTAGGTCAGACTCTGAGAGATCCCCACGATTTATACAAAGCTGGAGTGGGCGGAGATTATCTGAGGTAGTGCTCTACCTGCGTCGTGTATGGCCTTTCGGGTTAGCC